>CAKSAY010000019.1 GCA_934438055.1 uncultured Oscillospiraceae bacterium | reverse complement strand
ATCAATTGCTTTTGCGGAGGCAAAACATTGGCTTTGCCAATAATGTAGCGTAAGCTGCATTACAATTGTGTTATAATAAAATTCAGCTAGCTAAAGAACGCTTATGTCTATCAAAATGCATATGGACAACATTTTATTTTCATTTCATCTAAGATCTTAGGCGGCAAGTAATAATATAAACGAAAGGATGGATGGAAAGTGACTTGGAATTTGATTGTTTGGGCTCTCCTGTTTCTGGTTTTTGCAATTCTTGAGGGATGCACAGTGCAACTGGTTTCTATCTGGTGTGCAGCCGGAAGTTTAGTTGGCTTTGTTGTCGCTTTATGCGGTGGAAGTATTCCACTCCAAATGATATTATTTATCGTCGTCAGCGCCGTCCTTGTTGCAGCCACAAGGCCTTTCACCGGACGTTTTTTAAAACCGAAAAAAATACCAACAAATGCAGACAGTCTCATTGGAATGACAGCGCTCGTAACAGAGGATATTAATAATATGCATTCTCAAGGCCGCGTTTTCGTGCAGGGGCAAGACTGGGCGGCACGTGCAAACACAGACGCCACCATCCATCGGAACTGTTATGTTCGCATTGACGATATCCAAGGAGTTACGCTGCATGTGCATTTGGTTTCACCAGAGGATTCTCTAAATGCAGAAGCTGAAAATGATTAACATAAAATCTCTAACATAAACTTTGTAGAAAAGTGAAAGGAGCATTATGGTTGCGTTATATATCTCATTGGCTTTACTGATTATTATTCTATTGATTATCATTGCCAATTTCAAAATTGTGCCACAAGCACAGGTGTATGTTCTTGAAAGGCTGGGCGCCTATCATGCCACATGGTCAACAGGTTTACATGTTAAAATCCCGTTTATAGATAAAGTAAGAAATAAAGTGTCATTAAAAGAGCAGGTGGTAGACTTTCCTCCCCAGCCGGTTATTACCAAGGATAATGTTACTATGCAGATTGACACGGTGGTTTTCTTTCAAATCACTGATGCTAAGCTTTACACCTATGGTGTCGAAAACCCCATTTCAGCCATTGAAAACTTAACAGCAACAACGCTACGTAATATTATCGGCGATTTAGAATTAGATCATACACTCACCTCTCGGGATGTTATCAACACAAAAATCACCAATATTCTCGACGTTGCTTCTGACAAATGGGGCATAAAGGTGAATCGTGTAGAGCTTAAAAATATTATACCACCGGAAGAAATTCAAATCGCCATGGAGAAGCAAATGAAAGCAGAGCGAGAAAGGCGTGAATCTATTCTACAAGCTGAGGGTAGAAAAAACAGCGCTATCTTAGTGGCAGAGGGAGAAAAGCAGTCGCAAATTTTGCGTGCACAGGCAGAAAAAGAGGCAAGAATTCTAAAAGCCCAAGCAGAGAAAGAATCTCTTATTCTTCATGCGGAGGCAATTCGTGAGCAAAACATTCAGGAGGCACAAGGAGAAGCAGAAGCAATTTTAATGGTGCAAAAGGCAAATGCAGATAGCTTGGTGTTGCTCAATCAAGCCAACGCAACCGAAAAGGTCATCACCCTCAAAGCGCTCGATGCCTTTGGCAAAGCAGCAGACGGCAAGGCAACAAAAATCATCATACCAAGTGAAATTCAGTCGTTGGCAGGCTTAGCTGTTTCTTTAAAAGAATTTGTCACAGACGCTAGACCTCCTCTCTCTAAAAGCATAAAAGATCTATCGTCTGAAACCCTAAAGGAGCAAAATGAAAACGCATAATCGCTTATTTTATTTTCTATTATCTTTCTTAGCTTTTTGCATGATTCTTCTTGTGATTCTATTTAACTATCTTACCAGTCCCCAAGGTCATTCCTTTCTCGCTGCTCATTGTGAATTCTTTGCAAATGCAAACCAAAGCATTCTTGCTTCTATGGCAGATGACAGCCCAAAGAGTGCATCAGGGAAAGATCCAAACGCCTATTATAATTTAAACACTGTAACGTATGAACAACTCTGCACAATTGAGGGGATAGGCCCCACAAAAGCCACTGCAATTTTGCAAAAACGCGACGAACTAGGAGGATATTCCGGTGTAGATCAGTTGTTAGACGTTGAGGGAATTGGGGAAAGTATCTATGAAGAAATATCTCCTCATCTATATGTATAACGATTGTGAGGCAACGAATGAAGCGGAAAAGAAATGACGGCAATGAAACCTTAAATATGATTCTAGAAATTCTCATCATCCTCTTGATCTTTGCAATCATATTATTTGCCGTTTACGCAACACCGGCCTATGAAAACCTTGATAGCACATTTCCAACACTTGCCCAAAATCCAACTACAAACGCAGTAGAATCTGAACAAACAGAAGAACTAGATAATCGAAATAGCATGGACTCTAAATCAACTATACAAAAGGATCCAAACGCATATTATGACCTAAACACAGTAAACTATGAGCAGCTATTAACTGTAGAACAAATTGGAGAGAGCAGAGCTGAAGCAATTCTGAGCAAACGTGAAGAGTTAGGGAGCTTCACGAGCATAGAGCAGCTTTTAGAGGTTGATGGAATCGGCGAAAGTATCTATGATACAATAGCCCCACATTTTTATATCGGTTAACACTCAAATCAAACAGAAAAATTTACACCTTTGTCTTTCCCTTTCGTTCTAGCTTTCTTGAAATCAAACATTTCTCTATCTTTTTATTGTGTGACCAAAAATCGACTTATCTTAGCAATTAAGTGAAAGAGTCCTGTGTTGAAATCCTGATAAAATCCATATTGTCTTATATCAAAACTGCTAGATAGCCGCTAAACTTGTTTTGTTTTCATCAAACAGAGAATCATAATCGAATAGGAGAGGATTTTAATCAAATTTTCAACCTCTCACACCACTGTTTGTATCGTTTGGTACCCGGCGCTTTAACCAACTTAACATTAAACTCCGTCTTTTGAAGTAGTAATCTAACATGGAGACTAGTCCAAAAATGGCTAGTCTTTTATTGTTTATCTCCACGTTGACAGCTCCTTTGTTGCAAACATAGGCAATACGATTACCTGTATACGCAGCTCTGCCGTCTTTTCGTAAAGTCCAAGTTTTATCAGAGCCTTTGCTCTGTTTTGTGGAGTCCTCCAATGCTTCCAGATACACGTTCGCAGACAATATCTGATATTTGAATCAAGTCTCTCGCACAAGCTCTTTTTATTCCCAATTTTGAAGTAATTTATCCATCCCCATATAATTTTATTAAACTTCTTGACCTTATAAGCATTGCCTACACCCCAGCTCCCGCAAATTAATGCTTCCATCCTTTCCTTAAGATTTACTACAACCATGGTGTATGGTTTGGCTTTGTATTCTTTAGCAAATGAGTCATAATAGAATCCAAAACCGAGATACTTTATCCCTGCTGACTTATCGGTTTTACTCTTGATTACATTCACTTTCAACCCGAGCCTCTCCTCTATGAATGAGGTTAGACGCTTCATTACTCATTCTGCTGCCTGTTTGCTTCCCACCATGATGATGTAGTCATCGGTATAGCGTATAAATTTCAGTCCTCTTGCGTCCATTTCCCTGTTAAGCCCATTGAGCATGATATTTGCCAAGAGTAGTGACAGATGGCCACCTTGCGGTATGCCTATAACAGAATATTCATACTGTCCATTCACCATGGTTCCATTGACAAGGAATTTTTTACAATAAAGATTGCATTCTCATCCTTAATAGCCCGACTAATTCAGTCATCAGTTTATCATAGTCTACTGTTTCAAAAAGCTTTTGAAAGTCTATATCCACTATCCACTTATCTCTTTCATTTATCATCTTCAATGCTTTGATAACCGCTTGCTGTTCACTTTGGTCTGCACGCAAGCAATAACTATGCTCATGGAACTGATTCTCAAATATCGGGGTTAGCACTTGTATGATTGCCTATTGGATAATCTATCCGTAACGCTAGGCACTCTAAGATTTCTTACATCTCCATCCGATTTAGGTATCTCTACACGCCTCGCCCGTTGCGGCTTATATTTTGTCTCCGCAACTTCTCCTTGATAATTTCACCGTTTTCTAAAGGATAATTCCTAACTTCGATATATTCCATACCATCTACACCCGCTGCTTCTTTGTTTCTGACGAATTGCAGATATGCAACATTAAGATGATTGCTGCCTAGCATCTGATCTATGAAACTACTTATATTCATACATTATTTTCGTTCTGTCCCTTTTTTCACTGTCACCTTTAACGTTATCGACAGACGTTGCTCCGACTACGAAGCGGAACGTAGTTGAACTGATTGATTGTTCACCCTTTCGCTCCATCCCAATTTACAGACTCTTCTTCACTACTATAGTTCTGCTGCCTTCCCACAATTTGTTGTTATTCAGTTAATGAAACCGCTGTGAGATCCCCATGCCTAAGGCTCACGCTTGTTCCCTTCATCTATGTGCCACATTTACGCTACTTCTACAAATGATAACTTTACGGTTTCATCCCTTATGGCGGACTTACCAAACAGAGCCTAGCTCTATATGTGCTTGCTGTTTGTCAAACCAGAAGTTTGCTTTCAGCTTCTTGCAGATTCCATCCCACTATGTACACAACATTTCTATTCAGTTATATGGCATATTGGTGTCTCTGTGCGCCCATGGCTCATAAAGCAATAAGTATCCCCCGGCAAAGCCGGGGGTTTTTCATAGACGGGTATAACCCTTTGTTACGAGCCACGCATCACGTTGCGTTGGTACGACCTGACACTTGCGTAGAGTTT
>CAKSAY010000018.1 GCA_934438055.1 uncultured Oscillospiraceae bacterium | reverse complement strand
AATTGTGCAAGTGCGTTTCTGAACATCGTGAAGAAAAATCGCACGCACTTTTAAATCGATAATAAATGTTTGCATTTGGTTCTGCCATGAACACAAAGTGGGCATGGTAGAATTGTGCAAGTGCGTTTCTGAACATCGTGAAGAAAAATCGCACGCACTTTTAAATCGATAATAAATGTTTGCATTTATTATACCATATTTTTACTACAAAAAGCAAGATAGACCGTCACTTTCCGAAATGTAGGGGGTAACACCTTATTGTTTTGTGATTAGAATGTAGGTTTGAATCTTAATGGATTATTTTTGCGTATGTTGGTTTCCACAATCATCGTCGTCTGATTGTTCCATAAAAAAGATAAAATCATCAACATCGCCCGGAACTTTGCGAAAGCGCTGCATTGCTTTTTTTATGCGTTCAATATCCCGTTTTTTCTCTTGCTTTTTCTGTTTGTCCATATCCTCACCTCACAATACCGTACCGATTATTATATGTGCAGTGACTGCTTTTATGTCCATTTGCAAAAAACAAACCGTAAATAAATACAAAAAATAATTTTTGTATAATAGAAATATTATGCAACAATACAAAATATATCCAACTGCATAGATTTCGCTTGATTTTTAGAAAAAAATCAGTACAATAAAAGATAGTTAGCACTCATAAAGCGAGAGTGCTAAAATAGGGTTACTGAATTCATTTAATTTTACAGAAGCAGGAGGAATTAGAAATGGAAATTAAACCATTGGCAGATCGTGTGGTTATTAAAATGCAAGAAGCAGAGGAAACCACAAAAAGCGGTATCATTCTTGCAGGATCGGCACAGGAAAAACCTGAGGTTGCTTTAGTTGTTGCTGTGGGACCTGGTGGCGTTGTCGACGGCAAGGAAGTTAAGATGGAGCTGAATGTTGGCGACAAGGTTTTGATTGCAAAGTATGCAGGTACTGAAGTGAAGATTGACGGTGAAGAATATACCATTGTTCGTCAATCAGATGTTCTTGCAATTGTTGAATAATAAATTTTTAGAAATTGTTGGAGGGGATTACCATGGCTAAGAAAATTATTTATGGCGAGGAAGCTAGAAAAGCTTTGCAGTCCGGCATTGATCAGCTGGCTGACACTGTTAAAATCACGTTGGGACCCAAGGGAAGAAACGTGGTGCTTGACAAAAAGTTTGGCTCTCCGCTCATCACCAATGACGGTGTAACCATTGCAAAAGAAATTGAACTCGAAGACGAGTTTGAAAATATGGGTGCACAGCTTGTTAAAGAAGTTGCAGTCAAAACAAACGACGCTGCCGGTGACGGCACCACAACTGCTACCCTTCTTGCCCAAGCTTTGGTGCGCGAAGGAATGAAAAATGTTGCTGCAGGTGCTAATCCGATGGCGATTAAAAGAGGGATGCAAAAGGCAGTTGATGCAGCGGTTGACGCCATTAAAAAGAATGCAAAACAAGTGAATGGCAGTGATGATATTGCCAGAGTTGCCACCGTTTCGTCTGACAATGAGTTTGTTGGCAAATTGATTGCTGAGGCAATGGAAAAGGTGAGCGCTGACGGCGTTATTACCATTGAAGAGTCTAAGACTGCTGAAACTTATAGTGAAGTTGTAGAGGGTATGCAGTTCGACAGAGGGTATATTACTCCTTATTTCTGCACCGACACAGATAAAATGGAGGCTGTTTTAGAGGATGCATATGTTTTAATTACTGATAAAAAGATCAGTGTCATTCAGGATCTCCTTCCTCTTCTTGAGCAGATTGTTCAGGGCGGCAAAAAGCTTCTCATCATCGCTGAGGACATTGAGGGCGAAGCTCTAACCACATTGATTTTAAACCGTTTGCGCGGCACCTTTACCGTTGTTGGCGTAAAAGCACCCGGTTTTGGAGACAGAAGAAAAGAGATGCTGCAAGACATTGCTATTTTAACCGGTGGTACGGTTATCAGCAGTGAGGTAGGCATTGAACTCAAAGATGCGACACTTGATATGCTCGGAACGGCACATCAAGTGAAGGTTGACAAGGAGAACACCATCATTGTCGACGGAGCTGGAGACAAGAATCAAATTTCTTCGAGAGTGAATCAAATCCGCAATCAAATTGAGGAGACCAGCTCTGACTTTGACAGAGAAAAACTTCAAGAGCGTCTCGCAAAACTAGCCGGCGGTGTTGCTGTGATTAGAGTGGGCGCTGCAACGGAAATTGAAATGAAAGAGAAAAAACTCAGAATTGAAGATGCTTTGTCTGCAACCAAAGCAGCTGTTGAGGAGGGAATCGTTGCCGGCGGAGGAACGGCCCTGCTCAGCGCTGTTTCAACGGTCAAGAATCTTGAAACTTCTGCGGCAAATGCAGATGAAAAAACAGGTATGCAGATTATCTTAAAAGCGTTAGAGGAGCCGGTTCGTCAGATTGCGGCAAACGCCGGTTTAGAGGGCTCTGTAATTGTGAACGATATTCTCAACAAACAGGATCCCAACTATGGCTATGACATTAGCAAAGGCGATTATACGAACATGATTTCCGCGGGTATTGTTGACCCGGCTAAGGTTACCAGAAGCGCTTTACAGAACGCTTCATCGGTTGCCTCCATGGTTCTCACAACTGAGAGCTTGGTCACTGACATTAAAGAGGAGAATCCTCCTGCTGCACCGGCAATGCCGGCTGGCGGAATGTATTAATTCCACGCGAAAGCGTTGTAGCGGATAGAAATTAAATAAAAAAAGAAGGGCTTCCTTGTGAGAGGGAGCCTTTCTTTTTGCTTTGATTCTATCCAATTTTATGAAGACAATTATTCAGAATGAGATTTCTGCCTTTTAAAATATTCATCAATAATCAGTTCCACTAGGTTATTTAAAGTTTTTTTGTTGTGCAGCCTGCTCTTTGAGTTGTATATATACCTCCTCGGATAGCCGCAAATGCAGTTGAGCTTTGCGATCCATATTTTCGTCTCGATAGTTATTACACATCATTTTTGTACAACATTTAATATACCATAGTGGTACAATATATTGAGTCGTACCACAATCAATAGATATGAAGTGATACTATGATCAATATAATTTCAGAATTTTGGTATGGAAATATTAATCCGAGTGAATGTTACAAGACGGTTCGTCCACGAATGAAACGGTTGGAAGATGTCATAGTGTGTGATTTTAAAAAGCTTGAGGAAATTTTGAATGGAACCGAGAAGCAGATGTTTGAAAAATATAACGACTATATGTATAAATATGCTATTTCTTCCAATGAGCAGGTCTTTTGCGACGGGTTTTGCCTTGGTGCCAGAATGACGACGGAAGCATTCATCGGCGCTGAGAAACTCGTGCAACCCTCACAGCGCGCGATTGTTCTCATTTTCTCAAGGCAGATTGCACAAAAAAAGAGACGCTCTAGTCAGAGAGCGGCTCTTTGCCAATCGTTTTTGCTTTGGGAGAGGGACACATGCTTATTGGCGCACATATACGTCCATTTTAGATTCGTTTGCAGATTTTTCTTTAAACTTTCTTCTTTCTCCCTTTGAGTTTTTTCTTGGAGAAACCGACGATGTTTTTTTGCCTGGCGCGTGCAATTCCCAAATCTCCACCGGGAACATCTTCCGTGATAGTCGAGCCGGCGGCTGTATAACTGTCTTCACCAACATGAACAGGGGCTATGAGGTTGGTGTTGCAACCAATAAAAGCGCCGTCGTCAATCTTGCAGCGGTTTTTATGTACGCCGTCATAGTTTACAGTCACCACACCGCAGCCGAAGTTTACATTTTTGCCTACATCGCTGTCTCCAATGTAGGTCAAATGCGAAATGGCAGTTCCCGCGCCGACTGTGGAATTTTTCACTTCCACAAAATCGCCGATTTTTACATGTTCATCAATCTGACTGTTCGGGCGGATGTGGCAGAACGGACCGATTTTTACATCTTCTTTGATTACACTTTGATATACCTGTGAGGCGTTCACAGTCGTTCTATCTTTCACTTTACTTTGTGCAATCAACGTGTTTGGTCCAATCACACAATCTTTTCCTATGATAGAACCGTCTTTGAGGATGGTGCCGGGAAGAATTTGCGTGCCTGCGCCAATGCGCACATCAGGCGCGATGACAACACCGTCTGTGCTGACGAAAAAAACGCCGTTTTCCATATGTTTTTGCAAGATCTTTATTCTAGCGATTTCGTTCAGTTTGGTTAAGCCCATCTGGTCGTTTGCCCCCAAAACAATCTGCGGGTCAGGCGATTGATAGATTCCGGCTCTCCCCCCCTGCTCGATTAAAAGTGCAATGGCGTCGGTTAAATAATATTCTCCGTTTACAGGATTCGGCTGAATTTTGTCGAGAACGTTTAACACAGATGCAATAGAAAACCAGTAAGTTCCGGAATTGATTTCATGGATTTGTCGTTGTTCTTGCGTGGCATTTTTTTCTTCCACAATTTCAGACAACATACCATTTTTGCGGATAATTCGTCCATACCCATAAGGATTATCAACGCAGGCGGTGATCACTGTGACAGCATAATTGCTTTCTTTGTGCAGACGATAAGAGTCTTGGATGGTTTGCGCATCAATAAAGGGACTGTCTCCGTACAAAACGAGCAAATCCTCTCCATCGAATTGTTTTACAAAATCTATTGCCGACACGAGCGCGTGTGCGGTTCCTTTTTGCTCTTTTTGATAGCGGTAGGGAGTGTTTCCAATATAGTCTACTACCTTTTGTGCCCTATTTCCAACAACAACGCAGCAATGCTCAAGGCCTGCTTCGCCGCAGGAGGAGAGCGTCCAACCGAGCATTGGCTCAAACAGCACTTCACATAAAACTTTGGGTCGAGTTGATTTCATCCGTTTTCCCTCGCCGGCGGCGAGAATCACAGCGCAGCAGTCTTGCATTGACATAGTCGACACTCCTTTGTGAAAAAATATTAAAGCTCTCTGCAATTAAAACACTATTTTATGGTGTTACGCGTAATGAACAGCGTATGTCATAGGGCGTTAGCCCGGATGGATGTTGCTATGTTTTAGACGAAAGATTTTTTAAATCTTATAATAACATTATAGCATAGAGTTGAGAAGTAGGGGAGGAATTCATAAAAAATTCAAGATTTCCCTCTGTCAACCCCTTTCATTCGCAATTTCATTCTGTTATAATAAAAAAGATGCAGAATGTTCTCTTGAATATTTTGTTAGGATTACAACCCCTTTCGCTTCTGATTTGGGCGTTGTGTATTTCTTAATAATTAAACGGAGGTTGAAACTAGTGAGCAATAAGTATGTTTATTCCTTTAAAGAAGGTAATGCCAGCATGCGTGAACTCCTTGGTGGTAAGGGCGCGAATCTTGCTGAGATGACAGGATTGGGAATGCCGGTTCCGCAGGGCTTTACCGTATCTACTGAGGCTTGCACCCGTTACTATGAGGATGGTAAGAAGATAGATGCGTCTATTGAAAAAGAGATTTTTGACCATTTAGAAGAGCTTGAAAAGCTTTCCGGAAAGAAGTTCGGCGATCCACAAAATCCACTTTTGGTTTCTGTTCGTTCCGGTGCGCGCGCTTCTATGCCGGGCATGATGGACACTATCTTGAACTTAGGCTTGAATGATACAGTTGTTGAGGGTTTTGCCAAGAAGACACAAAATGAGCGCTTTGCTTATGATTCATATCGTCGTTTCATTCAAATGTTTTCTGATGTTGTTATGGAGCTGCCTAAGAAGAATTTTGAGGGCATTATTGATGAAATGAAGAGTGCAAAAGGCGTGAAGCTCGACACGGAGTTAGACGCAAACGACCTGAAAGAAATGGTTGTTCGTTTTAAAGAGTATTATAAAAAAGAAAAGGGCGCTGATTTTCCGGCTGAACCGAAAGAGCAGTTGCTGGAAGCTGTGAAAGCGGTGTTCCGTTCGTGGGACAATCCTCGTGCTATCTACTATAGAAGAATGAACGATATTCCATCTTCTTGGGGAACTGCTGTTAATGTGCAGATGATGGTATTTGGCAATATGGGAGATACTTCCGGAACCGGTGTTGCCTTTACACGTAATGCGGCGACAGGTGAAAACAAATTGTTTGGTGAGTTTTTGATGAACGCACAGGGCGAAGACGTTGTTGCCGGAATCCGCACGCCGCAGCCTATTGATCACCTCCAGCAGGTTATGCCTGAGGTTTATGATCAGTTTGTTAAAATCTGCGAAACATTGGAAAATCATTATCATGATATGCAGGACATGGAGTTTACCATTGAAGATGGGAAACTCTATATGCTCCAAACAAGAAATGGAAAGCGCACCCCGGCGGCTGCACTCAAGATTGCAGTTGATCTTGTGAACGAAGGTCATATTACAGAGGAACAGGCTGTGTTGATGATTGAGCCGCGCTCTCTTGACGCCCTTTTGCATCCGCAGTTTGATGCGGCTGCACTCAAAAATGCAACGCCGATTGGCTCAGCTCTTCCGGCCTCTCCGGGCGCTGCTTGCGGCAAGGTTGTTTTCACTGCTTCTGACGCTAAGGAGCAGGGCGAACAGGGTGAGAAAGTGGTTTTGGTTCGTTTGGAGACCTCCCCTGAAGACATTGAGGGAATGGACGCTGCACAGGGCATTTTGACGGTTCGTGGGGGCATGACCTCCCATGCAGCAGTTGTTGCACGTGGCATGGGAAGATGCTGCGTTTCCGGTTGCGGTGAGATCGACATCAATGAAGAAGAAAAATGGTTCACCCTGGGCGGTAAAACCTTCCATGAGGGAGACTACATTTCTTTGGATGGCACAACAGGTAAAATTTATGGTGAAGCAATTCCAACTGTTGACGCTTCTATTTCCGGTTATTTTGGAACGATTATGTCTTGGGCTGACAAATTTCGCCGTTTGAAGATTCGCACCAATGCCGACACCCCTCGCGATGCAAAGCAAGCAGTTGCTTTTGGTGCGCAGGGCGTTGGCCTTTGCCGCACCGAGCATATGTTCTTCGAGGGTGAGAGAATTAAAGCGGTTCGTGAGATGATTCTCTCAAAAACAGTGGAGCAGAGAAAGGCAGCTTTGGCAAAACTTCTTCCTATGCAGAGAGGTGACTTTGAGGGAATTTATGAGGCTTTAGGCGGCTATCCTGTGACCATTCGTTTCTTAGATCCACCGCTTCATGAATTTGTTCCGACTAATCAGAGTGACATTGAAGAGCTTGCACGTGATATGAATTTGAGCGTTGATGAGGTGAACGCCACAGTTTCTTCTCTCCATGAATTTAACCCAATGATGGGTCATCGCGGTTGTCGACTTGCTGTAACTTATCCTGAAATTGCACAAATGCAGACGACTGCTGTGATTGAAGCGGCAATTAATGTGAGCAAAAAGCACCCGGATTGGGACATGGTTCCTGAAATTATGATTCCGCTGGTTGGCGAAGTCAAAGAGCTCGCATATGTTAAGAGCGTTGTCACCCAAACTGCTGATGAAATTATTGAAAAATCCGGTATTTCTATGCGCTATAAAGTGGGAACGATGATTGAAATCCCACGTGCTGCGCTCACAGCAGATGAGGTTGCAAAAGAGGCTGAATTCTTCAGCTTTGGAACCAACGATTTGACCCAGATGACCTTTGGATTTAGCCGCGATGACGCCGGCAAATTCCTCGGAGATTATTACGATAAAAAGATTTATGAGTCTGATCCGTTTGCGAAGTTAGATCAAACCGGCGTTGGACGTTTGGTTGATATGGCCTGCAAGCTTGGCAGAAAAACCCGTCCTGATATTCATCTTGGCATTTGTGGTGAGCATGGCGGCGATCCAAGCACGATTGAATTCTGTGATAAAATCGGGCTTGACTATGTTTCCTGTTCTCCGTTTAGAGTTCCAATTGCACGTTTGTCTGCTGCGCAGGCTGCGCTTAAAAATAAATAGTTTAAAAGAGCCGCTGTGTATGCGGCTCTTTTTTGTATAAAGAAAACCACTCGCTAGGCGAGTGGTTCAGTGGAAGGCGAAAGCCGATGATGAAAAAAAGAAACTCCTTTTGGTGTAGAATAAGGTTGCGGCTTGACAACTGCAAAAAAACACCAAAAGGAGGTCATCAAAATGAATGACACGAATAGTTTAACACATACAAGATGGAATAGCAAATACCA
>CAKSAY010000017.1 GCA_934438055.1 uncultured Oscillospiraceae bacterium | reverse complement strand
CAACGTGATGCGTGGCTCGTAACAAAGGGTTATACCCGTCTATGAAAAACCCCCGGCTTTGCCGGGGGATACTTATTAATTTTTTCAAATAAAAACACTTTGATATGAAAGGATTTAGAATATAACAGCGCCTAGCAGTATTCTCCGTAAAGCATTATTTTAGCAGCTTTATAGATATCTCCACATCCCATAGTAATCACCAAATCGCCCGGCTTTGCATGCTCTAAGACATAGGCGGCGACTTCTTCCTGTGTGGCAAAACTGACGGCGCCGTCGATTTTGTCTGCCAAGTCTTTAGCAAAAATGTCATGATGGTTTTTCTCCCGTCCACCCATAATTTCTGTTAGAACAGTGAAGTCAGCCAAAGACAGCGCAGAAGCAAAATCGTCTAATAACGCTTTTGTTCTTGAATAGGTAAAGGGTTGGTGAACAGCCCACACTCTTTGAAATGGCAGCTCTTTAGCAGTTTCTAATGTTGCGCGGATTTCAGCGGGGTGGTGCGCATAATCGTCCACAATGGCGACATCGTTTTTTTTGCCCAAAAATTCAAATCTTCTTCCGGCTCCATGAAATTGACTTAACCCCGGCGCTAATGCATCCGGCTCCACACCCACCTCGAGCGCGGCGGCTGCGGCTGCGACTGCATTGAGAATATTATGTTTTCCGGGCACATGCACGGTTAAAGGAGCTATAAAATCATCTCGATGATAAAGGTCAAAGAGAATGGATAAATTTTCGCTATAGGATATATTTTTGGGATAGTAGTCATTCTTCTCTGATAGTCCAAATGAAACTTTCCTTTTGTTGTTAAGTCGTTCCAGTACTTCGCGGCAATTCTGATCGTCTCCATTGTAGAGAATTGCTTTGTCGGCATGGCTGCAAAATTCATAAAAGGACTGCTTAAGATTTTCCATTGTTTTAAAATAATCCATGTGATCGCAGTCAATATTTAACACAACGGCGATGTTGGGGTCGAGCTTTAAAAAGGTGTCGACAAATTCACAGGCTTCACAAGTCATAATTGGAGAATTCCCTGCTCTTCCATATTTGCCAATTGACTTTAGCTTTCCGCCAATCACCATTGTGGGATCTTTGCCGGCATCTAATAAAATTTCTGTTAGCATAGAGGTGGCTGTGGTTTTTCCATGTGTTCCACTTACGCAGATGCATGAAGAATAACGCCTTGTGATTTCACCAAGAAGCACGCTTCGCTCAATTGTAGGAATACCGCTGTTTTTCGCGGCCTGTAATTCTTCGTTATCCGGCAAGATGGCTGCTGAGTAGACAATTAAGTCGGCACCTTGAATGTTTTGCGCCCTTTGTTCCATTTGGACAGGTATATTCAAGGCTCTTACCATTTTAACAATATCCGATTCATTGTTGTCTGATCCGCTGATTTCAAACCCCTCGCTGTGAAGAATTTCAACCAGAGGAAACATACCGGAGCCGCCGATGCCAATAAAATGTAGATGTTTTTTTCTGTTCAATATATGCTCCTGTCCCATAGAAAATCTCCTTTTTTTCATTTATCTCTCCTTTTATTATATTGCATTTGTTAAAAAAAATAAACCCCATAAAAAAATAAAGTAGTATTTGGGTGGAATGGGAATATTTTATGGTACAACTTGACTCGTGTGCATGATTGTGGTATAATAATAGAAAATATCAGGATAAAGAAAGGCTGGGTGTTTACCCAGTCTTTTGTTTATCATTATGAACTGTTTAAGGGTGGGAATAGAATGAAGAAAAAGAATACCGTGCAGTTAGTTGCACAGATGGTTTTGCCTATTGTGCAGCAAAATGGATTGCAGCTTTGGGACGTCGTTTTTGAAAAGGAAGGGACTGCATGGTTTTTGCGCATCTTTCTTGATTGTGAGACAAAACCTGTCACTGTTCAAGATTGTGAACATGTCAGTAGTGCATTGTCACCTCTTTTAGATCAGGAGGATCCAATAGAGCAGAGTTATTATTTGGAGGTGTCTTCTGCCGGTCTCGGCCGCAGATTAACAAAGGAGGATCATTTCTTAGCCTCTATTGGCAAAGAGGTTACGGTGAAACTCATTCGTCCTGTTGAGAAACAAAGAGAGTTTGTTGGTGTTTTAACCAAATGGGAGGACGGACGGTTGTTTATTGATGAAGATACTTGTGAGAAAAGCTTTGCTTTTTCTGATTGTGCGTTTGTAAAATGGAATGATGATTTAGATTTATTTTCAGAGACATAAAATGAGTTTTGTTTGCAGGAATAATAAAGAAAGGCTTTTTCTGCCCTAAAAAGTATTGGGTACCTTTTTGTTTTTTTATGAAGATGAATCGTTTGTTGTCTAGGGCATGAAGCGACAACACCTATATGATAGAAAGGATGAGTACAATAAAATGAGTAACGATTTTTTTGACGCACTGGAGCTAATTTCTAAAGAAAAGGGGATTCCACCGGCCTATTTGGCGGATAAGATTGCAAATGCGATTTTAATTGCTGTGAAAAAAGATTATCCCGGAACGGAAAATGTGAATGTGACGTTTGACTTAGAGTCGCGCAAATATAACGTTTCTATTGTAAAACGGGTAGTGGAGGAGGTGCAGGACGAGGAAAATGAAATTACTTTAGAAGAAGCAAGAACCTTTTCAAAACGTGCTCGAGTTGGAAGTGATTTAGAGATTAAATTAAAAACAGAGCAGTTTGGAAGAATTGCTGCACAAACTGCCAAGCATGTGATTCGTCAGGGAATCCGAGATATTGAACGTGAAATATTGATGGAAAAGATGGGCGGCAAAGTTGGCGAGGTCGTCTCGGTTGTTGTTCAAAGCGTGGACCCGACCAATGGCAATGCTGTGGTTCGTCTTGAAGAGAATGAAACCTTGCTGTTTCAAAATGATCAACTGCCGGATGATCATCTCCATGCCGGTGATCGAATTAAGGTCTATGTTGTTGACGTGGTGTTAAATGAAAAAAGAAGAGCCTTAAAGATTTCCAGGACGCATAAGGATTTGGTCAAACGCCTGTTTGAAATGCAGGTGCCGGAGATTGCGGATGGCTTAGTGGAGATTAAAGCGGTAGCCAGAGAAGCGGGCTTTAGAAGCAAAATCGCTGTCTGCACCAATGATGAAAATATCGATCCGGTTGGCGCATGCATAGGCGCCAAGGGAATGCGGGTGAATAGTATCATTGAGGAACTTGGCGGTGAAAAAATCGATGTTATTCAATATGATGAAAATCCGGAGCATTTTATTGCAGCAGCTTTAGCGCCTGCAAAGGTTGTTAAAATTGATTTATATGATGAGAAAGAAAAAATTGCTTTTGTCAGCGTTCCTGATGGACAGCTCTCTCTTGCCATTGGAAACAAGGGTCAAAATGCTAAACTGTCAGCCAGACTTACGGGTTATAAAATAGACATCAGTCCGGAAAGCGGCTTTTATGGAGAAGATAAACAGGCACGAATAGAAGCGCGATTAGAGAATCTGCATAAGCAGTCGGATGAAACGGCCAAAGAGGAGAGACAGGAAGTTGACGAGACTTTAGAGCAAGCGTCTGAAAATGAACCTGCATATAATTCTGTAAAGAAAGAGGTATAGCGGATATGTCAGAACATAATATGCCGGTTAGGATGTGTGTGGGGTGCTCTGCGAGAAAGCCAAAGAGACAAATGCTGCGCATTGTTAAGGGAGCAGACGGACAGGTTCAAATTGATGACACACACCATGCGCCGGGCCGCGGCGCCTACATCTGTCATAAAGATTGTATTAAGAAAATTCGCAAAAACAGGCGTTTGCAGAGAAACCTTCAGTGCAAGATTTCAGAGGAGTTTTTAGAAAAGCTTGAGCAGGAGATGGATTGCTTTGAACAAACAGTTGGGTAATTTAGGGCTTTGCAGAAAAGCGGGCTACTTGATTTTGGGGTTTGACGCAGTGAAGAAAGCGGCGCAGCAGGGCGAGGCGAAGCTGCTTTTATATACCGCAGACGTTTCTGAGAAAACAAAAAAAGAAGTTCGGTTTTTTAGTGATAGATACCGGATTTTGATGAAAGAAATTCCCTTTAATATGGAACAGGTGCAGGATGTGATTGGAAAGAGAATCGGAGTTTTGGCGGTAATTTCAGAGGATTTTGCTGATTTGCTGTCGAGTGTATTTTAGGCTTCAATTTAGGAGGATTTGTATTTATGATCGTAAAATATAAGCTGGGAGAGGTTGCAAAAGACCTTAACTATCCCGTTAAAGATTTAATTTCATTATTAGAAGAATACTTTGAAGAACCAAAGAAGAACACTTCCATCTTAAGTGAAGAGGAGCTCAACCTTGTTTTTGATTTGTTAACTCAAAAGCACGAGGTTGAGAGCTTTGAAGAATATTTTACTTCGGCCAAAGCGCAGACGCAACAAAAAGCGGCGTCTAAACCGCAAGAGGCAACTAAGACGGAAAAAACGGAGAAGACTACTGAAAAACAAATTGAGAACAACCAAAGCAGACAGAGCGCTCGAACAAGCAAGCAGAAAAGATCAACTAAGAGCAAGGAAAAAGCGCAGATTTTGCAACAAAAGGCGCCTAAGGCACAGCAGAAAATTGAAGAGATCCAACCACAGAAAGAACGAAAGGTTCATCATGTTGACACTCGAACAGTGCAGGTAGATCTTGATAAATATAACGAACGCTATGAGACAATTGCACCTGTTAATAAAATGAAAGATAGCTACCCAAGAAAACAAAAGTTAAATCAGCGTTCTGCTAACAGAGCACGCCAGAAATATAGCAACAAGAAAGAAACAGAGGCACAGAAGTTACAGCGGTTGGCGCTTGAGCGTGCGAGAAAGCAGCAGCTTAAAGTTAGCATTCCCGATGAGATTGTTGTTTCAGAGTTAGCGCAGCGTTTAAAGGTCACTGCCGGTCAGGTTATTCAAAAGTTGATTCCCTTAGGCGTTATGGTGAGTTTGAATGAGACGATTGATTTTGACACTGCCTCCCTTGTTGCGGAAGAATTAGGCGCTAAGGTGGAAAAAGAGGTTGTTGTGACCATTGAAGAACGCCTTTTTGAAGAAGAAAAGGATGAAGAAAAGGATTTGCAGGCGCGCAATCCTGTTGTTGTGGTGATGGGACACGTTGATCACGGCAAAACCTCTTTACTGGATAGAATCAGAAATTCGCATGTTACCTCCGGAGAAGCAGGAGGCATTACACAGCACATTGGCGCCTATCAGATTGGTGAGGGCGACAAAAAAATCACCTTTTTGGATACACCCGGCCATGAAGCATTTACCTCTATGCGTATGCGTGGTGCTAATATGACAGATATCGCTATTTTAGTTGTTGCAGCAGACGACGGCATTATGCCGCAAACTGTGGAGGCAATTAATCATGCAAAGGCGGCAGAGGTTTCTATTATTGTTGCTATCAATAAAATTGACAAACCTGAGGCAAATGTAGAACGCGTTAAGCAAGAACTCACAGAGCATGGATTGGTTCCAGAAGAGTGGGGTGGAGATATTATTTGTGTTCCCGTTTCAGCAAAATCCGGTGAGGGAATTTCTGAACTGCTCGAAACGGTTAACCTTGTGGCAGAGGTGAAAGAGCTTACGGCGAATCCTAATCGACTTGCTAAGGGCGCGATTATTGAGGCTTATCTTGACAAAGGGAGAGGTGCGGTTGCAACTTTATTGGTGCAGAACGGCACTCTGCATTCCGGTGACAGTCTCATAGCCGGAACCTCTGTTGGGCGCGTTCGTTCTATGCTCAATTATAAAGGAGAGTCGATTACATCAGCCGGCCCCTCTACGCCTGTTGAAATCACCGGTTTAACAGAGGTTCCTCAAGCAGGAGATACGTTTAATGCTGTTGAGAATGAAAAACTCGCCCGTGAGTTGGTTCAAAAGAGAAAATTTGCTGCGAAGGAAGAACAATTCAGTGCTTATCAAAAAGTGACCTTAGACAATCTATTTAGTCAGATTGAAGAGGGCGAAATGAAAGAATTGGCTATTGTTGTGAAAGCCGATGTGCAGGGCTCTGTGGAAGCTGTTAAACAGTCTCTTGAAAAGCTTTCAAATGAAGAAGTTCGTGTAAAGGTGATTCACGGCGCAGTTGGCGGAATTAACAAATCTGACATTATGCTTGCAAATGCTTCGAATGCAATTGTCATTGGTTTTAATGTTCGTCCTGACAGCATTGCGAAGAATGAAGCCCAGGAACAAAGCGTAGAATTACGATTATATCGTGTGATTTATGACGCAATTGAGGATGTGCAACAGGCAATGAAAGGCATGTTAACACCTAAGACAAGAGAAGTGATGCTCGGACACGCCGAGGTCCGTCAGGTTTATAAGATTTCAAATGTGGGAACGATTGCTGGCTGTTATGTTTTAGAGGGTAAGGTCACCCGTAGTGCACAGATTCGCCTAGTTCGAGATGGCATTGTCATTGTAGAAGATCAAATTTCTTCCTTAAAGCGTTTTAAGGACGATGTGAAAGAAGTGGCAAAGGGTTATGAATGCGGTATTGGACTCACACGCTTTAATGATATTAAAGAAGGAGATATCTTTGAGTCCTTTATAGTTGAGGAATATACGGAATAAACGCTATATGATTTGATGAAACTTTTTCAATCTATTCTGCAATTTGTTTGGGAAATGGACGGTTTTGCTTTGGCACTCATATATTTTCTCATGTTTAAACAGATGATAAAAAGGGTAGGTGTGTCAACCATATCTTTTTTGAGAAAGAGGGATATGCAGCCTACTTTTCGGGGTAGTTTTGCTCTATTCAAATCTATAGGACAAATAGGTATGGAGATTATTTTCCTTATGAAAAGAGATAATAATCTATGATAACAGAAAAAGTGATTTGTTAAGCTGATGATGTTGCATTGTTTTGCTGCCAGCGGCGCAATTTGCCGTTTACAAGGATGCATGCAGTGCTTCATTCAACAGAAGATGTGCATTTTAGCAGACTTTGGTTTGTTGACTGTTATTGTCATCACGCGTCAAAAAGCAGAAAACGAAAAGGACAATTTTGTTTTTACCTTGTATGTGCAACGCTGTAGAATGAAAAGGTGCTTGGCAGTTGAGAGAATGAATCAAACTGTGAATTTTAAAGATGCACAGACGTATTGTACGCATTGATTTACAACCTTTATTGGGGGAAGAGAGAATGGGTGGATATAAAACACAGAGGATAGCGGAAGATATTAAACGGGAAGTGAGCAGTATCATTTCTGAGATGAAAGATCCAAGACTAAAAAAGGGTTTTCTCAGCGTGATTCGTGTTGAGGTGTCGAATGATTTGTCCTTTGCAAAGATTTACATTAGTTCTATGAGGGGAATAGACGGTGCGAATGAAGCGGTTAAAAGTTTAGAAAATGCGAGCGGCTATATTCGTAAGACACTTTCTAATCATTTGAGAATGCGTAAATGCCCGGCTTTGCGGTTTATACCGGATGATTCCATTGCTTTTGGCGCCCATATTAATCAAATTTTGACCGATCTTCATCGAAATAAGGAGCAATCATAATGGCGAGCAGTAAAGAATTTCATTTGCAGTTGCAGGAGATTGCGGCATGGTTGTGGAACAAAGACGACATTATCATTTTGACGCATAAACATCCTGATGGTGATACGTTGGGAGCAGCTTTTGGCCTTTATTACGCTTTTGTTGAAAATGGCAAAAGCGCATGTGTGATAAACGCGGATTCTTTTCCTGAAAAATTTGCCTATTTTTATCCATCCTCTATGAAAGACGCAAATGGCCAAATCGTTGTTGCTGTTGACATTGCTGATGCTCAATTGCTGGGTGATTCTTTAGAAGCATATCGAGAAAAGGTGGATTTATGCATTGATCATCATAGAGTGAATCGGCTTGCTGCCAAAAGAAAATTTGTGGATGAACATGCATCTTCCACCTGTGAGATTGTATTTGAATTACTGCAATATTTGGGGATAACCGTTTCGCAAAGAATTGCCGATGCATTATATACAGGAATTTGTACGGATACGGGGTGTTTTCGTTATTCAAATACGACGGCAGCTTCGCTGCGTGCTGCTGCAAAACTTATGGATTTCGGCGCAAGAGCAGAGGAGATTAATCGCACTATGTTTGAAATAAAATCCTTTGCCAGATTATCTTTAGAGCGCATGGTGTTGGATGAGATGCAGTTTTATTATGAAAACCGTTGTTGTGTTGTGGCTGTCACCAATGCTATGATGCTGCAGGCAAAGGCAGATGAGCCAACTTTTGACGGCATTCCTGCAATGACTCGAATGGTAGAGGGTGTGCAGATTGGCGTGACTATTCGTGAGAGAGATAGTATGCACTATAAGATTTCTTTTAGAACCTCTCAAGAGGTGGATGCCTCTGCGCTTGCCGCCTGCTTTAATGGAGGCGGGCATGTTCGAGCTGCCGGTTGCACAATGGAAGGAGACCTGGAAGAGGTTCACAACAGACTGTTAAATGAGATAGGGCATTGGGTGAAGTAAAAATGACGGGAGTTTTAAATGTTTGCAAGCCGAGCGGCTTTACATCTTTTGACGTTATCGCAAAATTACGTGGAATTACAAAGGAAAGAAAGATTGGACACGCCGGCACTTTAGATCCAATGGCTACGGGCGTTTTGCCTGTTTTTTTGGGGAAGGCAACTCGCTGCATTTGCTTTTTACCTGATACGGATAAAACATATTGCGCTGATTTTGCTTTGGGTAAGGAGTCTGATACATATGATTGCAGCGGAAAAGTTGTGCAATCTGCTCATCATACTGTGACGGAACAGGAAGTTGAACAAGCTCTTGCTACCTTTCAGGGGGAAATTGTTCAACTTCCGCCGATGTATTCTGCTGTGAAAGTGAATGGAAAGCGCCTTTATGAGATTGCGCGAGCAGGCGGCCAGGTGGAGAGAAAGGAGCGCAAGGTTCTTGTTCATTCTTTGCGTTTAACCGCTTTTGATTTTTCCAAGCAGGAGGGAAGCTTTCAAATATGCTGTTCTTCAGGCACTTACATTCGCACTATTTGTCATGATTTAGGACGGGTTCTACAAACGGGCGGCATCATGACCTCTTTGATAAGAACCAGGGCCTGTGGCCTTGTGCTGGAAAACGCTCACACTTTAGAGGAAATTCAAGAGAATCAGGGGCAAATTGATCGTTTGCTTTTGCCACTTGAAAGCGTGTTTTTAGATTATCCTAGGGTGGTTTTAAATCAACGGCAGACGCAGATGTTCTGTAATGGAGTGAAGATGGACTCGAAGCGGATTCCTTCTGCTATTCAAGAGGGACTTTATAGAGTTTATGGTCAGGATACCTTTTTGGGGATTGGAAACCGTTGTGCGAACGGTCTGTTTACTGCGCAAAGAGTTTTGGCAGAAAGATGAGGGATTCATATGCAGGTCTTTGAAACAGTGCCATCATTAGGCTATCCAACAGCAGTTGCGTTAGGACTGTTTGATGGAATCCATTTGGGGCATCAAAGAGTCATTGAACAAGCACTTGCAGCAAAAGCAAATGGCTTGACGCCTGTGGTTTTATCTTTTGATACCGGGAAGATGCGGCCTAAAAAAAAGCAAAATTTACGTTTGCTCACCTCATCATCGACCAAAAAATATTTATTAGAGCGAATGGGTGTTCCATTGCTGGTCTATCCTGATTTTGCAGCTCTTTGCCGGATAGAGCCTTTGGATTTTATTGAGGACATTCTATTTCAAAAATTGTGTGCAAAAGAATTGGTATGTGGACAAGATTATCGTTTTGGCAAACATGCTGCCGGTGATGTTCAAATGCTTTCAGATGTTTCAAAAAGAGCCGGAGTGAGGCTTAGCGTTTTGCCTACACTGATGCACGGCGAGCGTCCAATTAGTTCTTCTAGAATTCGTGAAGCGCTTGCGCAGGGGGATTTGCAAACAGTGAATGGATTATTGGGACATCCATTTATTGTTGACGGAGTTGTGGTTTCAGGACAAAGGCTCGCCGGAATCATTGGGTTTCCGACCATCAATCAAGTTTTTGAATCGGAATATGCTATTCCAAAATATGGTGTATATTCTTCTACTGTCGAAGTTCAGGGAAGAGATTATCGTGCAGTCACCAATATTGGCATGAAACCTACCATTAATTATAAAGGCAGGCCGATTGCAGAAACACATATTTTGGGTTTTCAGGGGAATTTATATGGTCAGAAACTACAGGTGCGTCTCCTTTCCTTTGTTCGGCCTGAACAAAAATTTGCAACAGTCTCTCTTTTGCAGCAGGCGATTCAAAAAGATATTGCACAAATCAGAAAGAGCGGCGGATGATAGTAAAAAGAGTGTTCAAACAATCCCTTTCATAGGTTGTCTGAACACCCTTTTTTAATTTTTGCATACATTATACTTTTGTCGAGAAAATGGCGTATTGTTAATTGGCTTAGCATTGCTTAATAGACAGTGCATGAAGAGAAGAATACTGATTTTTCATTTTAAAACAATTTGCAACTTGTTTTGAGTGCTTATCCGCATATAAGCTTTATGGCGACAGGTTTATTAGGTTTATTTATCTGTTTCTTCTAATTCAATTATAGAGAATACTTTTTACTTCCTGAAAGATACAGGAAAGATTAGACCGTTGTCCACTCAAACAAATAGAATGCCTTTTGCACGTTTTCTATTTTCTATTTCGCGCAGTGTTTTTGTTCATTTTATACACTTTATTACATAGATAGTTTTAGATAAAGAAAGAGGTTAGAATTTGTTTGGCAATGAGGAATATATCGCGTTTTTTCGCTATATTTGGCACTTTGCTGCAAACTTGGTAGTATATTTAAAATCCCATTTCTTGTGTTATAGATTATTTATGTCGTTCATTTTAAATGCTCTCCCTTTATTTTTCCGGTGTAGCGCCTTTTTTTCTACATCATTGACACAAACCCAGTTTGAATTACTTGCTTAGTGAATAGGTTTTTTGAATACAAAAGGGACAGTCTGTAGACTGTCCCTTTTCTTATGATTTTGGTTAAGCATTGAAAGTAGCTGTTGAATCGACTTGAGGCTCGGTGTAAGAACCGTTATAGTTCGCCCAGCCACCGGTGTGCCCACCAATGCCAAAATTACTGGCTTTTCCACCATTCTGAGCTGTTACGTTAGAATTGCCCAAAACGCTGCAGCTTCCGCTGTTTCCGGGATGGGTTCCGCAGCAAGTCTTTTGCTGTGCACCGCCACCGCCAATACCAGGACCATATTTAGCGCCGGTTGCTACTACAACAGCGCTATTATCTGCTTTGAAAGATTCTCCATCGCCGCCAAAACC
>CAKSAY010000016.1 GCA_934438055.1 uncultured Oscillospiraceae bacterium | reverse complement strand
TTTTTTGCAGTTGTCAAGCCGCAACCTTATTCTACACCAAAAGGAGTTTCTTTTTTTCATCATCGGCTTTCGCCTTCTACTGAACCACTCGCCTAGCGAGTGGTTTTCTTTATACAATAAAAAGCCATCTGAAAAAACTTTCAGATAGCTTTTTGTTTTCATATGTGAACATGAGAGAATATAACACTGCAAAACATAATATTAAAAAATAGTTGTTTAAACGCAAACTTTACAAAGGAATATCTAAACTCTCAAATATACATTTTTTTCCCGAAGATTTTTTAAAGTTTTCTCAATGGCAGCATCCGCTTCTTTATCAGTAATCGTTCGATCGGTCGCCCTCATTTCAATTGAAAAAGATAAACTTTTCTTTCCCTCCTGAATTTGTTCTCCCTGATAAACATCGAATAACGTCACTCGTTCCAAAATCTTTCCCATGCTCTGATTGATTGTCTTTACAATGTCTGCACAAAAAACACTCTCATCACAAATCAGGCATAAATCTCGCAAATTCGACGGATGTTTAGGCAACGGTTGATAATTAGGCACACCTAAGGCAACCTTCCGAAGCTCTGGCAGTGAAAACTCTGCAATATATGTCTTCGTTCCCAATCCAAAGTTCTCACACACCATCGGATGAACCTCTCCAAATGTACCAAGAACAACGCCGTCCTTCACAATCTTAGCGGCTCTGCCCGGATGTAAAAACGGAAACTCTTGCGCCGTTTGAACATCCCAGTCCGTTATATGCAATCCTCCAAGCATAGCCTCAACCATCCCTTTGATAGTATAAAAGCTTGTGCCGTCTCCAAATAGGCCAATCGCTAATATATCCGTCTCATTCGGCAACTCCCGGCCATGCTGTGGCAGATAAACTCGCCCTATCTCATATAACCATGCCTTCTGATTTCTAACTTTATAGTTATCCGCAAGCGCTTTGAGCATAGAGGGCAGCATAGTCGTCCTCATCATGCTTGTCTCCTCCCCAAGGGGGTTTTGAATTGTCACAGCATTTAACAGTGCACTATCGGCAGGAAGTTGAATAGAGCGCAATAGCTTCGGGCTAATAAATGAATAGGTATAAATCTCCGAACAGCCCATAGAACGCATGATATCATCAACATCCCGTCTAAATTGTTGATCTTTAGTAAGACTCGCCTCTGCCCGTCCTCGAATCATATGAGAAGGGATTTTATCATATCCATAAATACGTGCTATTTCCTCGGCAATATCTGCCTTTTCTAAAACATCCATTCTAAAGGAAGGAATGAAGACTTTCCCATCTTTCACTTCAAAAGAAAGACGGTTGAGAATCTGTATCATCTCCTCTTCTTTCAAAGAGATGCCCAAAAATTGATTAATCCAATCGGGGTCAAACAAAACTGTGCGCACACTTTCTTCTCGGCCGTCAAACAGGTCTATCATCCCGCCAACAACCTCTCCGGCGCCCAATTCTTCAACCAATTCGCAAGCACGCATTAAAGCTACCCGGCAACCGTTTGGATCCAACCCTTTTTCAAATCGTGCAGAGGATTCTGTTCTAAGCCCTAGCACCCTTGAAGTGGAACGAACAGAACTGCCGTCAAAACATGCTGATTCAAAAACGACTGTCTGCGTGTCTTCATGAATGCCGCTATATTCTCCACCCATAACGCCGGCTACAGCAATCGGTTTGACTGAATCTGCAATCACCAGCATGTCAGGACGCAACGGATGTGCAATACCCTCTAATGTTGTTATTTTCTCCTCAGCATTCGCTGTACGAACGACAATTTTTCCTTTCTCAACATCTTTCCAGTCAAATGCGTGCATAGGCTGACCATATTCTAACATCACATAGTTTGTAATGTCGACAAGATTATTAATCGGACGGACACCACTAGCGCGCAGACGCTCTCTCATCCATCTGGGAGAGGGTTGTATATGAATATTCTTCACAACCTTGGCCATATAGCGTTTACATAGGGCAGGCGCCTGTACAGAAACATGCAGATAGTTTGCAATGTCCTCTTTTTCGTTCTTTAAAATAGGCGCTATATATTGCATTGGCAGATCAAAAGAAGCTGAAGCCTCTTTTGCGAGGCCCAAAACAGAGAGACAATCCGGCCGATTTGGCGTAATTTCAAATTCAACCGATATATCATTTAAACCAATAGCATCTTGTATTTTATCGCCCGGTTTACATTCTTCTTGCAAAATAAAAATGCCATCCTCAATAGCATAGGGAAAATCATTTTTTGTAACGTTAAGCTCCGCAAGACTGCACAACATCCCCTCGCTAAGCTCTCCTCTAAGCTTCCCTGTTTTAATTTTTGTGCCATCAGGCAATCGTGCACCATTGAGACAAACAGGAACAAGCGCCCCCTCAAAGACGTTTGTTGCACCCGTCACAATTTGCAGTGGTTTTTCCAAACCGACCTCCACTTGGCAAATAACAAGCTTGTCTGCATTCGGGTGCGGAACAATGCTCTGAATCCGTCCCACAACAACCTTTTCAATTTCTTCACCCTCGATAGCATATCCCTCAACTTTAGAACCGGTCATAGTCATTCTATCGATAAATTCTTTGATAGAAACATCCAATTTTAAATAATCAGACAGCCATCTCATCGACAATTTCATGGCAGTTCTCCTCTCCTACTCAAAGCTAAAATTGCGACAAAAACCGCAAGTCATTTTCATAAAACAAGCGCAAATCGTCAATATTATAGCGGCGCATCACGATTCTTTCCAGCCCCATGCCGAAAGCAAAACCGCTATAAACCTCAGGGTCAATATTACATCCACGCAAAACCTTTGGATGAACCATGCCACAGCCTAAAATTTCAATAAAGCCCTCACCTTTGCAGAGCCGGCAGCCCTTTCCATGACAAGAAAAACATTGTATATCCAACTCAGCGGAGGGTTCAGTGAAAGGAAAGTGATGCGGACGAAAACGCACCACAACGTCCTGCCCATAGAGTTTTTTGACAAACACCTCAAGTGTTCCCTTCAAATCCGCCATAGTAACACCCTTGTCTACCACCAATCCCTCAATCTGATGAAAAATAGGAGAATGCGTTGCGTCAACCGTATCAGCTCGATAAACACGCCCCGGGGAAATCATTCTAAGAGGTGGCTCCTTATCTTCCATAACACGAATTTGAACCGGAGAAGTCTGTGTTCTTAGCAGAACATTATCCGTAATATAAAACGTATCCTGCGTATCACGCGCCGGATGATTTTCCGGAAGATTTAAAGCCTCAAAGTTATAATAATCTGTCTCCACTTCCGGGCCCTCGGCAATCTCAAAGCCCATCCCTAAAAAAATCTCCTTAATTTCTCTTAAAACCGAAGAAATCGGATGACGGTGGCCCAAAGAAAACGTCTCGCCGGGAAGGGTGATATCCAGTTTTTCCTCCTCAAGACGCTTTTTCAAATCATTTTGTTTTAATTGCAGACCGGCTTGTGCAATCAATTGCTCAACCGTCTCCCGAACAGCATTGGCAAGCTTTCCAATTTCCGGCCTTTGCTGTGCAGGAAGTTTTCCCATTTGTTTTAAAATCTCAGTAAGTCGTCCTTTCTTTCCCAAATAAGACACACGAAGCCTATCCAATTCATCTGCCGATTGGCATTGTTGAATTTGGGAAAGCGCTTCTTTCTGCAACAATTCCAGCGCCTCTCTCATTGCCCATTCCTCCTTAATTCCTAGAATTGAAAAAGAAAATGCTTCGTCATAAAAGACGAAGCCGCTCTGAATGCCAAAACAAAAACGTCCGACAGTCCACTCAATATGTCTATTATGAATCAATTCAAAGAATTATTTTTCTATTTCTTTCTAATAAATTATAGCAAAAACAAAGAAATTAATCAAGCCTAATAATTGCACATCTCCCTATTTTATGTTATACTTGAAAATGATAATCATAAAGTTAAGATGCTACCTCCCCGGAATAAGATATGACACTGAGCAATCTTTTGACGCCCGTTGTGTTCCTCTGCCAAAACATTCCGGGATATGGCAAGACTTGTAATGAAAGAACAGGAGCATAAAGAATGTTAGATGCAGCCCGACAGACAGTCAAAAAAGAGGTAACGGCAAAGGAAAAGAGAAAAGAGGCCGTCTTGGTCTTAGGGGGCTTTGTTCTTTTCTTTGTCGCCTATCTTTTTTCTACAAACCTCGGTATTCTTTCAATTCTTGGATATGCGGCCGCAATAGCAATTGTCTATTTTTTATATCGCACCATCAAGCAATACAGTTTAATGTATACTTATCAAATTGCTGACGGTTTTTTCACTGTCGTTCAAACTGAGGGACGGCGAAACCCAACCCTGCTCTGCGAAGCATCTATTAACAGCATTACAAAAATGACCAATACGCCTCCCCCCTCCTTAGAAAACTACCGTTCTGTCATTAACGCAAGCGCTTGCGAGCAGAATGAAAACAACTGCTATCTTGTTTTCACAAAGCAAGAAGATGAGTATCTTCTTATTTTAACACCCAACTATCGTTTACAAACTCTTCTGGAAAAAATAATAACATCAAATAATAATGCAAATATAGAAAGTGAGGAAACACATTGAAAAAGATTGCAAGTTTTCAAGTAGATCATACAAAATTAGATATCGGAATTTATATTTCACGCATTGACGATGATGTCGTCACATATGACGTGAGAATGACCATTCCAAATGCAGGATGTTATATGGAACCTGCTGCAATGCACACCATAGAGCATCTTTTCGCCACCTATGCCAGAAATACGAAATATGAGAAGAATATACTCTATATAGGTCCTATGGGGTGTCGAACAGGATTTTATTTATTAACACGAAATTTGCCGCACGACAAAGCCATCGAAATTATTCAGGAAAGTATGCAGTTTATATTGAATTATGAAGGTGAAATTCCGGGGGCCAGCAAAGTCGAGTGTGGAAACTATCTAGAGCATGACTTAGAAAAAGCAAAGAATGCAGTCCGCCCTCTTGTTGCAAAGATAAAGGATTATACAGTAGAAATGCTACAGTACAATAAATAAAATCGTACAAACAACATCTTGAATATAAGATGTTGTTTGTGCATATATACAAAAAATTGTTATTTTATCTTATTTCCAGTTGAATTTTTAGACTGATTATGTATAATGGAGATATCATAAGATTACATAATCTGTATTATTAGCCTATAATTCTACAAAATGTATATTTTTTTGCACGTCACACTTCAGAAGATTTCTATTATTTAGGAATTGCTTATATATAAAACCCGCTACATTTAAATACAAAATATATTTTACAGAGATAAACTAAAAAACAAATGAAAAAGTTCAAATGAATATTGGCTATTTCAAGGAGAGATTCTATGTCCTTGCCGCATAAAAGCAAGCAAAAAAAATTAACAGAAGAAAATAAATCATTTTCATTAACGTATCAAACTCTAAAAGAAAATATTATCTTAAGATTTCTAAAACGAACCTATCTTTTATTTTTTCAAATTTTCTGCCAAATTGGGTTCGCTGTTATTCAATTGTGGAGCAGCGTCTTTCAGAGTCTTGTGCGCCGGGCGAAACGTCCCTTTAAAAGACTACACAAGAAAGGTACGATTCATCTCAAGAGTACGCTGGACACATTTCATTTTCATTTTAAACGGGTTAAAAACGGTTTATCGCTAACCCTTTCCAGAACCAAAGCGCTGTTAAAAGAATTAAAAGAAATCAATGGTTTTAAAAACAAGTGCTCACGAATAAAACGTGGTTTTTCAAACGGCAAATCCCCTATTTACAAAATTCTCAACTACGTTGTTCCGGCATTGAGCATTTTTATATTTGGAATCATCGTATATAGCTTTGTTTCAACTGACTATGCCATTGCCTTAGAGCAAAACAACCAAGTAATTGCCTATGTTGACAATAGCGCAATCTACGAAAAGGCACGGGAACAAATAGAAGGACAATTGGTTTATAATGACTCTGAACAAACACAGCAGGATATGGCAGCTCTTGAGCAACTTAAGCCCTCATTTTCTCTTTCTCAGGTAAAAGACGATGGTCAGCTTTCAAACGAAAACGAACTTTCAAACACCCTGCTGGAGAAAAGTTCAGCAGATATTCAACCTGCAACCGGTTTATATATTGACGGTCAGTTTTACGGCGCCGTGACCGATAAAACATCTATTGAAAATAATTTACACCAAATTCTATCTGATTATACCGTGCAGACACAAACAGTAAACCCCACATTTATGAACGACGTTGTCCTGCAAGATGGTATTTATTTTACATCGAGTATAGAATCGCAGGATGAGATGAATGATTTGCTTCACTCAAATACCCAAGAGCAAAAGGTATATCAGGTGCAAGACGGCGACACATTAAATTCAATTGCTGAAAAAAACGGCATTTCATATGAGCAAATTAAGACGCTAAACCCGGGGCTTGTAGACGAAAGCATTATGCCGGGTCAAACGCTGTTAATGTCTAATTCACAGCCACTATTAGATGTTGCTGGAACCAAAGAAGTCCAATATGAAGAGGCTGTGCCTTATGAACAACTCTCACAAGAAGATCCAAATTTAGATGTTGGAACGTCGGTCGTCACACAACAGGGCCAGGAGGGAAAAAATCTGGTAACAGCGGATTTACAGGTAGTAAATGGAGCAGAAGCTTCAAGAACGGTTATCAACTCCCAGCAATTGCAACCGGCAGTTCCGCAAATAATAAATGTTGGAACAAAAGCGCCAAGTTGTAATAGTCCTGCCAAGGCGTCGAAAGGATCCGGCAAAAAGATTTCTATGATCCGTCCATTAAACACAGGATATATTAGCTGTGATTATAGCAGCAGCCATGGAGCAGTAGATATTGCAGCTCCACGCGGAACGGCTATTCATGCAGCAGCCTCCGGAAAGGTAATTTTAGCAAATTGGTTTTCTTCGTATGGTCAATGTGTAATTGTCGATCATGGAGATGGTATACAAACACTTTATGCGCACATGTCGCAAATCAACGTATCCGTAGGGCAAAGCGTTGCACAAGGACAAACTTTAGGGTTAGTAGGAAGCACCGGAAACTCGACAGGAAACCATTTGCATTTTGAAGTAAGAGTGAATGGAACAAAACAGGATCCTAAAAAATATGTAGATTTTTAAAAAAAGCATCTGGGAGCTTGCATCGACTCTTTTATACATATATGAATGGCGCCGAAATAGATATACCAATTTTTGCCAGTTTTTTTATTCCTTGTTTCAGTGAATTGTATAAAATTACAAATATAATCTTTTGGTACCAAAAGTTGGTAATTAATGCTTGCAAATATTTACAAAATATGGTAATCTATTTACAGTAATAAACAAATAGTATAATTTTTAATGGAGGTGCGCTTTATGAAAGAAAAGACAACAGTGTTAATTGGTGATGATAGCGTAGAATATGGACAAATGTTTTGTAGAGTTTTAGGGGAAAAAAATGTAGAAGCAATAACCACAGCCAAGGATGGAGACGAAATTTTAAAACGGATTCAGTCCGAACACCCGGACGTAGTGATTATGGATACATTTCTCGCTAAAATGGATGCAATTGGTATCATGAAGACGATAAAAAAATCCGGAAACTACTGCCCTCTATTTATCGTAACCACCTCCTATAACAATGAGTTGTTAGAAAAAGAAATTATGACCAACGGCGCTTCTTATTTTATACTCAAGCCCTTTGACATGCACATGATGGCAGAGGTGATTCTAGACTTAACGCAAAAGACCAGTTTTCAGGAGCCAAAACAGGTATCTGCTTTTGCAAAGATGCCGAAAATGTCTAATGATATTGAGTTGCTTGTAACCGAAGTAATTCATCAAATTGGCGTTCCTGCCCACATTAAAGGCTATCATTATCTAAGAGAAGCAATTATGCTCTGCATTCAAGACAATGACTTAATCAATTCAGTAACTAAAATTTTATATCCAACAGTGGCGAAAAAGTTTCAAACCACATCTTCTCGTGTAGAACGCGCCATTCGTCATGCCATCGAAGTCGCTTGGGATCGCGGCGATGTCGACACATTAAACGCATACTTTGGCTATACTATACATAATGGACGCGGTAAGCCAACCAACTCTGAATTTATTGCAATGATTGCCGATAAGCTCCGTCTACAAATGAAAAATCAAGAAAGTGTAGCTGTGGGAGTTTAATATTAAAATGCCTCTGTCGTAACATATGACAGAGGTTTTATTTATAAATAAACTACGCACTTGGTTCTGCTAAAACGATCGTCAAATCATCTCCGATGCTAATGATCTCTTATGCGCAAATAGTCAAAATAAACTGGTTTTTTGGAAAATCTTTATATTTTATCGAAGAATTTACGAAAATACGCCTTTATTTTTAAGGGCAACCTATGTTATAATATATGAAATAAGGGATTGTCGATTTTTGGACCCTAAACTATGAATACTGAGGTAAAATAGATGAACTGCAAAAACAAGATTTTGATAGGGGACGATAGCAGAGATGCAGGGCAAGTATTTAAAAGCATTTTGCAGGAACAAAATTTTCTTGTTTATACTGCAGAAAACAATGCCCATGTAATAATTGAGAAAATATCTGTTTATTGTCCAGATATAGTCGTATTAGACACCGCAATGGAAGATGGTACGCCTGCAACCGTCATGGATGCAAAACAAAATCCACCTGTCTATGCCATCATATCAGATTCAAACAGCGCTGCCTTAAAAAGGCATATGTACAGTCATGGCGCCTCTTTGTTTTTGAGCAAGCCTTTTGATATGTTTGAAGCAGCGCAAGAATTGCAAATGCTTGTTAAAAACATTAATGACGAGGATTGTTCTCCAAACAGTTTTCTTCCGTCTATCTTTCAGCATACAAGTAATATCGAAATGATTGTAACGGAATGTGTGAGAATTGCGGAGGTCCCTGCCCATTTAAGAGGATACCGATATCTGCGTCAGGGAATCACGCTAGCTGTCGAAAATCCTGATATTTTGTGCAGTGTCTCAAAAGGATTATATCCCGCTATCGCGGAATTATATCAAACAACGCCTATCTGTGTTGAAAGAGCCATTCACAATGCGCTTGTCAGTGCATGGAAGCGGCGTGGCGTAGAACATCTATATCAATATTTGAACATTCCAATGAATCAATCTATGCAGAAAGCTCCGTCTAACACGGAGTTTATCGCAACCGTTGCAGACGGAATCGGAATGTTTCTAAAGCATAAAAGCTTTATCAGCTAATCTCTAAATTATAATCTTGCACAGAAAGAGGAATCGTTTTGGCAAAAAAAGAATTGATACGAAATTTTTGTATAATCGCCCATATTGATCATGGAAAATCCACGTTAGCGGATCGTATTCTGGAAAAGACCCAAGCGATTTCGCAACGAGAAGCAAAAGCGCAATTATTAGATAATATGGATTTAGAACGGGAAAGAGGAATCACTATTAAAGCGCGTGCGGTGAGACTGCAATACACTGCGCAGGATGGAAAGAACTATGAATTTAATTTAATCGACACCCCCGGCCATGTGGATTTTAACTATGAGGTTTCCCGCTCCCTGGCAGCCTGCGAGGGAGCCATATTGGTTGTTGACGCTTCGCAGGGCATTGAGGCGCAAACGCTTGCAAACACCTATCTTGCAATTGAGCATGATTTAGAAATCGTGCCGGTCGTGAACAAAATTGATTTGCCCTCTGCTGATCCGAATAGAATCTGTGAAGAAATTGAGGACATTATCGGAATTCCGGCTATAGATGCACCGCGCATCTCTGCAAAAAGAGGAATAGGAATTGAGGAAGTGTTAGAAAAAATCGTACAAGACATACCGGCGCCCGGAGGAGAAAGCAGCGCCCCGCTGCAGGCACTTATTTTTGATTCTTATTACGATTCTTATAAAGGTGTTATCGCCTATGTTCGCGTCATGAACGGCAAAGTGAAACCCGGCAGTCGAATTAAAATGATGGCTACAGGAGCAGAGTTTGAAGTGGTGGAAGTGGGATTTATGGGAGCAGTGGAAACAGTGCCAACCACACAGTTGCTTGCCGGAGATGTCGGCTACATTGCGGCTTCCATCAAAAACATTGGAGACACCAAGGTGGGCGACACAATAACCGATGCCAACAACCCGGCTGCACAACCCCTACCGGGCTATCGTCAAGTAAACCCCATGGTCTTTTCAGGAATCTATCCTGTTGACGGTGCAAAGTACGAAGACCTGCGCGAGGCGCTCGAAAAATTGCAGCTCAACGACGCCTCTTTAACATTTGAACCGGAAACTTCGGTTGCGCTCGGCTTTGGCTTTCGCTGCGGCTTTTTAGGTCTGCTGCATATGGAAATTATTCAGGAAAGGATCGAACGGGAATACAATTTAGATATCATCACCACTGCGCCTTCAGTTGTCTATCAAATCACTTTAAAAAGTGGTGAGCAAATTCTGGTGGATAATCCCACAAATTACCCTCTGCAAGATACAATCGAAGTTGCACAGGAACCCATGATCAAAGCCTCTATTCTCACCCCAACAGAGTTTGTCGGTAATATCATGGAATTATGTCAAGACAGGCGCGGCATTTATAAGAACATGAAATATCTGGATGAAACACGTGCCGAACTTTACTACGACTTGCCTTTAAATGAGGTTGTTTATGACTTTTTTGATGTACTTAAATCAAGAACAAAAGGATACGCCTCATTTGATTATGAATGGATGGGATTTGTTCCCTCCAAACTTGTAAAGCTTGACATTCTCTTAAACGGCGAGCCTGTTGATGCACTTTCCTTTATCGTGCATACTGATAAGGCTTACGCACGTGCAAGAAGAATTGCGCAAAAGCTTAAAGAGCATATCCCGCGTCAGCTCTTTGAAGTGCCGATTCAGGCGGCAATTGGAGGCAAAATCATTGCAAGAGAAACCGTAAAAGCTTTGAGAAAAGACGTTTTAGCAAAGTGTTATGGCGGAGATATCACACGAAAGAAAAAGCTTTTAGAAAAGCAAAAGGAAGGAAAAAAGAGAATGCGCCAATTGGGCTCTGTTGAAGTGCCGCAGGAAGCCTTTATGGCTGTGCTCAAATTAGAAGATGACTAAAACATCATTGGGATTATATATCCATGTTCCTTTCTGTCTCCAAAAATGTCCCTATTGCGATTTCTATTCCCAACATGCAGAACAGACAATCATGCAATGCTATGTCCAAACCGTCATAAAAGAAATTAGAGATATTGCGCGGCTTTATCAGCAAGAGGCTGACACACTCTATTTTGGAGGAGGAACACCAACACTTTTAACTCCATCACAAATCTGTGCAATTGTCAAAGCAGCAAAAGAGGTTTTTTCTCTGAGCAAAGCTGAAATAACAATGGAGGCAAATCCTGAAACGCTCACCCAAAGCAGTCTCTATCAATATCGCCTTGCCGGGTGTAATCGACTCTCAATCGGAATGCAAACAGGTGTGGAAAAAGAGCTTGCCTGTCTAGGAAGAAAGCACTCTGTACAGCAAACCTTTCAGGCAATAACATGGGCACGTGAAGCCGGTTTTAGAAATCTCTCCTTAGACTTGATGCTTGGAATACCATATCAAACAGAAGATAGTTTTTTTAAAACCTGTGATGTTATAAAATCATTGAATCCCGATCATCTCTCAGCCTATATGCTTAAAGTCGAAAAAGGCACGCCCTATTATCAAAATCCGGTATTAAAAAATTGTTTGGACGACGATCATTTGGCCGAACTCTATCAAACCGCTGTGTCACAATTTGCGAAGATGGGATTTTTGCAGTATGAAATATCAAACTTTGCAAAGAGGGGATATGAATGCCGGCATAATTTAAAATATTGGCGTTGTCAACCCTATTTGGGTTTTGGGCCGTCCGCGCATTCCTTTTATGAAAACACACGATTTTGCCAACCCAAAGATTTGCGCTTGTTTTTAAAGAATGGATGGAAAGAGCAGCTCGTGTTGGATAGAGATGCTGGGAACGCCCAAGAGTATATTCTTTTGGGACTACGTTTGAATGAAGGAATTTCCCTATCCGTTTTAGAAAAAAGATATGGTTTTAACACGAAAATGCTGCAACAAAAAGCGCTTTTTCTGCAAAAAAACGGCCTGATGAACGTCAATCAAAAGCGAATTTCCCTAACAGTGAAAGGAATGCTTGTCTCCAATTCGATCATTGCTTCACTGCTCTAACGAAAAAGCATCTCTCACAGTCTAAGTAAAGCAAAAACCATATCATATAAAGATTAATTTTGGAAAGAGAAACCCCGCTTTCAAATTTGCTGCTTACTACCGCAAATCCACACCTAAATAGAGCAATGTTGCCATATTTATTTCTTGAAGATTCAAATATGTGCAAACTTCAAACGGGCAAAGTGAATATCAAATGAAAGTTTTTTCTAAATAAACGTCAAAAATCCGTAAGTTTTATACCTTACGGATTTTTATATAGTATTAAATGACTATATATAGACACATCATCTGTTTTTTGCCCTAAAAAACAACGCCTAAAAAAAGCGCTGTTTATAATATCATCAAAACGAAGAGCTGTCTGTTGTGAAAACTCTCTTCGCCACTCAAAACATTTTCTTCACCTTTAGAATGATAAAACAGATGAGGGCAAGAACGACGGCCAACAAAACAGCAAACCAAAAGTTTGCAAAAGGCAAACCATCAACATTCATTCCATAAAAGCTGCTAATCATGGTGGGAATTGCCATGAGAATCGTAATGGAAGTGAGCACTTTCATAACAATGTTGAGATTGTTGGAAATAATAGAAGCGTAGGCGTCCATGGTGCCGCCCAAAATATCACGATAAATGGTACACATTTCAATTGCCTGCTTCACTTCAATAATCACATCTTCTAATAAATCCTTATCTTCATCATAGAACTTTAACAGGCGTCCCCGCAAAATCTTTTGCAGTGTAACCTCATTTGCCTTTAAAGAGGTAGAAAAATAAACCAGACTCTTTTCGATCTGCATCATACGAAAAAGCTCTTTGTTTTTCATAGATTGCTGCAACTGCTGTTCCGTAAAATTTGTCATCTTGTCAATTTGTTTCAAGTAAGCAAGATAAGTCTGCGATATTCGATATAAAATTTGAAAGATGAGTCGTGTTCTAAAATGAGTGTCTGCATGTCGAACCAAGCCGTTGGTAAAATCACGAATAATAGCAGAATCCTTAAGACAAACCGTAATCAATAATTTGTCTTTCATGATGATCGCAAAGGGAATCGTCGCAAAAACAACATTTCCCATGTCGTCTCGAATCCTATCAGGAATGTCCACAATAATAGCTGTTTGATCTTCTTCGGTGTCAATATGGGAAGTCTCCTCAATATCTAAAGCGGCGCTAAAAAAGCTCGATTCAATTCCAAATCGATCAATGAGCATCTGTCGCTCTGCCAAATCTGGCGCAACCAGGTTCACCCATGTGTAATCCTGCAAATCCGTGGAGGGTTCAATTCGGTTATTAACTGTTCTGTAATATTCAATCATTTTCATTACTCCCTTACAAATACAGCCAAATTGACAACAAAATGGCTGTCAATCTCTGAACGCTTTTCGGTCGATCTGAATCGTCAACCATTCTGTCTTCCCCCTTTTTCTCATATAGATTCTATTATAAAATGATTTTTTTTCTTTGTCAAACTGTTTGAGAAACATAATATCGTAAAGAATTTCGATTCTAATATAGACGAATGAGGCAAAATGTAGTATTATAAATATATAATAAAGAGTAGAATATCTCCCCCGCTTCTAAACATCCCGGATATATCTTGCCCTTTCAGAAATGTTGTAAACCCTGTCGCTAAAACGTGCAATAACGGCGTTTTCGACGCTTTATTGAAGAAACCAAATAAAAATCAAATTGATTTAATGGAGGAAATAAAATGAATTGTCCAAAATGTAATGTGCCAATAGATGATTCTATGCATTTTTGCCCGCAATGTGGTAATAACCTACAAACAGCATTTGTAAAAACAGAGCAAGAGGTCAACAACAGTAATGCCTTTAACACAGAAAAACAGACGGAACAGAATCCTGCTCCATCTGTAGGAAATGCCAATATACCCCAAAACAATCAAACCTATACCGAGTCACAACCGAATGCAAATGCTAACTATAATCCACATGGAAGTGCAAACGCACAAAACCATGCAAATCAAGCGTTTGGAGGTTTTTGCAAAAATTGCGGAGCGCCACTGATGCCAAACATCTCCATGTGTCCACACTGCGGTTCTGTGCCAGGCGCCGGTAATCGCTTTTGTCAAAATTGCGGTAAAGCAGTGGATGCAAGGGCAGCAGTTTGCATTAATTGTGGATATAGCTTAAATCAGGCCCCTCCTTTTGTGCAGCAAAAATCAAGAGTTGCAGCAGGCCTGTTAGGAATTTTTTTAGGTGGTTTTGGCGCTCACAATTTCTATCTTGGAAATACAGATAAAGCGATTATCCAGTTAATTATCTGCATTGTAGGTATTGTTTTAACCTGCTTAGTAATCGGCGCTTTTATGATTATCGGCGCTTATATATGGGGCTTAGTCGAAGGGATTATGATTTTAACAGGGTCTATCCGCACTGACGCAAAAGGAGTTCCTCTGCGTGATTGATGAATCAAAGCAGAAGACCAATGAGCATCATTTCTCCTATTTTATCATAAATAGGTTCTAAGTCTTCAATCGGCAAAGGATTTTCTCCTTTGCCGATTTCTATTGTAAAACCACAGCGTTTTCTCTTTTCAATAAACCAATCTTTAAACCCTCCGTGGGAAGCCATACCATTTGGGTGAGCAGCCGTATATCCTGATGCAACCGCCAGCGCATCAGCAAGCAAAACTGCATTTTTAGGAGTATTCGGGCCGTAATGATAGTAAATTTCTTCTCCCTGAGAATGAAAGGCAATTGTCTTTTGCACGTCTAACCCTATGCATAAATTCACCAACGCACGTGTTTCCGGTTCGGAATGCGGGCGAATTCCCCCATATTGACGAGGACCGGGACAGGTGATTCCATTTTTCACCTCCATTTCCTTTAAGAGAGAAAAGCCTGCATCAAAATTATGGTTAATATCTACTCCCCGTGCATTTGCCTGCCAACTACGTCTCGTATTTTCCTGAATGGATTCAACATAGTGTTGCAGTCTACCCGCTGACGCAGCACCATGAATCGCAATTTCCACCCCATCCGGATTTACCATTGGTAAAAGAATAAATCCTCTTTCTACAAAAATTTCATCCAAATCTACATCATGAAATGGACGCTTTTCTTGATAACAACGAGAGAGATCTTCAAAAAATCGCAATAAAACAAGCGTTGTTAGCCACTCTTGTCCGTGGGTAGCTCCTGTATATAACATGGCGTTTTTTAAATTTCCAATACCAAGCGCATAAAGCTTTCTCCCTAAAACTGACTCACCGACTGAAAAAAGCTTCACATGTGAATAGTTTCTATTGTATTCATAAAGCTTTTGTTTCAATTCGCAATAACTGGGAGGCTTACGAAAAAACATATCCATATTCTTCATTCCTTTCTTTCAAACATAGATTCTAAATTGATAGCATTCTGTGCTAGATATCCCTTGTTGCTGATAATGCTAGGAGATTCTTATACCCATAATAAGCATAAGAAAATAAATTTTGCACCCTTTCAATGGCGTTATAACCCGCTTCGCTCTTGTTGAAACGCCACGGGTGTTGGATTTTTCCTTGAAAATCCCTCAATGGCGTTATAACCTGCTTTCGCTCTTGTTGAAACGCCACGGGTGTTGGATTTTTCCTTGAAAATCCCTCAATGGCGTTATAACCCGCTCTCGCTCTTGTTGAAACGCCACGGGTGTTGGATTTTCCTTGAAAATCCCTCAATGGCGTTATAACCCGCTTTCGCTCT
>CAKSAY010000015.1 GCA_934438055.1 uncultured Oscillospiraceae bacterium | reverse complement strand
CGTTATAACCCGCTTTCGCTCTTGTTGAAACGCCACGGGTGTTGGATTTTCCTTGAAAATCCCTCAATGGCGTTATAGGATAAATATATTGAAATTTTATTGTAAATATGTAATAATAATCTCAAAAACAAATGCAAATCAAGATTTACACTTGTCTATTTGCGATTATGCGCTCTCATCAAATTTAAATTTCCTGTGACATGATTAAATGATTTATAGAGCTTATTCTCGCAATTGCTACATTCCATCTTCAAGAAAAAAGCGCACTATACGCATTCTAATATATCTAGAAAAATAAAAATGAAATGAGGTTCTAATCATGCATTTAGAAGAAAAGAAACTCGAAAGCAACATCATTTATGATGGAAAAATTATTCGGGTTGAACAAGACACGGTTCTTCTGGAAAACGAACAACAAGCATTACGCGAAGTGGTACGTCACCCCGGCGGCGTCTGTATCGCGGCTCTAGACGATAATGAATATCTATATTTTGTGAAACAATTCCGTTATCCTTATTATGAAGCAATCCTTGAACTTCCGGCCGGCAAATTGGATCGCCGTCATGAGTCCCCTCTAGCTGCGGGAAAAAGAGAGTTGCAGGAGGAAACCGGAATGCTCGCTCAAAATTACTATGATTTAGGAAAACTCTACCCCTCGCCGGGATATTGTGACGAAATTATTTCTCTGTATGCCGCGACCGGACTAATATTTCAAAGTCAGGCGCTAGATGAAGATGAATTCTTAGATGTTGTAAAAATCCCATTCGTCGAAGCGGTAAATATGACATTAGAGGGAAAAATCAAAGATGCTAAATCACAAACCGCAATTCTAAAATTAAAATTATTTCTTGACAACAACTCCCTTGCACAGCAGGTGACAGCATGAAAAAAAAGAATATAAAGAGCAAAGAAAGAATCGGCTTTGTCGATGAAGTGAGAGGGCTTGCCATTCTTTTGATGGTCATCTATCATCTATTCTTTGATTTAGTTTTCATCTACGGCATAAATATCCCAATTTTCTACTCTCCCCAAATGAATCTCATTCGAGATATCTTTGCAGGGTTGTTTATCTTTATCTCCGGCAGCGCTTGCCGATTATCGCACAATAATCTTAAAAGAGGCATCTTATGCTTTTTATGCGGCATGCTAATCACTGTCGTCACCTATGTTGTAATCCCCGAGGATATTGTGCGATTTGGAATCCTGCATATGTTGGGTATCTCGATGATACTGTTCTTTATTCTGCAAAAGCTTCTCGATAAAATCCACTTTCCCATCATAGGAATCCTGCTATTTTCTTTTCTGTTTGTCATCACTTTCCACGTTCGAGACGGTCAATTAGGACCATTCACGTTGCCCACCGCGCTTTATCAGACTTCATGGCTTTACCCGTTAGGTTTTCCCTCAGCCTCTTTCTTTTCTTCAGATTACTTTCCGCTTATTCCATGGTTGTTTCTATTTTTAGCCGGCAGCTATTTTGGAATCTATTTAAGAGATCGCAGACTCCCCCGCTTTTTCTATAAAACTCATATTTCTCCCTTAGCCTATGTGGGACGTCACACACTCATCATCTATCTTGCACATCAACCTATTCTTTATGGTGCACTTTATGTTATCTTTTACTTTGTGCGTAATTAAAGGAATACGCTAAATAGATCCAATCAGGTATTATTTTGCGTACGCCCCATCGTTGAAGATATACAGCAAGATTAGAACTCTCTCGAAAGAATAAAACAGAATCCATCCCGCTCAGGGAATATATTTTCTCCTGCTTTGCGTTATCAAAGGAATGTGTCATGAAAATAGAAAAAATATTACAACAAATCGGCATAGAGATTTTCGGTATTACAGACATGCCGCCCGAACAGTATCTGATTCCCTGTCGAGCAAAGAGCAGACTGCCAAAAGATGCAAAATCAGTCATCATAGCCGCCTTTCCCTATTTTTCATCAGAACTAAAGGGAAATATATCTAAATACGCTATGGTAGAAGACTATCACAAAGTTGTCGGCGCTTATTTAGAAAAAGCAGTAAATCAACTGCACCAAAGTATGCCGGGAATCTATGTATGGTTTACCGATAATTCCCCTATCCCGGAAGTCTACACAGCAGCCCGCGCCGGTCTTGGCGTAATTGGAAAGAATGGACTCTTAATCCATCGCCAATATGGAAGCTATGTGTTTTTAGGAGAAATTGTAACGAATCAAAAACTTGATACGAACAATATACCATTACAATCGTGTGACAACTGTGGATGCTGCCAAAGCAACTGTCCCACACAGGCTCGAAATAACGATAAATTTGAGCAGCAGCGCTGTCTCTCCTACGTCACACAGTGCAAACGCGAGCCATCACCGGAAATGGCCGAAAAGATACAAAACAATGGATTAATATGGGGATGTGACGTCTGCCAAGACTGTTGTCCGTTAAACCAAAACATAGCGCAAACGCCCATTGCAGAGTTTCAAACAAACATCATTGGTGAAATCTATCCGGAAGAATTAGAAGAATTGGTTCAAACACGAGCATTTGGATTTCGCGGAATCAAGGTTTTGCAAAGAAACATACGTATGATTCAAGAAAAAAATGGGAATAATGCAATCAGAAAGACTTCTTTCGAAAAAAATAAAAATAAGGAAGATGATTGCCATGCTGGTAAAAGATATCATGACACCAAATATACACGCAATTCGTAATACTTCAACCATAGATAAAGCGGCGCAAATGATGCACAAACATAATATCGGAATTATTCCGGTAATGTATGAAGACTACACGATGTGCGGTGTTCTCACCGATAGAGATATCGTATTGCGTTGTATTTCAGAAAAAAAGAACGCGCAAGAATGCACCGCAGGAGACATTTGTACTCCATCTGTAATTACCATTGAATCGAATAAAACAATCGACGAGGCGCTACAAAAAATCGGAAGAAAACAGATCAAACGTCTGGTTGTGACAGAAAATGAAACGCCAATTGGCATTATCTCCCTCTCTGATATCGCACGAGTACGAAGTTCAACTGATACGGCACGTGCCCTAACAGGAATTTCAATGCCATAAAAAAAGCTCTGCTGTATAAGACGGCAGAGCTTTTTTAGAAAGTCATACATAAAATATTTATTATTTTATGCAAAATAACGAATTTTCACCTAATTTTCACCTATAGCAAATTTGATTAGTTAATATTTTGTTTATAAAAGTAATAAAAAATTACATAATTACAAATAAATTTCATTTTATATTGATTTTTTTTTGTTGATATGGTATATTATAAGCATATTAAATATAATTTTTTAATCAATTTGACAAGGAGGCATTTATATGGCAACTGAAAAAATTCTTGTTGTTGACGATGATAAAAATATCTGTGAATTACTTAGGTTATATCTTGAAAAAGAGGGTTATAGTGTAATTTTAGAAAACAATGGCGAAGAGGCTCTCATAAAATTTAACGCTTTAAATCCTGACTTTGTTTTATTAGACGTTATGCTACCTACAATTGATGGATGGCAAGTTTGCCGAGAAATTAGAAAAAAATCAAATGTTCCAATCATTATGCTAACTGCCAAAAGTGAAACTTTTGATAAAGTTTTAGGACTTGAATTAGGCGCTGATGACTATGTGGTAAAACCCTTTGATGCCAAAGAAGTTATCGCCCGTATTAAGGCGATAAATCGAAGAATTGAAAACTCTACACAAGTTTCTGAATGCAAAGAAGTGGTGTATGATAAATTAGTTGTCAATATGACTCGGTATGAACTCAAAGTAGATGGAAAAGTGATTGACACACCTCCAAAAGAACTCGAACTGCTCTTTCATCTAGCCTCCACGCCAAATCGAGTCTACACCAGAGATCAACTATTAGACGAAGTGTGGGGCTTTGAATATTATGGTGATTCCAGAACAATTGACGTACATATAAAACGACTCCGTGAGAAATTAGAAGGTGTCTCTGACAAATGGGCTCTTAAAACTGTATGGGGCGTAGGTTATAAATTCGAGGTAACCAAATAACATAGAATATATGATAAGATTTCATTTATTCTCTGCGGCCTGTTCATAATCTTTGAATAAGAGGTGAAAATCTTGAAAAAGAGCCTATTTGTTAAATATTTTACACTCTATTCGATTACCATTGTTTTAAGTCTTGTTTTATTATCCTCGTCCATTCTGGTTTTATCAACCCACTTTTTTAAAAACGATCAATACCAAGAGTTAGAACAAGACTTACAAAAACTCACATCTATCGTAACCGGAGACTATCATCCCCTCGATGTAGATTTGACTTTATTCAATCAGGATCATTCTATCAACGATAGAGCACAAGCGTTTATTACCATAATGGCAAACAATATAGGAGCTCGTATCTATCTATCGGATTCTGCCGGAAATATTTTTTATTCATCACAAAATGAATATGAAATTTTATTAGAAAAAAATACGGTTCCTCCCAATATAATTGAAGAGATTTCCCAAACAGGAATCTACTGCGAAACAAGTCAATTTTCTGATTTATATAATGAACAGGCTTATACGGTTGGACTACCGCTTGTGATAGACTCAGCGACTGTAGGAAATATATTTATCGCCTGTTCTTCGCAAAGTCTTCAAACTTATCAGACTCGAATGATCCAAATCGTTATTATTTCATGCTTGATTATTCTTATTTTATCCTGCATCATTGTTTTTATCTTTACAGCTAATATCGTCAAACCTTTAAAGCAAATGGCAATCATTGCAAAACAATATGGACGTGGTGACTTTTCTCAAAAACTTGAAGTTAAAGGAAAGAATGAAATCGTGCAGCTTGCTCAGGCCATGAATGCGATGGGAAATAATTTGGCCTTCATTGAGCAATCACGCCATAATTTCATCGCAAACATCTCCCATGAGTTAAAAACGCCTATGACCTCAATTAGCGGTTTTATAGACGGTATTCTAGATGGCACTATCCCACAAAATCAGCAAGAGCATTATCTGACTATTGTTTCAGAAGAAATCAAAAGACTGTCCCGTTTAGTGCACACTATGCTCAATCTCTCAAAATATGAAACAGGCGATTTAACTATGAAGTTTGTTCCCTGCAATCTAATGCAGTGTTTGGCTCAAGTGGTGTTTGCTTTTGAGAATGCTATCAACAGAAAAGGAATCAAAATAAAAGGCCTCGAACAAACTGATATTTGGATTTATGCTGACCAAGATTTAATCCATCAAGTTTTGTTCAACTTGGTTGAAAATGCAATTAAATTCACCGATGAGGGAGGCATAATATCATTCTCTTGGATGAAGGAATCAACAGAAACAACACTTAATATTCGCAATACGGGCAATGGATTGAGTCAAGAAGAAATGAACAAAATATTTGAGAGATTCTATAAAACCGATACTTCTAGGGGACTGGATAAGTCAGGCGTTGGTCTTGGTTTGAATATTGTCAAAACAATTGTTCATTTACATAATGGGAATATAGCGGTTCACAGTGAACAGGGAAAATATACAGAATTTAGTGTTACATTGCCCTCCTCTACACCTCCAAAAAAATAAATGTTGACAGAATGAGAGCAAAAACATAAAAAAGGACGATAAGCGCAAAGGCCTTATCGTCCTTTTCTGTCTAATCATGCCAACCTGCCATCTATGCTTTATGCGTTATTTAAAACTCGCTTTTATCAAATAAAATGCAAAGAATAATCAAGAATTATCTGAAAAGATGTAGGAAAACACTAAACAACTCCCTGTGCAGTCATAGCTGCTGCAACCTTTTCAAATCCGGCAATATTGCTTCCAACAACCAGATTTCCTTTTGCGTCATACTTTTCAGCCGCATCATAGGCGCTATGAAAGATTTTCTGCATAATATCTTTGAGTTTATTATCTACCTCGTCAAAACTCCATCCGTAACGAATCGAATTTTGAGACATTTCCAAACCGGAACAGGCAACGCCTCCCGCATTCGCCGCCTTACCCGGAGCATAAAGAATTCCGGCGCTCACAAACGCATCTATTGCCTCGGGCGTACATGGCATATTCGCGCCTTCAGCCACAGCTAAAACCCCGTTTTTAAGCAACTCTTTCGCTGCCGTTGCATCAAGCTCATTCTGCGTTGCACAAGGAAGTGCAATATCACATGGAATATTCCAAATTCCAGCACAACCCTCATGATATTCGGCGCTTGGAACCCGCTGAATATACTCACTGATTCTGCCGCGTTCAACCTCTTTTATCTGTTTAACAACAGCAAGATTAACACCGTTTTTATCATAAATATATCCACCCGAATCAGACAGAGCAACCACCTTAGCGCCTAACTCTGTGGCTTTTTGCGTCGCATAAATTGCAACGTTTCCCGACCCGGAAATCACAACCGTTTTCTGAGCAAGGCTCTCGCTCTTCATGCAAGAAAGCATTTCTTCTGTTAAATAACATAAACCATAGCCCGTAGCCTCTGTTCTTGCCAATGAACCGCCATAAGCAAGACCCTTTCCGGTCAAAACACCAGAGAACTCGTTTCTTAATTTCTTATACTGACCGAATAAAAATCCAATCTCTCTACCACCCACGCCGATATCTCCGGCCGGGACGTCCGTGTCAGCACCAATATGACGTGAAAGCTCTGTCATAAAGCTCTGGCAAAATCGCATAACTTCACCATCCGATTTCCCCTTTGGATCAAAATCACAACCACCTTTGCCTCCGCCCATAGGCAAGGTTGTAAGCGCATTTTTAAACACCTGCTCAAAACCCAAAAATTTAATCACCGATGCATTAACGGTAGGGTGAAAGCGCAATCCTCCTTTATAAGGCCCTATGGCAGAATTAAACTGCACGCGAAAGCCACGATTCACCTGCACATTGCCGTTGTCATCTACCCATGGAACGCGAAATTGAATCATTCTCTCAGGTTCAACAAGCCTGTCAATAACGCCCAACTTTTCTATAGATGGATCTCTGTCAACAACCAAAGATAGCGTTTCAAGCACTTCTCCAACTGCCTGCAAAAATTCATTTTCGCCGGCATTTCTTTTTTTCACCGTCTCATAAACTCCTGCAAGATATGCACTCTTTAACTTCATTTTGCTTCCACCCTTTCAGTAATGGCATTTTAAAGCAATACCAGTAAATTTTACCGACTTGCCTTTATTTTTTATTATACAACAATGAAAAATGCTTTGCAAATTATTTTAAGAAAAAGGCTCTTTTTGTTGTATCTATCGCCGAAAATATTACATAATATATGTTTTTTCACCTTTTCGTCTAAATTTAGAGTTGTAAAATCCTAAAAGTCATGTTATACTTTTAATATGTTTTGCAGTTTATTTTACATCTGAAAAATAATATAGCGGAATGAAAAATGAAGGAGCTTGTTTATGAGTTTACATGGTAATGATATCAAAATTTTTAGCGGAAACGCAAGCAAAGAAGTCGCAGCGCAAATTGCCAAAGAGCTTGGACTTTCAGTAGGTGTTGCAGACATTGTTTCTTTTAGCGACGGTGAAATTTCCGCTTCAATTCAAGAATCAGTCAGAGGCTCGGACGTTTTTGTTGTGCAGTCCACTTGCCATCCTGTTAACACAAATCTTATGGAGCTTCTCATCATGATAGATGCGCTCAAGCGTGCCTCAGCCGGAAGAATTACTGCTGTAATGCCCTACTTTGGTTATGCCCGTCAAGACAGAAAAGTCAAAGCAAGAGACCCTATTTCCGCTAAGTTAGTAGCCGACTTAATCACCACAGCAGGCGCTGATCGTGTGTTGACCATGGACCTTCATGCTCCGCAAATTCAAGGCTTCTTTAACATTCCTGTTGATCATCTGTTAGGCGTACCCATCTTAACGCCCTATTTTGAAGAAAAGTTTGCAAATTGTAAGGAAGACTTAATGGTTGTCTCCCCGGATTTAGGATCGGTCACAAGAGCCCGAAATTTGGCCACCAAAATGAATATTCCCCTCGCCCTTATTGACAAACGACGTCAAAAGGCAAATGTTTCAGAAGTAATGAACATCATAGGAGAGGTCAAAGGCAAAAATATTATTATTGTAGATGATATGATCGACACCGCGGGAACGCTCTGCAACGCCGCAAAATCTATTGTCGAAAGAGGCGGCGCCAAATCGGTGTATGCCTGCGCAACGCATGGCGTTCTCTCCGGCCCGGCGATTGAAAGAATATCCAATAGCGTAATTAAAGAACTCGTCATTTTAGACACAATCCCGCTGGCAACAGAAAAGAAACTCGATTGCATCACCATCCTCCCTGTTGCTCCTGTCTTTGCAGAAGCAATTGAAAGAATTTATGAAGACAAGCCTGTCTCCCCGCTGTTTGATTAAACAATCAAGGTAGATTTACATAGAACATCGTAAGTCATTGTAATCATGAATATTCAGCTCTTTAGCAGCGCAATCCGAAGCTCTGCAGAAGAAATATTTCATATGAAAATATAAAGTAAAAAACAGATTTGTAAAATTACAGGATGGTGGCGAACCATCCTTTTGTTTTTAAAAAGGAGGCGCAGAATGAATAATCTACGAAATCTTTTCAATAGGTTACAACAGCAGGATGCATCTTCACAAAAGATATCATACCTTGTTGCCGGGCTCGGAAATCCAGGTCCTAAATATGACAAAACCAGACATAATGCAGGCTTTATGGCACTGGATTGTTTGGCGCAAAGATGGCAAATTCAAGTAAACAAGTCAAAGTTTCACAGTCAATCTGGCAATGGGCTCATTGGGCAAAATCGCTGCCTGCTTTTAAAACCGCAAACCTTTATGAATAATAGCGGCGAAGCAATTGAAGAAGCGAGAGCCTACTATAAACTTTCAGTCGAACAGATGATTGTATTTGTGGATGATATTCACTTTCCTATAGGAAAAATCAGAATCCGTAAAAAAGGGAGTGCCGGCGGGCATAATGGTATTAAAAGCGTCCTCTATGAAACAGGAGAAGAGGAATTTGTTCGCATTAAAATAGGTGTAGGCCAAAAGCCGCCGGAATATGACATGGTGAAATGGGTTTTGAAGAAGTTCACGCCGGATGAATTGCAAAGGCTTGAAACAGGATTGACCGATGCGGTTGATGCAGTTGAAGAAATCCTGCAAAATGGCGTTGAAAGCGCCATGAATCGTTTTAACGGCCGCTAGCGGGTGGGGAGTACTATGGCAGTTTTTTTTGATATCATAAAAGAATTAAGTCCAGTGAAACAATTAGAGGAAGCAACTGCAAAACAACAGTTTCCCATTCTAATCACAGGACTGTCAAATCTTCATAAAGCAAACCTCATCTACTATCTATCTATTCGTCATAAAAAAACGCTGCTTGTGCTGACAGACAGCGAACAGACGGCGAAAAAACTCTCTGACGATCTAAATCATATGTCACCCGAACCGATAGCCGATGTTTATCCTTATAAAGATATGCAATTCCGTTCAAATGAAACCGTCTCAAATGACTATGAACAAATCCGGCTATCTCTGCTATATCGAATTGCAACCGGAAAGCAAAAGATACTTTTTTCTTCAATCAATGCAGCGTTACAATTCACCATTCCAAAAAAACACCTGCTTTCTTTATCTGTCTGCATCCAAACAGGTCAAACGCTATCGCTTGACAAACTTGTGCAGCAATTGAATCAATTAGGTTACCAACGTCGTCCACAGGTAGAAGGAAAAGGACAATACAGTGTGCGGGGAGGAATTTTAGACTGCTACGCTGTTTCCGATAAGGCTCCCGCGCGCATTGAATTTTTTGGTGATGAAATAGACTCTATCTCTTTCTTTGATTTAGATTCCCAAAGAAGAACGCAAACTCTACAACAGCTTGCCATCTCCCCCGCTTTAGAGGCGCTTTATCAGCAAACGCTGCCAGACAAAATCCGCAAAAAAATAAAGGGCTGCAAAAACACACCACAAAATCAGCGTTTAAAAGAACATCTGTCGCAAGATCTCAGTTTTTTAGAGCAAAGCGTTGCTTTAAAAAACCTCGATAAATATTTGCCGTTTTTATATGACCAACAAGAGACGCTTTTAGATTATTTTGAAAATTATTCTATCTGCATCTGCGAATGGCTGTCCATACAAGAACATTACAAAGAAGCTCTTGCATTTTGGCAAGAGGATTATAAAGTTTTAGAAGAAGAGGGCATCCTTTTTAAAGAAGTTTCTAATCTCTATGCGGATTTATCAGACACAGTGTTAAAACTATCCTCCTCTCCATTATATCTTCTGGATTCCTTTGCTCATCAAAATGCAGCGTTCTCTCCCCTCACACTTGTTCACATGCAGGCAGTCAAATCGTCAAACTGGAACGGAAACTTTTCACAGTTATTAGAAGAACTAAAAGATAATCAGACCAATCATACTACAACACTTGTTTTAACAGGAACAGAACGCGCAAGCAAAACGCTTGCAGCCGATCTCTCTGAAGAAGGCATCAAGGCAGATTTTCTTCCACTGAGCGCAACGGTGCAAAAGGGAAATATTTATACAGTAGCAACTACTCTTTCATCAGGGCTTGAATATCCTGATGGAAAGATATCTGTTATCAATCAAGCAAGCAGGCAAACTGCGCCAAAGCGCCGCGCTAAACGGCGTAAAGGTGAAGAAATCCGCAGTCTTTCTGATTTAAAAAAGGGCGATCTCGTTGTGCATGTCTCTCATGGAATTGGCGTATTTGACGGAATCATCAAACTTGATGTGCAAAATGTCACAAAGGACTATCTTAAAATTAAATATGCAGGAAGCGACGTGCTCTATGTCCCCGTCACCCAACTTGATTTAATGGCAAAATATATTGGGACTAAAGAAAGCGGACGGATTAAATTGAATCGAATGGGTTCAGGGGAATGGCAAAAAACGCAGGGCCGTGTGAAAAAAGCAGTGCGGGAAATGGCAGAAGAACTGATAAAGTTATATGCTAAACGAAGCAAAATGCAGGGTTTTGCATTCTCTCCTGACAACGATTGGCAGCGAAGTTTTGAAGAACACTTTGAATATCAAGAAACAGACGATCAGCTCACAGCGATCGAAGAAATTAAGAAGGATATGCAAAGGTCTCGCCCTATGGAACGGCTTTTGTGCGGCGATGTGGGGTTTGGCAAAACAGAGGTCGCTTTGCGCGCTGTTTTTAAATGTGTTTTAGATGGAAAGCAGGCGGCTATACTGTGCCCAACCACAATTCTCGCATGGCAGCATTACCAAACCACCCTACAGCGAATTGGTGAATTCCCGATGAATGTGGAGTTACTCTCTCGTTTTCGTTCTCAAAAAGAGCAAAACCAAATTCTCAAAAGGCTCAAAAACGGACAAATCGACATTATTATCGGCACCCACCGCTTGGTGCAAAAAGATGTTGTTTTTCATGATCTGGGTCTTGCAATTATTGATGAAGAACAGCGATTCGGCGTAATGCATAAAGAGCGCTTTAAAACAATGTTTGAAAACGTAGATCTGCTCTCCTTATCAGCTACGCCCATCCCCCGCACCTTAAACATGGCTATGTCCGGCATACGAGATATGTCCGTTTTAGAGCAGCCACCGCAGGATCGTCTTCCTATTCAAACGCATGTAATGGAATATAATGAGGGTATTATCGATACGGCCATTGAAAAGGAACTGCGACGCAACGGTCAGGTATACTATCTGCACAATCGTATTGAATCCATCGAGAGATTTGCTTTAAAATTGCAAAGTAAATTTGCAGATGCCAAAGTGGGCGTTGCACATGGACGAATGGGAGAACGAGAACTGTCAAAAGTTTGGAAGCAACTCATGGAACATGAAATCGATATACTTGTCTGCACAACCATTATCGAAACCGGCGTTGACGTTCCAAACTGCAACACGCTTATTATAGAAAATGCTGATAGGATGGGACTTGCACAGCTCTATCAAATACGGGGTCGCGTTGGCCGCTCTAGGCGCCGTGCCTATGCCTACTTTACCTTTCCTCCCAACAAATCCCTCTCTGAACTGTCAACCAAACGGCTTGAGGCAATCCGCGAATTTACCCAATTTGGCTCCGGCTTTCGCATAGCGCTTCGCGATTTGGAAATACGCGGCGCCGGTAGCATCTTAGGTGAACGTCAGCATGGACATATGGAGGCGGTTGGCTATGATATGTATATTCGACTGTTATCTGAAGCTGTGGGTGAATTGCAAGGCAAAAGCGTGAAAAACACTGAATGTCTCATTGACATTCCCATAGCCTCTCATATACCAGAGCAATATATAGAAAATCTGCAGCAACGAATTGAAATCTATCGAAAAATAGCAGTTTTAACCTCTCAAGAGGATAAGAGCGATTTAATTGATGAACTCATTGATCGTTACGGCGAACCACCTGCAACAGTGTTAAGTCTCATGGATATCGCTCTTTTGCGTGCAGAGGCGGCAAAAATAGGGTTTACAGAAATAACGCAAAGAGATGGAAAAATGCTCTTTTATTTTCACGAGCTTTCCATGGAGCTTATGCAGCCGGTTGCAGACCTCTACCAAAAGCGTTTTATTCTCAATGCCGCTGCAAAACCACATATCGCGATACGCATTCAAAAAGAACAACCGCAGGTTATCATACAAAATGTTCTCTTTGCGATTTCCTCCTTTCAAAAAGATTTGGAACCCTCCGCTTAAAGTCCTGTTTTTTAATTAGTAGAACAAACAAAAAACCAAACAATCCGTCTGCAAATTATGTGAATAAAATGTAAAAACCAAATGAAAACTAGACATTTTTTTTACTGCATTGTATAATGAAGATTGTATTTATAGAACACATATTTTTTATCGACCCGGTAAAATGCGTAATCAATGAATGATAACAGGAGTGAATAAAAATGAAGAAAATAAAACGCGTTGCAGCAACAATAACAGCAGCAGCTTTAGTAATGGGAATGACTGCGTGCTCGCAGGATCCGGAATGGGTCTACAAAACAGACGATTATACTATGACAGCAGGACACTATCTTGCCTATCTATATAATTCTACAAATGAGGCTCTCTCCACGTCAGGCGTAGGCAATATTGACGCTGTCTTCGATACAGACATAGAGGGTGTCAAAGGTGATGAATGGATTTCAAACGAAGCCCGGAAAACCGCCAAACAGGAGATGGGCGCGCGCATTGAGTTCTCTGAACAAGGATTGTCTTTGTCTGATGACGATAATGCCGCCATTGACTCTCAGTTAGCTTCTGAATATACAGACTATGAGGATTATATGAAAGATTTTGGCATTTCTAAAGACTCATACCGCGCTTATTTGGAGGGCAAAAAAATAAATGAGCTTTTAAGAGATCACTACTACGGAGAAAATGGAACTGAGAAAACCACAGACGACCAAATCAAGCAATATATCGCCGATCACGGCGCATCTTATAAATATGTTTCTATTCCAAAAATAGATTCGTCAACCGGAGATCCCTATAAAGGGGATCAATTGGATTCTTTAAAATCCACAGTAGAAGGATATTTAAACGAAATTAATAATGATGGAAAATCCATTGATGATATAAACAAAGAATATCAGGTTGCTGATGGAACAGCGGAAGATCAGATAACAGAACTCACAGCCTCTTTTGCTCTGGATTCAGACACAACATTAGATGACCAGCTTAAATCCTCCATCTTTTCAGCACAAGCAGGCGGTCCGGCAGTAATGGGCGAAAATGATGATGAATTCTTTATTGTGCAGCGTTTTGATGCAAATACGCAGGAGATTTTTGATGCAAATCGTGATCAGGCCAAGCAACAACTTGAAGATGATACTTATAACAGCAAATTAGAACAATCATGCAATGATAAAGGCATGAAACAAAACGATTCCATGCTCAACAAATATAATCCAAAGGATTTTGCAAAGAGAATGGAAGACGTTGCAAATAGTTAAAAAAGAAACCCCCGATTTATGGGGGTTTTGCTTTAAGCAAAATTAGAAACGAAAGTTTTCAAACACTGGGGCGCGTTACTTGCATAGGCTCTTCGCTTATGCCTGTATTTGTGTCAATAAAAGGATTCTTCTTGTTCATCTCCTTAAGAAATCTTTCTCTCTCCTTAGGAGAGACAATTAGCAAACCACCTCGTTGTGCGCGAAAAAACACACCAAGGCGTCTGGAAGAAAGCCCATAACCGGGTAACAATCCTTTGATAGGTGCAATCCGGAGAATGTCCTGATAGGGAATTCTGAACCGAAAGATAAAACCGCAATGAATATATAGACAAGTATCCTCTAATTTATAGTAGGTTCCAAAATAGATAGGAAAAGCAACAAATGCTAGAAAAACAATAAAAATAAGGCAAAAGGAAATCGTTAAGATGCTGCTCTGTGTAAAAGCAAGATAAAGCATTTTAATTGCCTGGTAAATAAAGATTAAAAGAACAATATGTACCCACCAGTCTATCTTTGTGTAAAACTTCATCTTTTCCCTCCTCTTTTTTTCCTTAAAACAATATGATTTTTCACCTAAACTAAAAAACAAGCGTCCTGCTGTAAAATCCGCATGTGTGGTAAATCCTAACGTAATCTGTAAAATATACCTCATCAAAACAGCTCTAAAGAGACGATTCAATATTCCCTAATGTCCGGAAATTCTACGAACACAAAGTCTTTGAAGGTACAATGAGGTTTTTAACACAATTTTATGCAGCTTTGCTGAACAATCGACAGCACCGGAGGTCTTGCCTCATTCAAAACAAATGGAAGTTGCAAATAAAACAAACTATGCGTTTTGCAAAGCATTGAATGCGATTCACTGTTAAAGAAGTGTTTATCATACCATAAATCCAAAAAATTTTGGTATCACTGTGTATGTATGTCTCCATAGATACACGAGAAAAATCACACGCACAATAAATATTCGTCAAACGCGTATAATAATGCTTTGTGTTTATTCTGCCATGACCACAAAGTGTGCATGTGCGTTTCTGAACGTCGTGAAAAAAAATCGCACGCACTTTTAAATTAATAATAAATGCTTGCGTTTTATTATACCATAAAACAGAGAAAAAGTATGTAGATTAAACGAATAAATTGAAAACCCAACAGCCGGAAAGGAAGAATTTGATGTCAATATGCAAAGATATAACAACAAAGTCAATCAAAGAGGTTTTATTTCTAAGTGATCTGGATGGAACACTCCTGCAAACAGACAAAACCGTCTCGCAAGAATCTATCTGCATTCTTGAAGACCTTCTAAAAAAAGGACTGCAATTTTCCATTGTCACCGCGCGGACACCCTGCACTGTGATAGGAATATTAAAACAGCTCAAGCTATCACTACCCATCGGCTGCATGAACGGCGCTGTGCTCTATGATCTAGAGAAGCAAAGATACATAGAATATCAATCAATTTCCTATGAAAACAGTGAGGTGATAAGCAAAATTTTTTCACAATTTCAAGCAGATGTATTTATACATACACTCGCCCAAAATGAAATTTTGCATATCTATCATGACAAAATAAGAACAAAGGCTGCTCTTGATTTTTATCATGAACGAATGAACCTCCCTTTAAAGCATTATGAACAAGCGCCTCTCCCCAAAGGCCAAGACACTGTCTATTTTACGGGAATAGGCGAAAAACAAAAAATTCGTTTGGTCTATGACAGTCTCCTTTCCTCGCCCGTTTCTTCTATGTTACAGATGTGTTTTTATCAAGATATATATGATGACGACGTATATTTTTTAGAAATTTATGCAGAAAAGGCGTCTAAAAAATATGCCCTCGAGCGTCTCAAAGAAAGAAGCAATGCAAACTATGTGGTTGCCTTTGGAGATCATGAAAACGATTTGGATATGCTGGAAACTGCCGATTTAGGAATTGCTGTTGAAAATGCAACGCCAAACTGCAAAATGGCAGCCAATCAGATTATTGGGCATCATAATTGCAGCTCTGTCGCAAAAGAAATTTTAAAAATCAGCCAACAACTATTAATTGAAACAAATCATAAGTAGAAAGGATATTGTTTATGAGTCAAGAGAGAGTGCACATATTTTTTAACGGAAGAGTACAGGGCGTAGGTTTTCGATTTTTTATGCAAAGTCTAGCACATCAATATCATCTAACAGGATGGGTAAAAAACCTCAGTGACGGACGGGTTGAATCACATTTGCAAGGAGAAAGTGAAAATATCTGCGCGTGTATACAAGCTGCAAAGCACGGAAATAGCTGGAGCTATGTAAGCCATACTGAATTAGAAAAGATATCTCTGAAAAATGAAACCGAATTTAAAATCCTGCACTACTAAACAAACCATTGGTTTCTCTGGTTCCTGTTTCTAAAATACCCATTTCCAATAAGGTAAAGAGAATAAACGTATAACATTTACAAGACGGCATATAATTAAAACAGAAACCTTCCACTCCAAAAGCTATAGGCGGCTCCTGTTCCCTTGCAAAACAAATCATATTATGGCTGAAAATATTGCTGCTTAAAGACTTCCTTTTTAAGTAATTCAAAAATATATAACATAAAAATATTTCTACCAAAATCTTCCCAATAAAGATAAAAAAATATTTTTTATTTAAACTATTGACAAGCACGACAAAACCTGATATAATAATCTAGTCATTTCAAAATAAAAGAGCCACTAGCTCAGTTGGCAGAGCATTTGACTTTTAATCAAAGGGTCCGGAGTTCGAATCTCCGGTGGCTCACCAAAATGAACCGTGAGGTTTTCATTTTAATATACAATATCACAATGAAGCATTAAGCTCGGAGTGGTAAGGGCATATTAAAATGTAGTCCACCGGTTTATTTTTTTGCCCTTTTTTCAATTTTAGATAAAAAAAGTTTTTTTGCAAGAAAAATTTCTTTTAATATAAAAAGCTGCAATCAAAAAATTGCAGCGAAAAAATATGAAAATATTTTTATAAAAACGAAACAGTGCCACCTTGTAAGACAGCAATCTTCCCATCGGCAATGCAAATTCCATCCACCTTTTCTTCTGTCAGCTTCCGCTTCTCCCCATTCGATAAATCCATCTCAT
>CAKSAY010000014.1 GCA_934438055.1 uncultured Oscillospiraceae bacterium | reverse complement strand
GTTTGTTTCTTAAAATTTAATTTGCTACATCAAGTAGGCTTTTTTTGTACTGTCTGTACAACTTGGGGCAGTTCACTTTGCCGGGGGATACTTATTTGTAGGATTTATTCTTTTGTGCGATGATATTGGACGTCTTTCGATGGGAGTAGAGGGTTTTAGAATCACAAAACTTTTTGATATTTCTCTGATATGGTTAGAATATAGAAGCATTTTGTGCATTGAATCGTCATTTTTGTTAGAAAGTTTTTATAAAAGCGCGCATTTTGATGGACTGCTATTAATACAATATAAGCTTGGTTCTCTCTGTCAAGCGTAATATTTGGCGGGACGCTTTACCTTGCAGAGATGGAATAACAAGATTTTTAGAATTTATTTTTTTGGATTATTCATTAAGATGGAACAACATATAGCCTATTTAGCAGACGTTTTTTCTATAAACATTTTACTTATGGAATTTCAGCACATCCTTATAGTTACAGATGAATCGCCTTTTTCAGGAGGAATGCTATTTTCCCGGAGCAGTTTGTGATTATTTTCGGAGCATTCTCAAGACATAGATTATGCGCCGGGAGAAAACGGGGTTGTATGTTATTCTCTTAAGATAACAGAGAAAATGAAATATGTTTGAATCAAGATGCGATGTATTGTGCAATTCATGCGAAAGGAGAAAGACGGAAATTTGTAAAGGATGTCTCGCTATGGAAAAACCTTTTTGGGGCGGCAAATGCAAAGTGAAGAGCTGCTGTGAGGAGCAAGATTTTAATCATTGTGGGGAATGCAGTCAATTTTCATATGAGGTTCTCTCGAACATGGGAGAAGATTAGGGCTATAATCCGCGAATTAAAATTGAAACGATAAAGAATGGATGCAGGATAAATAATATTTTTTCTTTTCGAGACTTATTTAATCAAAAAGAGGCGTGCTCAAAACAACACGCCTCTTTTTGATTTGTTGAGATTAAGAATGATAAGGAAGAGAATGCAGCGGATAATAGAGAAAATTCCCATTTTCATAGACTAAAATTCGCTTAAAACCGTACTCTTTAAGCAGTTCGAGAGATTCATTAATGCCAAAGGTTAAATGTTCAGTGCAGTGCGTGTCAGTGGATATTATGATTGGTGCGTCCATTTTTGCAAGATGGTGGAGCAGAAAAGGAGATGGATAGGGAAAGTCTTTCCAACCGCGGGCAATAGCGCCTGTGTTAATTTCAAAAACGACGTTGTTTTTTGCAGCTTCCTCAAGCGCTTTTAACGCAGTTTTTTGATAGTGCAGGCTGTTTTGAGAAAAATAGCGGCTGTCATGATTAAACTTTGTGATTAAGTCAAAATGTGCAAGGATGGCCGGTCTTTTTTGCGCCATAGCGATAACTGTTTCATAATATGCATTAATCATTTGTATGCTTCCGCCTAGGGCACAGATGCACTGCTCAAATTTTTTGGGCGTTTCATCAATCGAATAATAGGTTCCATTTTTATATAAATAGTGAACTGCCCCGATGTCATAGTCAAGGGAAACCACATCTTGCACCGGAGAGTAAAAGTCTACCTCTAATCCCAAAGCAATTTCGATTTGATTACGATATTTTTCTTTCAGAGCGAGAATGTCTGCTTGGTATTGAGCAGTTTGTGCAGGGGACATGCCGCCTGCTGGATCAAATGGAACAAAGGAATGCTCCGTAAAGCCTATCATTTTGCAGCCTGCCGCTAGGGCGGCCTGTACCATTTTTTCGGGTGTATGTTTACCATCGCAATAGTTTGTGTGTGTGTGTAATATATATGGATAGTGGATCATTGCATTGTCTCCTGCTTCACTTTATGGTCTATAATTTGCCTCTTTTCCAACTCTTTGAACACATCTTTGGGTGTAATATCGCATTCAGTCATTAAAACCAGCAGATGATAGACAAGATCGGCAATTTCAAAGATAGTTTCTTCCTTTGATCCGCCCTTTGCACCAATGACCACCTCTGTTGTTTCTTCTCCAACCTTTTTGAGAATTTTGTCCAGGCCTTTTTTAAAGAGATAGCTGGTGTAAGAGCCGTCTTTGGGTGATGTTTTCCTGCCCTGAATCATTTCATACAGACTATGAATGGAAAAAGGCGTTTGTTCGAAACGACGCCAGATGGGAGCAGTAAAGCATGAATCCGTTCCTTTATGACATGCAGGCCCTGTTTTTTTCACCTCAATCAAAAGAGCATCCTGATCACAGTCTGTGTAGATGGATTCAATCCACTGAATATTTCCGGAGGTTTCCCCTTTTCTCCAGAGACATTGTCTTTTTCTGCTAAAAAAGCAGGTGCGCCCTTCCTGAATGCTAATTTGCAAGCTTTCCGAGTTCATATAGGCAAGCGTGAGAACCTGTTTTGAATAATGGTCAATCACGATAGTGGGGATGAGGTTGTCTTGCCGGAAATGTAAATTATTTATGAACTCCATGCTATATTTTCCCTTTCTTAATATGATAAAAGCGTTTGATTGCCCTATCGCTCAAACGAAATTTTTCGGTTTTATGAATTTGATAATATCATCTGCTACGCGTTTTGTAATGTCTGCTTTCAAAGACAATCATAGCGGCAACAAGTCATTGTGCTGTAGAGAGTCTTCTTAAAGAGAACAGTATTGATAGAGGCACGATAGATTCTGCCAAAAAAATTTGATAAACGCAAGGAGACTTTGCAGAACAATCATGCTGGTAAGAGGACATAAGCGATTTATGATAGTCTGCTTTTATAATGCTATCATACTTATGACAAAAGCGCAACACAAAGAATAAATCAATTTGTTAATAAATTCCTATGGTCTGTATTACATCGTCTGTAAATTGGCGTCTTATCGAAAGGAGCAAGTTTATCATTTGTGCTAAAAATGCAAGACGAAGAATTTTGATGTCTAAAGGCGAACAGGGATATTTTCTTGCCTTAATTGTTCTTTCAAGTTGGTTATGCACACCTCATCGTAATGAAAAATCGAGGCGGCAAGTCCGGCGTCGACTTGCGGAATCTGATGAAAAAGGGTAGAAAAATCTTTTATGCAGCCGGCGCCGCCCGAAGCAACAATGGGAATTTGCACCCTCTTTGCAATTTCTTTTAAAAGCGTCAAATCAAAACCGTCTTTAACACCATCTGTGTCAATGCTGTTGACAACCAACTCTCCTGCGCCGTTTTGTTCGGCAAAGACAGCCCATTTGAATGCGTCTATGCCGGTATCTTCTTGACCGCCCATGGTGAAGATATGATATTCTCCATCTACATTTTTCACATCCATGGAAAGAACGATGCACTGATTGCCGTAGCGCTTTGCGGCTTGGGCAATGATGGAGGGATTTGCAATGGCGCCGGCGTTGACGCTCACCTTATCAGCGCCACACTTTAAAACTCTGTCAAAGTCATCCGGTGTGCGAATTCCTCCTCCAACCGTTAAGGGAATAAAAATTTCCTTGGCGGTTCTTTTTAGGATGTCAGTAAAAATGGTTCGATTTTCAGTGGACGCCGTTATATCATAGAACACGAGCTCGTCAGCGCCGTCTTGATTGTATTTGCGTGCTAGCAAAACAGGATCTGCAACATCCTGAATCCCCTGAAACTTTTTTCCTTTCACCACCCTGCCGTTTCGCACGTCTAGACAGGGGATAATTCTTTTAGTCAGCATTTGCTTCCACCTCCCTAAGCAGTGACGGAATTGCCAGTTTGCCTTCATAGAGCGCCTTTCCAACAATCATTCCGGCAACGCCTGCTTTTTTGAGCGCTTTGACGTCTTCTAAAGAGGAAACACCTCCTGAGGCGATGACGCTGCCTTTAGCATTTTCGCACAGCATTTGGTAGAGTGGGAGATTTGGGCCTTCTAATAGTCCATCCTTGGCGATGTCGGTGTAGACAATTGTTTTCACGCCTTTGTCAAATAGGCTGGTGCAAAAAGAGATGGCGGACAATTTGGTTGTTTGCAACCATCCCTGTACAGCAACATAACCATTGCGGGCATCTACACCAACTACAATTTGATTTTTGTGTTTTGCAATCATTTCTTCTAAAAAACGTGGGTCAGATACAGCGGCTGTTCCGATGATTACTCTGGCAACGCCTGCGGAAAAATAATCGTTTGCCCTTTGTTCGTTGCGAATGCCGCCACCTGTTTGAATTGACAAATTCGTTTTGTTTGCAATTTTTTCAATGAGAGAAAAATTAGCGGATGTGCCCCCCCTTTGGCGCCGTCTAAATCCACAATATGTAGATGAGAGGCGCCTTGTTCTTCAAATGACTGCGCTGTGGCAAGAGGATCACTTTGATATATCTTTTTTCGTTTAAAGTCTCCCTGTCTCAATCGAACAACCTTTCCCTCTGAAAGGTCGATGGCCGGAAAAATTGTCATAGTCATCCTCCTAGAAGTCCTCTTTTCTGCATTTGGCAAACGATTTTAAAATGCACAACCCTGCTTCACCGCTCTTTTCGGGATGGAATTGGGTGCCGAATACATTGCGCTTGCTGACCACTCCGGGAATGGAGAATCCATAGTCGGACACAGCGGCAAGAACGGAGTTGTTTGCAGCGGCGTAGTAGGAGTGAACATAGTAGAAAAAGTCATATTCTGCAACGTTTTCCAATATCGGAATTTCCTTTACAATATGTAGTTGATTCCAGCCCATATGGGGAGATTTAAGATTTGAGGGCAGACGCTCTGTTAAGGGACGTACAGTACCCGGGAGAAGCCCTAGACCTTGGTGCAGGCCATATTCCATGCTTGACTCAAAGAGGAGTTGCATTCCTAAACAAATGCCCAAAAGCGGAACAGAGGCTTGTGCAGCCTGAATAATTGCTTTGGCAAGCCCTGTCTGCTCGAGGCGTTCCATAGCGTCGGGAAAACCGCCGACGCCGGGGAGAATCAGCCGTTGCGCCTGTTTAATTTTGGCGGGGTCAGAGGTGATTTCACTTTCTAGCCCGAGAAAGGAGAGGGAACTTTGCAGTGAAAATAGATTTCCTAGCCCATAATGAATGATAGTAATCAAATAATTAAGCCTCCTTATTCATTTACGTGGAAAACAAGAGGGGAGAAATCCTATATTTTTTATTGGTGAAATACCAAACTGTTTCACGTTGTCGATTGCACCATGTATGCAATTGCAGGTTCTTTACGTGTGGAATGCGTAGGGTATGTGATTGTCTGCGCTCTATCATACTAAGGGGGTCATTGTCAGGGCTTCGTGTTTCATACGCTTGACCGACAAAAGCCATTGTGCGGTATTTTGTTTTTTAAATCTCCGCGTCAATAGAAAGGGCAAAATTTGTTCTGTTGTGCAGCACATCCGGTGACAGTTGCGTTGTTGCTGCGAGGAGCAAAACGGCATGTTTATGCCACAGCAAAGAGAACGAGCTAATTGACTATAAAACTCCCTTAGTGGAGAGTAACTCTCCATGCAAGGTTTCATCAAATGAAACGGCGTCTTTTAGGGAGCGGGCGAGACTTTTAAAGCAGCATTCAATAATGTGATGCGTATTTTTTCCGGAGATGCGTTTCACGTGAAGGGTGATTCCGGCGGCTCTAACAAATCCCCACAGAAATTCCTCCACTAGTTCCACGTCAAAATCGCCAACCTTTTGGGAAGACGTTGGGAGCTCAAAGCTTAGACTGCTTCGACCGCTGATGTCTACAGCTGTTAGCACTAAGGCTTCATCCATAGGAAGCAGGCAACTGCCATAGCGAGTGATTTCCCGTTTATCTCCCAGGCATTTTGCGAATGCTTGTCCTAAGGTGATGCCTATATCCTCTGTCGTGTGATGATAGTCTACATGGGTATCTCCTGCACAGGTGAGTTTTAGGCTAAAACGGCTATGTGCCGAAAAGAGAACAAGCATATGATCGAGAAAGCCGCAACCTGTGGAGATTTGCCCCTCTCCTTTGCCGTCAAAAGAGAGGGTTAGTTGAATTTGTGTTTCTTTGGTGTTGCGAACAATTTCTGCATTACGTATTTGCTTCATGTTTATCCCCCTATTTTGTGGTAGAAATTATTTTTTTTATTGCATCAATGAGAATGGCCATTTCGGAGTCTGTTCCAATAGAGATGCGCACATAAGGTGTGAGTTCTGCATTTTGAAAAGTTCTGACTAAAATTTTCTCCTGTTTTAACGCTTCATAGAGCGTTTGCCCCGAAAAGTCTTCATGGGAGACAAACAGAAAGTTTGCAAGAGAATTCAAGACATGAAAGCCTAGATGTTGCAATTGTCTTTTTGTTTTTTCTCTCGTGTTCACCACGCTTTGGGTCGTTGCCTGAAAATAATCAACATCCAAAAAGGCCGCGACTCCCGCCTGAATTGTCATCCGATTTAAATTGTAAGGATTGAAAGAGAATTTGATGAGGTTGAGGTCTTGAATTAATTCACTGTGGCCAATGGCAAAGCCAAGACGCGCGCCCGCTAGAGAACGGGATTTTGAACAGGTTTGAATTACCAACAAATTGTCATAACGCCGCGTGAGCACAATGGCAGATTGTGCGCCAAAGTCGACATAAGCTTCATCGATCATGACGAGTTGATTGGGGTTGTTTTTTAGGATTTGTTCTAGTTGTTCGAGGGTGAGCGCTGTTCCCGTCGGCGCGTTGGGGTTTGCCAGGAGAATAGGCTTGTTTTTGTGAAAAAAGCTTTCAGGATTTATGGACAAATCCATTGGAGAAAGGGGGACAGTTTCACAGGAGATTTGGAATAGCTCTGCAAACACAGGGTAGAAGCCATAGCTGATTGCAGGGCAGCAGATGCCGTTTTGACAAAAAGCCAGATAACAAAAGGCGAGCGTCTTGTCTGATCCATTGCTCACAAACACATTCTCTTTCTGCACGTGATAATATGTGGCGATAACCTCAACAAGATTTTTGGCTGTTGGGTCAGGATAACGAGAGAGATTTTGCGCTTGTTGTGTGTGTAGGGCGTCGAGCACACGTGGGGAGGGTGGATAGGGCGATTCATTGGTGTTTAGCTTTATCCATCCGTTGTCTTGCGGTTGTTCTCCCGGCACATAGAGAGAGTGTTGAAAGAAAATCGTTTGCAAACCGGCTCATTTTTCCTCCTCAAAGCGAATGGCAATTGAAGCAGCATGGGCTGTTAGACCCTCTGTGTTTGCAAATTCCTCCACCCGTTCTTTCACCTGCGCTAAGGCCGTTTTGTCATAGTAGAGAAAAGAAGAGCGTTTAACAAAGTCCTGCACGCCTAGCGGAGAGGAAAATCTGGCTCTGCCGCCGGTGGGAAGGGTGTGATTAGGGCCTGCAAAATAGTCACCCAACGGTTCAGGGGTGTGGTATCCCAAAAAAATCGATCCGGCGTTTTGCACAACGCCTAACAGCGCAAATGGCTCCTTGATAGCCAATTCGAGGTGCTCCGGAGCAATTTGGTTGGCAAGAGCAATTCCCTCTTCCAGACTGTCTATGATTAAAATTTTGCTCTGATTTTCAATGGCGGCTTGTGCAATTTCTCGTCTCTTTAGATGATTAAGCTGTGTTTCTAACGCCTTTGCCGTTTGCTCTGCCACAGATGTGCTTGTTGTGAGCAAAATTGAGGATGCAAAACGATCATGCTCTGCTTGAGACAGCATATCAGCGGCCAAGAAAGCGGGATTTGCGTCATTGTCAGCGAGAATGAGAATTTCGCTCGGGCCTGCTACCATGTCGATGTCAACCTTTCCGAAGACAGCGCGTTTTGCCGCTGCAACGTAAGCGTTTCCCGGTCCTACAATTTTGTCCACCTGTGGGATTGATTCGGTGCCATAAGCAAGGGCGGCAATTGCCTGAGCACCGCCGATTTTAAACACCTGCTCAATGCCTGCAATTTTGGCGGCTGCGAGAATTTCCGGGGAAATAGAGCCGTCTTCTTGTGGTGGCGTTGTCATATAAATGTGGGGGACTCCCGCTATTTTAGCGGGAATAGCGTTCATTAAAACGGTTGAAGGATAGCTTGCCGTTCCGCTCGGAACATAGATTCCCACCTTTTGTAAAGGGAGCGTTTTTTGCCCCAACACAATGCCGGGACGTTCGGTGATGGAAAAGCTGCTTGTTTGCTGGTGCCTGTGAAAGCTCCAGATATTATGAAAAGCATCTTCTAAAATATTGAGAAAAGAAAGGGAAACTTTTTTTAAAGCATTGTTCCATTCTTCTTCTGTCACTGTGAGACTTTGCAGCGTGGCGCCGTCAAACTGCTTGGTGAAGTGATAAAGCGCATGGTCACGATTTCTTATCACCGCATTGATTATAGCGCTAACGTCCTTTTCAACTTGTTGATCAACAGACATATCCCGAATAAAGAGTTCCTGTGGCGACACATCGCCTGCATATTGTGCTTGAATCATTGCGGATCCTCCTTTTTTATGATTTGTTCTAGATGTTGTTTCATTTGATGGATTTCCTGATATTTAAATTGATATACTGCTTTGTTCACAATAAACCTGGCGCTTATAGGCAGAATGTCAGCAATGACCTTTAAATGATTTTCACGGAGTGTTTTGCCTGTTTGAACGATGTCGATAATCACGTCGGAAAGGCCCACCGATGGTGCGAGTTCAATTGAGCCGTTTAACTTGATGATGTCAAACTCTCGATTCATGCTTTGATAATAAGAGGAAGCGATGTGAGGATATTTGGTGGCGACACGGATAGCGCGTTCTCTATCTTCAACAAAATCTTCCCTTGCGGCAACAGCCATTCTACATTTTCCAAATTGCAGATCCAAAAGTTCATAGACGTCAGGATTTTTCTCTAACAAAACGTCTTTCCCGACGATATCAACGTCTGCAGCACCTCTTTCCACATAAATTGAGACGTCAAAGGGTTTAACGAGAAAGGTGCGTGTTTGGGAAGCTTTGTGTTCAAAAATGAGTTGCCGGCTTTGTTGACTTTGTTCAAAAAGCGGGCAGTCTGCTTTAGCAAAAAGTCGTTGCGCTGTTGTTCCAAGTCTACCTTTCGGCAATGCGATATGCAGCAAAATGCTTTTCCTCCTGTTCTAAATTAAATTTTTGTTTATTGGCAATAGAGACAGCGGCATGCAGCAGAACAGTTTACAAGGTTGTGTTCATCAGCTCTGATTGTCCATATGGCACAATGAACTCTGCCCGCGGTCTTAACCCGTTTTGCAGTCAGAGAAGCTCTGTTTTGTAGTCTTTAAGAAAGACAAGCTTTTGATAACGCAGCGCCGGGGGAATTTCAGAGGCGGCAAACACCCTTTTTCCTCCCTTGCTCAACTCAGACACTGCTTGGAGAATCGAAGCTTCGGAATCTTCTTTTCGATAGAGCAGCAGATAGTCAATCGGAAATGTTCGCGGCTTTTGAAATAGTGGAGAGAGTTCGTCTAAATGGAGTGCAAATCCGATGGCCCCATCTTTTGCTGGAATTGTTTGAGCAGAGGATCATAACGTCTGCCTGTTAAAACACAGCGGGGAAGTGAATCAACATAGCCCTGAAACAACAGCCCATTGTAGTAGTTTAGATCGTCTACAATTGAAAAATTGATGGTAAAGGGGATGTTCTCCTGGGCTGTATATAGCGCCTTGCAAACTGTGTCCAGTTCCTTTAAGGCGTCATCCATTTCTGCACTGCAAACAAGTTCTCTGGCTTGCTTGATGGCAGCAATTGGCTCACCGTCAAGCTGAATGAGACGGATAAGACGGTTGGTTTGAGCAATGGGAAGCTTTGCTCTGACGGCAATTTCGTGCAAATCGTGACAGTTTTTTTGAAGAATGCAAGAGAGCAGGTTCTCTTTTATTTTTTCTTCGCAGGCAAGCCGTCCAAGCAGTGCCTTAATAACACCCATATGCGAGAGTTCTAAGCAAAAGGGCCTTTTAAGCTTTTTCAGGGTTTTATAGGCAAGATACACAACTTCGACCATGTCATAGCAGTTTATTTGCCCGATTCTTTCAAGACCCATCTGGTTCATTTCACAGAAGTCCCCGCCGGAGGGCGCCGGACGGTATACTTTTTCTATGTAATAATATTTTCCGCAGGAGTTTGGCGCATTGATGACATTCTTTACGATGGGCAATGTAATATCTGGTCGCAGAGCCAGCAATCGACCGTCTAGACTGTGAAAGGTGATGATGCGATCGCTTTTTAGAAAGTTTTTATGATTTAGATAGAGATTGTATTCTTCAAACTTTGTAGCTTTAAAGATTAAAAAACCAAAGCTTTCATAAAGTTTTCCCAATGACGAGGTTAGATTCTCCTCTTTTAAAACAGAGTCAATCATCTTTTTTCACTCCTCACAATCATCGCTTTATATGGTTATAAAATCATGCTATTAAACGTCTATGCAACGATGGTTTTTCCTAGCTTTTAACAAGTACTCAATCGTTTGCTAAAAACGTGGCGTGACGTAATAGAGCCTTTTATTTAAAATTATACATTACTTTGCAGCAAAAGAAAAGAGAAAGTTAAATTGATAATTTAAAGCAAATATAATACAATAAAGGAAAGGGGGAACGACGTTTTGAGAAAACTATTAATCTATCTTAAGCCGTATCGTTGGCAGGTTGTCGTTGGCATGGCGGCAAAACTATTGGAGGCAGTGTTAGAACTGCTCATTCCTCTGCTCATGGCACAGATTATTGACGTTGGCATTCATCAGGGCGATGTGCATTTTATTTTTAAAGTCGCCGTGATTATGTTATTTATTATTTTTTTAGGTTTGATTACTGCACTCCTGTGTCAATATTATGCCGCCATAGCGGCGCAGGGGATGGGCAAGGCAATTCGCATTGCCTGCATGGACAAGATTACGTCTTTTTCTTATGCAGAACTCGACAGGTTTGGAAATGCTGCATTAATGAATCGCATGACCAATGATGTGAATCAAGTGGTTGCCGCTGTGAATATGTTTATCCGTCTTGTTTCCCGTGCGCCGTTTTTGTGCATTGGCGCTGTATTGATGAGTTTTATTATTGATGCGAGAATGGCGCTGATCTTTTTAGTGTTTATTCCATTGCTCAGTTTGGCGCTCTTGATTATTATCAAAAAGACAACGCCCCTTTTCCGCGTTGCGCAGGACAAGCTTGATAGATTTGGACGGTTGTTAAAGGAACATTTGGGTGGTGTTCGCGTCATTCGTGCGTTTTCACGGCAAAAAGAGGAGAAGGCCAAAGTGCATCAGATGACCCAACAGTTAACAGATGCTTATGTGCGTGTGACCAACCTGTCATCTTTGCTAAACCCGCTCACCACGGTGATTATGAATTTTGGCGTTGTTGTTATTTTATATCTCGGCGGCGTTTTGGTGAATCAGGGTGAGCTGCTGCAGGGAGACGTCGTTGCTCTGATGAATTATATCACTCAAGTTTTATTGGCGTTAACCATTGTTGCCAATCTGATGGTTTTGTTCACAAAGGCCGCTTCCTCTGCTCAGAGAATTCAGGAGGTGTTGTCAACAACATCCTCTGTCGTCGACAGCACAGAGCAACAGAAGGAATTTTATGAAGACAAGGCGATTATCACCTTTTCGCATGTGGATTTTTCATTTGGGGGAGAAAAATTAGTTTTAAACGACATTCATTTTTCTCTCAAAGCGGGAGAAACGCTGGGCATTGTTGGTGCAACGGGCAGCGGGAAATCTGTTCTTTTAAATCTAATTCCGCGGTTTTATGATCCTACGAAAGGAGAGATTTGTTTTGGGGGAGTTCCTCTTAGGTTGATTCCGCTGCAAGAATTGCGGGCGCAGATTGGCATTGTTCCTCAAAAGACAGTGCTTTTTTCTGGCGACATTGCCGGCAATTTGCGTTTTGGCAATGAGCATGCGACTGACCGGGAGATGATGGAGGCGCTGCGGAAAGCGCAGGCGCTTTCTTTTGTTGAGGCGCTCGAACAAGGGCTTGCCTCAACTGTGCACGAGGGGGGAAAGAATTTTTCAGGAGGGCAGCGCCAGAGACTTGCCATTGCAAGGGCATTTGTGAAAAAGCCTCGCCTTCTGCTTTTGGATGACAGTTTAAGTGCCTTGGATTTTCAGACTGATTTGATGATTCGAAAAAATTTAAAAGAAGGAAATGGACAAGGCGCTGCTATTATTGTATCTCAAAGAATTAGTTCGGTTCTTTCTGCTGATAAAATTCTGGTGCTAGACGGGGGACGACAGGTAGGGTATGGAGATCATGAGCGCTTATTAAAAGACTGTTCGGTGTATCGGGATATTTATGAATCACAAATGCAAAAGGAGGCTTAAAAATGCGTGAATGCAGACGTTTTTTCATCTATTTAAAACCTTACAAGATAACAGCTCTTCTTGCTTTTGTTTTTGCGTTTGTGAGTAGCCTAAGCCTTGTTGCTGCAACCTATTTTTCCGGCATAGCAGTCGACCAAATGCCTTCGGCCGGGGCTGTTTCTTTTCAAACGCTGGGCATGATTTTGATTGCGCTGTTGGTGGTTTATCTTTTAGCTTCTTTTTTTCAGTGGTTTATTGCAAGATATGCAAATAAAATATCATATTTTGTGGTGCGGGATTTGAGGAGAGAGACTTTTAGTCGCTTAGAAAAGCTTCCGATTTCGTTTTATGACACCAATGCGCATGGAGATTTGGTGAGCCGCTTCACCAATGATTTAGATGCTGTGAGCGATGGACTGGCGGTTTTAATACTCAATCTTTTTTCCGGTTTTGTCACTGTGTTGGCCTCTTTGTTTGTTATGCTTTGGTTAAATGTCGCACTTGCCTTGACGGTTTTGCTGGTCACGCCGCTTTGCGTTCTCTTTGCAGCAGTGATCACGCGCTTTTGCCAGAAGTCTTTTCAAAAACAGCAGGAATCGGTTGGAAAACTTTCGGGATTTGTTGCGGAAATGGTGGGGAATCAGAAGACGGTGCAGGCTTTTTCCCGTGAGGCTCAGGAGAGGAGAAATTTTGAACAGATCGCAGAGGAGTTAAGACAAACAGCTTCTAAAGCGGTCTTTGGATCGGCTATTATCAACCCCGGAACGCGCTTTGTGAATAATATTTGCTATATCACTGTGGGGGTAGTGGGCGGCATTTTAGCAATTCATGGAGACGTAACTGTTGGCATTGTGACGAGCTTTTTAATCTACGCCGGTCAATTTGCCAAGCCGTTTAATGAAATCTCGGGAATTACTGCGCAGCTTCAAACTGCCGTTGCCTCTCTGAAACGAATTTTTGCGCTTTTAGATGAAACACCGGAAGATGAGGAAGCTGAAGATGCACAGGTTTTGACGCGATGCAGTGGCAGAATTGCTTTTGAGAATGTCTCTTTTTCCTATCAATCGGGAAAACCCATTTTAGAAAATTTATCTTTTCGCGCATTACCCGGGCAAACCATTGCGCTTGTCGGTCCCACCGGCTGTGGAAAAACAACAATTGTCAATCTGCTCATGCGCTTTTATGATATTGATAAAGGGCGAATAACGATTGACGGAACAGATATCCGTCTCCTTACGAAAAGGAGTTTGCGCCGAAGCTTTGGGATGATTTTGCAGGATAGCTGGCTTTTTTCAGGAACTGTTGCTCAAAATATTGCATATGGCAACCCAAATGCGTCGATGGATCAAATCATTGCGGCTGCAAAAGACGCGCATGCGCATTCTTTTATTCAGAGGTTGCCGGATGGTTATCACACAAAAATTACGGATGACGTTTTGTCGGTGGGTGAGAGACAGCTTCTCACCATTGCGAGGGGAATGCTGGCGGGGCATCAGATGCTCATTTTAGATGAGGCCACAAGCTCTATTGATAGCTTGACAGAATGGCGAGTGCAGCAGGCCTTTGAGAAATTGATGGAGGGAAAGACGAGCATCGTGATTGCACACCGCCTGTCCACCATTCGTGCCGCGGATTTGATTTTGGTCATGAAAGACGGAAAAATCATTGAAAGGGGGACACATCATTCCCTGCTTGAGAATAAAGGGTTTTATTATGAACTGTATCATAGTCAGTTTGTGCAGTGAAAGAGATGACCTGTCTTTTTTCAATGCCGTTTGATGTTGTGGTAAGTGGGACTTATTCTGTTGCCGGTTGTTTTGGAGGCGATAATGTTGTTTGTGCACCCGCAGCCGGGGCGTAAGCTCTTTGGATTTGTGCAGAGGAGGATCTTTTCTGCGCAAAGACAAATATGTTCTCCGATTTTAGAAGCGGAGAACATTGGCTGCGGGTGTCTCTGCACAGTTTTGCCTAATGGAGGGCAAAATAAAAAAACTGTCGGTGCAAGAATGCTCTCTGCTGCCGACAGATTTTTTGTTTTGTAAGACTGATTAGGCTGTTAGGGCTGCTTTTTGTGCATATTGATTGTCGACAATTGCGTCGAATGGCACAGCTTGCTCTAACTCGCCGGATTGGATAATTACTTCTTGCAGATGGGCAAGAGACTCTTCTTTCATGACGGGGTCTTGGTTCCATGCGTCAATGTCAAGATAACTTTGTATTCCCAATATGAGAGAATCCATATCCGTATCAGGGAATTGATATGCGATGGCTTGTGCAATTTCTTCAGCAGAATGTGTCATTACCCAATCCTGCCCACGGGCAATGGCATTGGTAATGCCCTGAATCACATCCGGATTTTTTTCCATATAGCTCTGCTTTGCAAAATACGCAGTGTAGGGAATTTCGCCGCTCTGCGCGCCGACAGAGGTTGCGTAATATCCTTTTCCCTGTTGCACAATGGTAGAGGCCGTTGGCTCAAAAAGTGTCACATAGTCAGCCTGACCGCCGGCAAAGGCACCGGCCATGAGATCAAATTGTATGCTGTCGTCTAATGTGACGTCAACGCCCGGCGTTAGACCGTTTTTTTGTAAAACATAAGAGAAAGTCATAAAAGGAACGCCGCCTTTGCGCCCGGGGATTACTGTTTTTCCTTTTAAATCATTCCATTCAAAGTTGTCAACCGGATCCTTTGCGATGAGAAAAGAACCGTCTCTTTTAGTGAGTTGGGCAAACACTTTAGGAGAATCGGCTTTCCCCTCTTTATAAACATAAATACAACTTTCAGGACCAGCTAAGCCCACGTCCATATTGTCAGAGAGGATGGCAGCCATCACTTTATCAGCGCCACCGCCGTTGGTTAGGGAAATTTGCAGTCCCTCATCTTCAAAAAAACTTTCTGCCATTGCAACATATTGTGGTGCATAGAACAAAGAATGGGTCACTTCGCATAGTTGAACTGTCTTCAAACCGGTTTCATTTGTTTGGCTGCACCCGCTTAGTCCAAAGCATGTTGTGACAAGCATGGCGGAAGCTAAAGCGACTGCGACAAGTTTTTTCTTATGCTTCAATTGGTTCATCTCCTTTATTATGAAAATAATGCTTGATGTGTATGGGAAACTTTTAAAAACGCAATGTAATTATTCATAAAAAATTCCTGCGCTGGGTTGATTATGCCGTTAGGTTATGTTAATCGAATGCGTTAGCATTATGATAAAAGAATTAGCCCGTATGGCTAATTACGCGGTTGGCAAGCTTTTCTAAAAGGACTACGCTTTCATAGAGCAAGGCTGCTAAAATTGCCAAAATAATGACGCTTGCCATTACGAGATCCAGTTGGAAGACCTGCCCGCCGTAGACAATCAAATAGCCAAGCCCGGCCTTAGAGACAAGAAATTCACCGGCTATGACGCCTACCAGAGACAGACCGATATTGACCTTTAGGGAATTAAACAGGGTGTGCAGATTCGAGGGAAAGACGATTTTAAAAAATATTTGTCTTTTGCTTGCACAAAAGGTTTGTGCCATCCGAATCAGTTGTGGGTTGGTGGCATGAAAACCATTTAGCAGTTCAAGAACGGTTACGACGAGGGAGATAGCGACTGCCATAAAGATGATAGCGCCTTTTCCTGCGCCCACCCAAATGATAATCACGGGACCTAGAGCGATTTTTGGTAGGCTGTTTAAAACCACCAAAAATGGTTCAAACACTTTTGACAAAAAGAGAGACCACCATAAGACTGTGGCTAAAATAATGCCGAGCACGACGCCCAGCACAAATCCTACCAGCGTTTCATATAAAGTGACGCTCAAATGGGTAAGCAGTCCGTTTTGGGAAAGATGAAGAAAGGTGTCAATAATGCGGGATGGGGAACTTGTGATAAAGCTGTCGATGACGCCAAAGTCTGCAAGAAGCTCCCATAAGACTAAGAATCCAACGAGCACTGACAGTTGCGTTAGGCGAATCTTCCATTTTCTCTTCTGCTTGTCTTTTAAATATTGTGCATGGGCAGGAGAGATTGCGTCTTGATTTTTCTTATACAACCAGCTCACCCCATATCTGATTAAAGTATTTGCTAAAAAGCGGGTCGCTTCTTCTTTTTAAAGGAGACTGCGCGGGGTCAAACTCCATCTTATGAATTTCTTTCACTTTTCCCGGACGAGATGTTAACACAACAATTCTGTCGGACATGCTAATGCTCTCCGGTATGTCGTGTGTCACCATAAGGGTTGTCATGCCCTCGTGTTTTAAAATTTGATGTACATCGTCTGTTACTTGTAGTCTCGTCTGGAAGTCTAATGCAGAAAAAGCTTCGTCTAATAGCAATATCTTAGGACGGATGGCGAGCGTGCGAATGAGCGCCGCTCTTTGGCGCATTCCTCCGGAAAGCTGAGATGGATAGGAGTTTTTAAATTCAGAAAGCCCATAGGTATCGATCAATCTTTGCACGTAAGAGAGATTTTCAGGCGTTACTTTCTTTTGGATTTCAAGTCCCAGCAGTATGTTTTTATAAATAGAGCGCCAGTCAAGAAGATTATCTGTTTGTTGCATATAGGCAACTTTTGCGTCGATTCCGCGGATAGGCGTTCCCGACAAAAAGACATCTCCTCTGGTTGCCCGTTGTATACCTGCAATAATAGACAGCAATGTGGACTTGCCGCATCCACTTGGACCTACAATACTAATAAACTCACCTTGTTTTACGTCCAGATTGATCCTGTCTAAGGCTTCCACTTCACCGTTGTCGGATTGATAGATTAAGCCGACATCTTTTAACTTTAAAATTTCTTGCAACATTCTCACCTCAATTCTTTGGTGTATTCTATTCTATCCGAAAAAAAGTGGGATGGTGCATGGATTATTTCCTATGATAGACAAATATCGTTTGAAATTTTAGTTTCAAACATGGAAGATTTCTTTACCGATGTAGGAGATTTTTTGGCCAAAAACAGGATGGTTCGAACTTGCAGACAAATCAATTTTAGAAAAAATATTTCATGCAACAGGCTCATAGGCCGCTGTTTATTTAAATAGCGCAGAAAAAGTTTCAAAAGTGCGACTGGATGGATTTGCACTGCGGATGAATGCAATGTTAAAAATTATCTTATACGCTCCTTGCAAAATGAGGAAAGAAAGTCTATAATAAATTAAGAATGTTTTTTTGAAGGAGACAATCATATGCTGCGTAAAACAAAAATTATCTGTACGTTAGGTCCCGCTACTGATAGAGAAGGCGTGCTGCGGAATTTAATGTTATCTGGAATGAATGTTGCACGATTTAATTTTTCTCATCAAACGCATGAACAGCACAAGAGGCGTTTTGATGAGATTGTTCAGCTTCGCAAGGAGCTGCGTTTGCCGATTGCAACGCTGTTAGACACAAAAGGACCCGAAATTCGTCTTTTGAACTTTAAAGAGGGAGCGGCAACTTTGCAGAGTGGACAAACATTCTCCCTTTACACCAAAGAAAGACTGGGAGATGAATCCGGTGCTTCCATCACCTATTCTAATCTTGCACAGGATGTGGAGATTGGCAATCGCATTTTGATTGACGACGGTTTGATTGAGATGAAGGTCACCAACAAAACCCAGGAGGTCATTACCTGTGTTGTCATTAATGGTGGCAAAGTGTCAGATCATAAGGGCATTAATGTGCCAGACTGTCATTTGTCGCTTCCCTTTGTGAGCCAAAAAGACAGGGAAGATATCCTCTTTGGCATTGAGATGGGATATGATTTTATTGCCGCTTCTTTTACCAGATCTGCACAGGATATTATGGATATTCGAGAAATTCTCAATGAGAAAGATTGTCATTCAATTAAAATCATTGCCAAAATTGAGAATATGCAGGGCGTTGAAAATATTGATGAAATTTTAAAAATTGCAGACGGAATCATGGTTGCCCGTGGTGATATGGGTGTGGAAATTCCTTTTGAGCAACTCCCGGCGATTCAAAAGATGCTCATTAAAAAGGCGTACCGCTCGGGAAAACAGGTGATCACTGCAACGCAAATGCTTGAATCTATGATGAACAATCCGCGCCCCACTCGAGCAGAAACAAGTGATGTTGCGAATGCGATTTATGATGAAACCAGTGCGATTATGCTTTCAGGAGAAACAGCTGCCGGAAAGTGGCCGATTGAGGCCTGCCGCACAATGGTTAAAATTGCAGAACAGACAGAACAAAACATTCACTATAGAAAGCGGTTTGCGCTTCGTGAGGTACGTGAAGATGAGATTATGGGCGGTAATATTACCAATGCGATTTCAAAAGCCACGATCACCACTGCGCATACGTTGGATGCGAATGCCATCATTACCGTTACTAAATCCGGCAACACTGCCGCAATGATCAGCAAATATCGTCCTAATATTCCGATTATTGCAGGTTCAACGGATTCTCGTGTGTGCAGACAGATGAATCTTTCATGGGGTGTTTATCCCATCATTTTAGATGAACAAACCGATGCAGATGCTCTTTTTGAACATGCACTTGAGGTGGCACAAGGAGAACAATTCATTGAAAATGGAGATTTAGTAGTCATCACAGCCGGTGTTCCTTTGGGCGTTTCCGGAACGACGAATATGATTAAGGTTCAAGTTGTTGGAAATGTCCTCCTTTCAGGGCATGGGATTACGCATACAGGCATTTGCGGAAACCTTTGTGTCGCGAAGTCTGAGGAAGAGGCGATTGCCCGATTCCAGAAGGGTGATATTCTTGTGATGCGTGAGACTTCAAATCGAATCATCGACTTGATTCGGGCTTCAGCCGGCTTGATTATTGAACAGGGTGGAACCAACTCTCATGCGGCAATTGTAGGTTTGACTTTAAATAAACCGGTGATTGTGGGTGCTAAAAATGCAACTACGATTTTGAAAAATGGCGTGACAGTGCAGATGGATGCTGAAACAGGCATGGTAAGCAGCGCAGGCAAGATTGTGTAAAAAATAAAATCCCCTCTCTTTTGTGAACTGCCCCAAGTTGTACAGACAGTACAAAAAAGCCTACTTGATGTAGCAAATTAAATTTTAAGAAACAAACTGATTTCGTTTTTCAAGCGGAGTCAGTTTTGTTTTG
>CAKSAY010000013.1 GCA_934438055.1 uncultured Oscillospiraceae bacterium | reverse complement strand
TTGCACTGTTTTTCACTCCATTTCGCTGTAATTTTTGTTTTGAGTATATATTCTTTGTCGAATTTTGTCAAGTCATATTCTGTTAACTTTTTCAGCATATTCCCTTATAAAACAAAATGATTTATGCTCCACCCAATTGCATAATATTAACCTCGTAGACGAAAAACAGACTATCGCAATTCTGAAAATAATAAAACCGTTCTCGAATAGCAAGAACGGTTTCATTATTACAAAAGGCTTTTATGAATAAGCGGGTAGGCATATCGTGGAGCGCTTCTTAGGTCTTATCTCTGACTCTAACGATAGAGATAAAACACTACCACTGCCTAACTCCGCGAATTTTTTACCCAACTCATCCTATGCGCCCCCTATTGTCCTTGTACCAAACGATTATGCAGGCCTAAAAATGCAGATTTTAAATTTTTGATTGAATAAGATAAAATGCAACTGCGCAAATAGAATAAATTTTAAAAAAGAAAGTAAAAACATATTCTATTTTTTTATTTCATATGGTAATAAAGAAAGCGGACAGGACTCTGATAGAAAAAAGGTATTGTATTATGACGAAAAATCCAGTATAATGTAATTATTGGGTCGTTGCGCCCCAATCTTGTAATTTCTCTGTTTATTTGCAAGATGTAAGCAAACCAATCGAAAGGAGTTTCTTTGAATGAATTACTCACATGAAGTGGAGAATATGTGTGTTCTCAAAAAAGGACCAAATCATGGTCCGGCGCCTATTCCTGAAGAAGGAAAATGGGTAAAGGCTTATCAAATCAGCGATATTTCCGGATTATCGCACGGCGTAGGCTGGTGCGCTCCTCAGCAGGGCGCCTGCAAATTAACCTTAAACGTTAAAGACGGTATTATTGAAGAAGCTATGGTTGAAACGCTCGGCTGTTCTGGAATGACGCATTCAGCAGCGATGGCAGGTGAAATTCTGCCCGGCAAAACAATCCTTGAAGCGCTCAACACTGATTTGGTTTGCGATGCCATTAATGTTGCAATGCGTGAAATTTTTAAACAATTGGTTTATGGTCGTACGCAAACAGCGTTTTCCGAAGGTGGACTTCCTATTGGAGCAGCTTTAGAGGATCTCGGTAAAGGACTGCGCTCACAGGTTGGGACAATTTTTGGCACCAAAGCAAAGGGCGTACGTTATTTGGAGATGGCGGAAGGCTATATTTTAAATGTAGCAGTCAAAGATAGTGAACCAATTGGTTATAAATTTGTTCGTCTGGGAAAAATGCTTGAAGATATTCGTCATGGGGTTTCACCCTCTGAGGCCTTTGAGAACAATACAGCTACATATGGCCGTTATGATGAAGCGGATCAATATATTGACCCGCGTGAAGAATAATGAGGAGGAAAAGGCAACATGGTAAACTTTGAGGGAAAAGAGAGAAGAATGCCAAAGATCGAGGCCTGTTTGAAAGAATATGGCTTTGCATCTTTAGAAGACGCACAAGCGTATTGTGCGCAAAAGGGAATTGACTGTGAATCTATTGTCAAGGGAATTCAACCAATTGCTTTTGAAAACGCCGTCTGGGCCTACACACTGGGAACTGCTATCGCTCTGAAAAAGGGCGCAAAAACTGCCGCTGATGCCGCCGAAGCAATTGGAATTGGACTGCAAGCTTTTTGCATTCCGGGTTCTGTTGCCGAGGAGCGTAGAGTGGGGCTTGGCCACGGAAACTTAGGCGCAATGCTTTTAAGAGATGAAACAAAATGCTTCTGTTTTTTAGCGGGTCATGAATCATTCGCCGCTGCTGAGGGCGCCATTGGCATCGCAAGAACTGCTAATAAAGCGCGCAAAGAGCCTCTGCGTGTTATCCTAAATGGTTTGGGAAAAGACGCGGCATATATTATATCGAGAATCAATGGTTTTACTTATGTGCAAACCGATTTTGACTTTTCAAAAGACACCCTTTCGGTGGTTTCTGAAACAAAATATTCTGATGGCGAAAAAAGCAAAGTAAAATGCTATGGCGCTAATGACGTTCGCGAAGGCGTTGCTATCATGAAGAGCGAAGGCGTTGATGTTTCCATCACAGGAAACTCCACAAACCCAACTCGCTTTCAGCATCTAGTAGCCGGCACCTATAAGAAGTGGTGTTTGGAAAACGGCGTGAAATATTTCTCCGTTGCATCCGGCGGCGGCACGGGCAGAACGCTTCATCCTGACAATATGGCAGCCGGTCCTGCTTCATATGGACTGACTGACTCTATGGGAAGAATGCATGGAGACGCCCAGTTTGCAGGTTCGTCCTCCGTTCCGGCGCATGTTGAAATGATGGGGCTCATTGGAATGGGAAATAATCCAATGGTTGGTGCAACCGTTGCATGTGCGGTTGCTGCCTTTGAAGCAAATAAATAATCTTTGTTGAATAAAACGGCAGATAGTATATCTGCCGTTTTTCTTTTTCACTTTTCTAGCCACTCACAGAATGAAACACATTTTCACCTGTAAAAAACTAAACATAAAGCATCTGCAAACAAAGCCGCAGCAAGACTTTAGAAAACTCAAACAATCGTCCGTTCTGTAATATCTTAATACCACACCGCAAATTTACAGTGAATATATATAATAATCCCATTCTCTTACGTTTTATAAAATCGAACATACGAAAACGTTCAAATGCCAATACTCGCATTCTGTTCAATCTATCTCCTATTATACTCTATACAAATATCGCTCTGCATTTGGCAGATGCCTCCACTTTTAATAAGATTGATTCATCTGATTTGTGACCCGCAGACCCCACCAATCACACTTCGTTGAAAGATTAAAAAATGAGCCTACCTAATCGTCTATATCTTTCTAGCATGTTTTTGCTCAGTTCATTCAATAAGTGGACTCAACCCAATTTTTGCAAAAGCAAAGCGTCCTTTTCTAGGACGCTTTTCTCATCAATAAAACGATTTATTTTCGCACGTATGTCCATAAATTTTCCATCAGCTCAGTCGCATCCTCCGGAAGATTTAAAAAGGTTTCGCATTGGTCCAGAATTTCTTCCGGTGGATAAGCAATGGGATTATTTTTTAAATCCTCATCTAAAAGCTCATAAGCACCTCGATTGGGTGTAGAATAGCAGATATATTCCGCATTTGCTAAAGCAACATCGGGTCGATTGAGAAAATCAATAAATTTTTCGGCATTTTCTTTATTCTTTGCATTCTTGGGAATGCAGGCAGCATCTACAAAGAGATTGCTGCCCTCTTGAGGAAAGCAATAACAAAGATCTTCATTTTCCTCCATCATCGTCACAATGTCGCCCGCATAAGCAGGAGACAATGCAGCCTCGCCATTTTCCATCTTGTCAAACATCTCATCCATAACATAAGCTTGCACCAAAGGTTTCTGCGCTCTGAGCAAAGCAGCAGCTAACTCTAACGTATCCGGATTCGTTTCATTGAGCGAAACACCAAGCCGTTTTTCGGCAATACCAAATGAATCGCGCGCATTGATAAACATATAAAAATTATCGTCAAATCGCGGATCCCAAAAAACGTCCCATCCCTTCACAACATCCTCTGCACTTTGACCGGTAATCTCCTCTACCATCGGCTTGTTGTAAATGATGCCAACTGTTCCCCACGTGTAAGGCACGGTGTAACTGTCGGTTGGATCGTACCCGCACTGACTCCCCTTATAGGCGTCGTCAACGAGGTAGTAGTTTTCCATAGAAGCCGTATCAATCGGCGCTAACATATCTTCATTAATCAAACGAGAAATCATATAATCGGAGGGAAAAATCACATCATAGTCAGCAGAACCGCTTTTAAGCTTGGCATACATCTGCTCGTTAGAATCATAAGTGTCGTAAGCTGTGACCTTAATTCCGGTTTCTCGTTCAAACTCCGCAACAACATCCATAGTGTCATCAGTTCCGTCCGATATATATTCGCCCCAGTTAAAGATTTTTAATTCCCCATTGGCAGAATTAGTCTCATCACTGCATAGTGTGAACAGAACAAGACCTATGAACAGGCAACATAGCGCCAATCCCAGTCGTTTAAAAACACGCACACAATCCCCCCTCTTTACTTACAAAGTGTCACTGCCTATAATATTCGAGCAAATCATTCTATCAATCCACTTAACTTCACAAAGCCTTTATCATTACATATTATTGTTTAACAAACAGCTATTGCCATCCTATCCCCTCCTGCTTCTTGGCAAGCCTGCTGTCTCGAAGATTCATCACCAAAAGCAAAATGAAAACGAGGACGAAAATGAGCGTAAAAAGGGCGTTAATCTTTGGCGTAATTCTCTTTCTCGTCATAGAATAAATCGTAACCGGAAGCGTTTGAAAGGAAGTCCCCGTCGTAAAGTAACTAATCGCAAAGTCATCAAAAGAAAGCGAAAAGGCCATAATAAACGCCGAGATAATGCCAGGCAGAATCTGTGGCAGAATCACTTTAAAGAAAGCGCTAATCTGCGTGCAGCCCAAATCAAGCGCCGCATCTAATAAATTAGGATCCGTCTGACGTAATTTAGGCAAAACATTCAAAACAACATAGGGGATGTTAAAGGTGATGTGTGCAATCAAAACCGTGACAAAACCAAGCTCACCACCGAAAATGCTTGCGAAAAACACAAAGAGCATCATCAGAGAAACGCCCGTGACCACTTCTGAATTTACAATCGGAATATAGTTTAGATTCATCACCATTGAACGTCCAAACTTTTTCATTTTAGCAATGCAAAGGGCAGCAGCCGTTCCAATAACAGTTGCTAAAATAGACGAGGAAAACGCCAAAATCAAAGAATTGCGAAGCGACTCCATAATCAAATCATCCTGAAACAGTTCAACATACCATTGCAGCGTAAAACCATCCATAATTGTGCGCGATTTGGTGGTGTTAAAAGAAAATAGGATGACAATAAAAATCGGCGCATATAAAAAGAGAAAGATAAGCCCATTATAAAGAGCGGGCGTCACTCTTTTTACCTTTTTCAAATAATCCCGCCCTCCTCATTCCTATCAAAATGTCTAGTGACGGCTATAATAATCAAAATAACCACCATCAAAAACAGAGAGAGTGCAGAGCCAAACCATGGATTATAGGTGCTTCCAACAAACTGCGTTTCAATCAAATCTCCAATCAAAAGATTGGAACCACCGCCCAAAAGCCGTGAGATGACAAAAGTGCTCGCCGCCGGCACAAACACCATAGTAATGCCCGACAAAATCCCCGGAACGCTCAAGGGAAGAATCACACGCCGTAAAGTCTGCGCGCTGTCAGCGCCCAAATCGTCAGCTGCTTCGAGCAGCGAGCGGTCAATTTTAGACATCACAGAATAAAGGGGTAAAATCATAAAGGGAAGAAAATCGTAAACCATCCCCAAAACCACAGCGCCTGATGTATTGATCATATGAAAGGGACCTAAACCAAACACACCTAAAAGTTTATTAATGAATCCATTATTCTCCAACAGGGTCATCCATGCATAGGTGCGCAAAAGAAGGCTCGACCACATGGGAAGCATAATGAGCATGATGTAGGTTCTCTGTTTTTTCATAGAAGTGCGCGACATAAAATAGGCAAAAGGAAACGCCAACAACAGACAAATGACAGTTGCAATCGCCGCAAGTCCGAGCGAACGAAACAAAACGTCCGCATATTCGCCCATGCGCATAATATTTGCAAGAGTAAATTCCCCCTGCTTGTTTGTAAAAGCATAATAAACAATCAAAAGCACGGGCAAAACAGTGAAAACAATCATCCAAAGGCCATAAGGCAAAAAGGGTAAATTGCGTTTACGCAATGTCTCTCCCCCTTTCTACGGGTGTGATTACCATTTTATCAAAGGAAAAGGAAAGTCCAAGATTGGTTCCCACCTCTTCTTCGTTCATAGAATGCACCAATAAATAGCTGTCTTGCTCCTCAAGATAAAAGAGCATTTCGTTATAAGAACCTTTGTAAATGAGCGACTCTAAATACAACACGATATCACTGTGATCAGCGCTGACAAGCTGAATATCTTTCGGATCGATGGTTAAATCAACTTCCGTCCCCGGCGCAAAAGAAAGGTTCTCAGGCGAAAACTCCAACCCCAAAAAGGAAATGCTATTTTCTTCCGTGACCACACCTCTCAAATGATTGGTGGTCCCCTCAAACATCTTGTTCATAATATGAATGTCATTCGGGCCAAAGGAAAGACTCACCCTGTCTCCAACCTTAGCAAAAGCAGTTGTCTGCACCAACCAATAAAGTCCTTTTGCCAAAATCTCCATCTCATAATGCACGCCTTTAAAGACGACAGACTCAATCACGCCGTCTAAAGAAGTTGTTCCCAAAGGAAGAAGATCGATGTCCTCCGGACGAATCACAACATCCACCCGCTGCATCGGCTTAAATCCCTTGTCCACACAGTCAAACACCTCGCCGGCAAACTGCACCTGAAAGTCTTTTTGCATAACGCCGTTGATGATGTTGCTCTCTCCGATAAAATCAGCAACAAAGGCGTTTTTCGGTTCATTATAAATGTCCTCCGGGCGACCAATTTGCTGAATCTCCCCCTCGTTCATCACCACAATCGTGTCTGACATCGAGAGTGCTTCCTCCTGATCGTGCGTAACATAAATAAAGGTGGTTTCTAGCTGCTGCTGCATTCTTTTGAGCTCAGTTTGCATTTCCTTTCGAAGCTTTAAGTCCAATGCACCCAACGGCTCGTCGAGCAGCAAAACTCTAGGATAATTCACAAGTGCGCGCGCAATGGCAATTCTCTGCTGCTGCCCGCCGGAGAGTTGGGTGATTCTCCTTTGGCCAAAGCCCTCAAGGTTGACAATCTTGAGCATTTCCTCCACCCGTCTTTTTTGTTCTTCCTTTGAAAGCTTCTGAATCTTTAGTCCAAAAGAAATGTTGTCAAAGACATTAAGATGCGGAAAAAGCGCATAGCTTTGAAAGACGGTGTTCACATGCCTTTTATGCGGCGGCAAATCATCCACTGATTTTCCGTCAAAAATGACCTCTCCCTGATCCGGTGACAAAAAGCCGCCGATAATCCGGAGGGTCGTCGTTTTTCCACAGCCAGACGGTCCTAAAAATGTGACAAATTCTTTATCCTGAATCGACAGGCTGATATTATCCAAAATTTTCTCGCCATCAAACGAGATGGCGATGTTTTTCAATTCAATAACCGGTTTATTCAATTTTTTGCATCCCCCTTTGCGGTTTTTAGAAAGAAACGTCAAATTCTTTCTCCACGCATTCTAAAACATCCACCACCCGCAAAAGGTTTTTTCTATCAAAAATCGACAGAGAAATAGACATACGAAGCGTGTTGATTGAAAAGACACAAATTAATTAAATAATAAGGCTTTTTTAGACAAAAGTCAAGCTTGTTCTATAAATTCTATAAAATTGTAGAAAAATCTTACCTATCCTGTTTATTGAGAAGTGAGTTGAAGTCCTACAATACCCGCCAAAAGCAACACAAAAAAGAAACAACGCGCCGGCGTGAACGCCTCATGAAAGAAGACAACGCCGACAACAACAGCTCCTAAAGCGCCAATTCCCGTCCAAATGGCATAAGCGTTCCCCAACGGCAGGCTCTTTGTGGCCTGCGCCAAAAAAAGAAAGCTGAAAATCAGGCCAATGAGCGTCAAAACCGAAAACTTAACGATGTGCAGTCCATCCGAAAGTTTTAAGCAGGTGGACCAAAACACTTCAAACACACCTGCGAGAATTAAATAAATCCAAGCCATAAAACAAACCTCCAAAAAAAGAAAAAACGCCTATTTTTGTATCTACTAAGGCCTAATGATACAAAAATAAGCGTCTATCACCTGCCCGGCGGCAGATGATAAAGGAATTCTTCTAAATAATTATCTATTAAGGATATTTTTATTCTATCATATTTACGGATTAAAGTCAATAAATATAGATAAAATTTCCAAAAATATTTTTGAAAAAACAGGAAAAAATAAGTTTGTGCACAGCACATATTGATATTATTATTAAGGAAAGAAGGATCAATATGCAGACATCAACCATTATGAAAGGCGCGGCCATTGGAATTGCAGCCGGCTGCGTAACTTGTCTTGTTGCAAACAGCAATAGTAAAAAAAGCCGCGTTAAAAGCAAAGCAATGAAGAAAAAAGCGGAACAAGCTTTTAAAACGGTGGGAACCGTCATGGACGAAATCGCCGAAATGGTCGGCTAAACAGCATAATTTTTCAACACTGTCTAAGCAGCAATGCCGGGCAGTGTTTTTTTTCGCTCTTTTACGGTCGCAAATGAAAAATATCCTGCTTTAGTTTTTGTGCATAACAATAGGTTTCATACACACTGCTAAATCGATCCGTCGGGTGAAGAAAGGTGAGAAGACAATTGCTGTTTGTCACCATAAATTCGTTATTGCGCCTGATTACTTCCCGAGGCTCGGGCATCTCATTAATGGAAAAAATAATATCGTCATAAAGACCGCTGCTGCTATTGCGAATGTAGAAATATCTCGGAGTTTTGTAAGGCAGGATTAAATGGAGACGAACATGCGGAAAGCGCTTTTTTAATATGTATATCGCTGTATTTGCCTGCGCGTCAAACATCCCGGAATTCCCTGTCAAAAAACAAGTAACCCCCTTATTTTCCACCAGGTCTTCAAGGGCGTAATAAATCATTTTTTCGAGGTTTGTGGGCAAAAGATCAGCGTTGTCGTAGCTGTAAATCATGCAAATTTTTTCTTCTTGATTGTTAATCATCATATTATATTCTCCTATAGCGAATGTTTATGTATTCTGTTCTGCGCAATTCTCAATCCCCCTCCTCAATGTTAAAATAGTATGGATGAATATTTTCCGATTAGTGATATATCGTCCACGTCGATTTATTTTAAGTATTATAATATTTATGAGGTGATTTTTATGAATGTAAACAAAGCTATTTCTTTAAGATTAAAAGAAATCTGTCAGCAAAAAGGAATTAAATTAGAAGACATCTTCTCACAGTTAGAAGTATCACAAGATTTAATGAAACGTTATTTAAATGGAGAGCAATTTTTTGGAATTATTTTTTTAAAAAAACTATGCGATCTGTGTGAAATTACGCTTTCAGATTTCTTTACCTGCAAACTGTTTGATAAACGAAAAAAATAAAACTCAAAATATACGCAAAAACGTGTACGATACAACGTTTATTTTTGTATGCTAAATATGTATCAAAATAAACGAGGTAGAAAAATGAAAGTGAAACAAGCAGTTGCAATACGGTTCAAACAAATTTGCCAAGAGCGGCTTATAGCGCCAAATGAATTGGCAAATAAATCAGGCGTTACTCCCTCTACCGTTTACAGTATGTTGGAGGAATCGAGAAAAGACGTTGGAATCACTACCATAAAAAAACTCTGTGATGGACTAGACATCACATTAGGCGAATTTTTCACCGCTGATATCTTTGAGCAACTGGAACAAGAAATTTTTTAACAAGAATAAATCATTACCTGAATCGGGTTATACGCAGTGACGTATAACCCGATTATAACATATATGAGTTTTGTTCGCAACTGCGTATACGTATTTGCGTTTATTTGGATACAATTTAATTATAATTCAAATAAACGAGGTAATATTATGAAAGTCAAACAAGCAGTTGCAATACGCTTCAAGCAAATTTGCCAAGAGCGGCTCATGGCGCCAAATGAATTGGCAAATAAATCGGGCGTTACTCCCTCTACTGTGTACAGTATGTTGGAAGAATCGAGAAAAGAGGTCGGAATCACTACCATAAAAAAACTCTGTGATGGACTCGAAATCACCTTAGCCGAGTTCTTCGACAATGACCTTTTCACGCAACTCGAGCAAGAAATTGAATAGTCAAAATTTCACTTGCTATTTTCCAAAACATTCTTTATAATATACCTAAATAAAATTATAGTAAGGGGGGATACGCTTGAAAGAAACCGTCCTCATTACAGGCAGTTCCCGCGGCATTGGCAAACAAACGGCTTTGCTCTTTGGCAAACAGGGCTTTCCCGTTGCCGTCCACTGCCGCCAAAACCGCGAAGCAGCAGAAGCCGTTGCAAAGCAAATCCGTCAAAACGGCGGCCAAGCCTACGCTTTTTCCGCTGATATTTCCCGGGAAGAAGAAGTAAAACGCCTCTTCTCGCAAATCGAAATGAAATTGGGGGAAATCTCCACTTTAGTCAACAATGCGGCTGTCTCCTCCCAACAGCTCTTCACCGACCTCACTCCCCAAGAATGGGACGCGCTATATGGTGTAAATCTCAAGGGAACCATGCAGGTCACCCAAAGAGCATTGCCGGGAATGATTCGCCGTAAAGCCGGCAAGGTTATTAATCTCTCCTCCATTTGGGGTCTAACCGGAGCCTCCTGCGAGGTGGGTTATTCGGTCACCAAAGCGGCCATCATTGGCTTCACCAAAGCTCTGGCCAAAGAGCTGGGGCCATCTAATATTCAAGTCAACTGTGTGGCACCCGGCGTGGTGAGCACAGACATGAATGCTCATCTAGACAAACAAACACTTGCCGCTTTAAAAGAAGAAACACCGCTTGGGCGAATTGCTTCACCGGAAGAAATAGCCCAAACAATTCTTTTTCTCTCCTCCCCTGAAGCGTCCTTCATCACCGGGCAGGTGATCAGCCCCAACGGTGGCATGGTTATATAGATAAAAGTGGCGGGAACCAAATTAGGCTCCCGCCGCTTTTTAACCACCGGTTAAATGGGTATTCCATCAATAACATCATTATAAAGCTCACCAATATAAGTCCAAATAAGCGGGTTCACAATTCCATTTTCAGGAATGCCCAACCGTCTTTGTAAAAGTCGAACTGCATTTTCCGTCTGCGGTCCATAATATCCGGTCACAGGCAAATCAGGAATGCCGGTGGTGTTTTTTGCAATCGTAGAAATATATGTTTGCAAATCACGAACATCCTGATTATCCATGCCAAACGAAAGAGGATATCCCGGATAAGCCTTGGCGTGGTTGCCCTGATATCCCTCCGGAAGTGTTCGAATAATTCCTACATAGGCATCCTGCAAAGTGTTCCAGGTGTTTCTTCCAACAATGCCGTCCGGCGTTAAATCATAGGCGTTTTGAAAGGCAATCACCGCCTCCTGGGTTCTAGGTCCAAAAATGCCGTCGACAACCACAATGGGAATGTTGCCATTAAAATAGCCAATTGTGTCTAAATATAACTGCAAGACACCAACTCCTAGATTTCTGTCTCCCAGTCTTAGAGTCGTCGGATAGATAGGCTCCACATCCTGAAGCTGCAATCCCTCTGAGGTCAATTCGGCAAGCCTTGTAACGCTCGTAAAAATATACTTTATCTTATACCATGTAGCTTTCCCCACCACCCCGTCAGGAACCAAATTAAAAATTCTCTGAAAGTCCAAAACTGCTTCCTGCGTCGGCAAATCAAATGTCCCGTTTGGATTATTGATAGTAGGAATTGCCGGATAATTTCGCGCAATGCGGTTGAGTTGGTTTTGAATGGTATACACTTCATTGCCTATCGAGCCAATTCGCAGCGGACGCCCGGGATAGGATTCAAACGGAGCTAAAATCGGCGCGTCTCTGACAATATCAATGTCATTTCCATAATAATACTGTAAAATCTCATATGGTCCATAACCTTGTTCGGCAAGGTCAACCGTTCCCCACTGTGAAAGCCCATCGCAAGTCACCGTGGTGCCGTTGCAGAATTGCGTAAATAGAGGCTGCACAGACCCCTGTCGAACTACATAATCATTAAAAATCTCATCCACAATTCTACTAATGTTTTCAAAAAAGTCACGACCGTTAACAAAGGCCTGGTCATACTGCGTTGAATTGGTAATATCAAAATCATATCCCCTGCTGCGATACCACTCAGTATAGATACGATTTAAAGCAAAGGTGATAATAGCGTAAATGTTCGCTCTAAGAGAGCTCTCCGGCCATGTTGGATATATCTCGCTGGAAGCGACATTTTTAATATAACTAATAAAAGGAACTGATACGTTTGCAGCCGCCTGATTAGGCGCTCCTAAATGCACTGTGATGTTTTGGGGAACATATGGAAGAACTGTCGGCATTTACACACACCCCCTAAAGATTCGGTTCGCTTTCCTGAATTGTTTCAGGAGGAACGGTTTGTTCTGAGCCTAAGAGAGGGTGTAATCCAATTGGTTGAATCGAAACTATTCCGTCAAAAATAGGAATATCCTTAATAAGAACCGGAACAAAGTTATTAGCGTTTACCGACAAATCATAGGTAGCATAGGGAAGCTCTTGCATAGATTCAGAACGCGGCTGCTCTGACAAGGAGCGATTAGGCGCCGGCAGCGCAATCATCTTGCTGACACCGCTTGAATCGGTCAATAGTCTGCCAATGATATACTCTCTATCTTGCACCGTCTTGCTAATAATGCCCTCAACGCCCTCAATAGGCACTGCGCCCTGCCCTGACGTCACCTGCAATCTTAAAAATCCTCTACTGATGTTCCGGTTATAATAGTTCTGCATCGTGTCATCTATCGGTTCCTCCGGGTGGAGAATCTCCGGCGCTTGTGCCGCACGATTGTCTTCAGATGGCATTGCGTCCTGTTGTGGCATCTGCGGCCCCTCTTGGCGACTTGTCTCCGAATTCTGCGGTGTTTGCTGCTGTCTTGGCGTTTGCTGCGGAGTCTCTCTCGGCGGCATTTGATCCATAATATCCCTTGATGAATTGTTTAATGAACCAATCCCTTCTTCAGCTGATAACTCAAAATTAGAACCTCTCCCCGGTTCTTCCTCCATCTCCATGCTTTTGATGTGTGTCCGAAGCTGTTGCAGATTTTCATGACTTTCGTTCAGTACAGGAGTGCTGTTCACAGCGGCACTCTGCACCGATTCATCCATTCCATTTTCCTGACGTGCTGCAAGCGGAATGAGCGCGTCTGTGTCCATTGCCATCACGGCAACGCTCTTTCCTAAAGTGGAAGGCGAAACTTTAACCTCGCTACTTTGATTGGCTTGATGATTCTCCAACAGTTTTTCTTCCTCTTTTGCATTCTCCTGCTTTTTCTCGGGAGCAATAGCCTGAGAATTTTCATCATGTTCACAATGAGGCCAAACGCTGGTCAACACAACAGGCTGGTGTTCTGTAAACTGTAAGTCTTGCGTATTTTGTTGTTGGAAATCTGCCTTAACCGACTGCACATCCACATCTTTGTGTGTTTGTTCCTGTTGTCTTTTTGTAGTATCTCTCTGCGGGCTTTGTGAAGTAGGAGAAATGTAATTCCTGCTTCGTTTATACTGCTTTAACATTTCGTTTTTGTATTCTTCCATCCTTTTATCATGATTCTGAAAATCCATATCAACACCCCTTTTTTGGCTTCAACTCTTCCCATTCTATGAATAACGTTAAAAATTGGTGCCATTTTTATCAAAAGGGGCGCTATTTCTATTTTCATCTCCTAAATATAAAAAATCATAATATTGGTTAATTTCATAAAATCACCTCTACAAAAAAGTCAAAGTGAAAGGTGTCGCTATCATCTGCAGCTATTATAAACAACAAATATTTTTTTGTAAATAAAAAAGCTTTTGAGAAGTAAACTCCCCAAAAGCCCAGCCTATTCAATCTGCCTCTAAAAAATACTGTAAAAGCTAGGATAAATCAGAAAAAATACGAGTATCCTAAAAAGTATAAACCAAAAAGGAGGCGACAGTGTGATTACATTTAAAGTAAAACTCTCAAAAAAGGATGTAAAATCCTTTTTAATCTATAAAATGCAGCTTTTTCATCCCAAAAATCTATTAGCGCTTGCAATTTATTTCGTACCATTTATCATAATTCTCATGTTAATGCTATTGCAAACCATATCACTATCTATCGGACTCATTCTGCTTTTTATACTCACCGCAATTTTTGGCTATACCACCTTGCGAATTTATAAAGCATATAAAGATGCTGTTTTGGTCAATCAAAAACTGATTGGCAAAGAACGTCAATTCCTTCTAAATCGTTACTCCCTACAGATTAACTGCGAAGACGCGCAATTAAATAGCCAATATCCGCTCGATGCACTCTTGCGGATAGAAGAAGAGAAACAAAATTGGATTCTTGTTTTCACACCCAATGAAAACATCCTCATTCCAAAGCATGCACTAGATGAAAACCAGCAAAATGTTTTCTTCGAAAAGATTGATCAGGCATTGACTAAAAGTGGATAGCCGCAAACTACAACGGCATCAAATAATATCATACTATTTTTTACTGCTGTAGACAAAATGATTTTATTTGTCGCAACAATAATGCCTTTCATACAACAAAAGGCTGCAACACCCCGCTCATAATAAATCATTAGAATTCAAACGTCTTCATCATGCTCTTTATCAACAAAGTCAAAAATTATTCTACCTGAACAGGACAACTCTCCTGAATCGCCTCACAGGCATGATTCAAAAAGGTCCCCTCAAATGTCTCCAATAAACCTCTGTCGCTGGCTGAGGCCAACTCCGGACGGATGGGGATTTTGCCCAATAAATCAAGTCCTAAAGAAGCAGTAAGCTGTTCAAGCTTGCTTTCTCCAAAAATCTCCACACGCGTATGACAATCAGGGCATTCAAAATAACTATAATTCTCAATAATTCCTAATATGGGTATATTCATCATTTCAGCCATTTTAACAGCCTTTGTGACAACCATAGAAACCAAATCCTGCGGAGAGGTCACAATCACAATGCCGTCAACAGGCAGCGACTGATAAATCGTCAAAGGAACATCCCCTGTCCCGGGCGGCATATCCACCAACATATAATCAACTTCTCCCCAAATGACGTCTTTCCAAAATTGTTTCACCGCGCCGGCAATCACCGGGCCCCTCCAAACAACAGGATCGCTCTCATTTTCCAACAAAAGATTCACCGACATTACCTTAATGCCGGAACGAGTGCACACAGGATACATTCCCTCTTGGCTTGCACAAGCGCGCTCTGATAGACCAAAAGCTTTTGGAATAGAAGGGCCGGTCACATCGGCATCTAAAATCGCCGTTTGATAGCCATTTCTCCGCAACAAGACGCTCAACAATGCCGTGACCAAGGATTTTCCCACGCCACCTTTACCACTCACAACTCCAATCACCTTTGAGACCTTACTTTGTGGGTGAAGATCTTCTTTCTGAAAAACATTTGATGCACTGTCACAATCCTGCGAACAGTTGTTACAATCATGATTACAATCTGCCATATCATTCACTCCAAATTCATTCATTTTTGTGGATTGCTCCCTTGTAATTTTTGCAAAGTTACAAAAGGTCTATCATCTCTTTAAGAATCAAAAGAAGTATCAAATTCCTATACTACAATATATTATAAAACTTATGGAACTATTTGACAACCCTACAGATGAAAAAAGATTCTACATGTCTTTTGTCTATACAAATTTTTCACTCAACTTTATGATAAGTCCTCGAATCTACACAGTATCTCTATAGACCTTATTATAGTAACCCAAAAACGGTTAAAACAATTGCCAAGTTTGCGCTTGCATTTTTATTAAGAAAATATTTTATTCAGTCAGTGCGACTCTATTACGTTATCTAAGTGATTTTTATAATACAAAATATATCATCTACAAAGCATAAATCTACTGTCATTTGACTGATAACTCTTGAAAAAAAGGATAATTGTGGTATAATAAAACGCAAGCGTTTATTATCGATTTAAAAGTGCGTGCCACTTTTCTTCACGATGTTCAGAAACGCACTTGCACAATTCTGCCATTCTCACTTTGCGTTCATGGCAGAACCAAACGCAAGCGTTTATTATTAATTTAAAATGCGTGCGACTTTTCTTCACGATGTTCAGAAACGCACTTGCACAATTCTACCATTCTCACTTTGTGTTCATGGCAGAACCAAACGCAAGCGTTTATTATTAATTTAAAGTGCGTGCGACTTTTCTTCACGATGTTCAGAAACGCACTTGCACAATTCTACCATTCTCACTTTGTGTTCATGATAAAACAACCTCACAGCGTAATTTGTAGCTTTGCCTTTGGTAAGTCTCTAAACGCTTAAAAACATTGCATTCCCAATTTCGTTTTTTACTTATATAAAATCTCAAAAAACGCAGCCTATGCAAAACGCTGCATAACGTTGAACTTTCATCAGAGCATACATCGCATTATGATGTTGAATCTTTTGTGCATATACTATCCATATAATACGATTTTAGTAAAGGGAGCAACAAATGCTTGTAACACTTGAACATATTCATAAATCCTATTTTGGTACTGATGTTTTAAAAGATATAAATGCTACGATCGAAGATCACGACCGAATCGGGTTAATCGGCTGCAACGGAGCCGGCAAATCAACCCTATTGCATATTCTCTGTAAAATTATCTATCCGGATGCAGGACAGGTGTCTTTACAGAATGGAAAAACGATTGGTTTTTTAGCGCAAAACAGCGGTTTAAACAACGACCGTACCATTTGGGAAGAAATGCAATCGGTTTTTTCCGATTTATTGTCCTTGCAAAAAAACATGCAGCGACTTGAATTGGAAATTTCTCAACAGGAAAAACACATCAACTCGACCTCTCTGCATGATTTAACAGAAGAATATGCGCAGCTACAGAGTGTGTTTGAACAGCAAGATGGTTATCAAATTGACGTTAAAATAAAAACTATTTTAAATGGAATGGGATTTCAGGAAAACCGGGCAAAAAAGATTATCTCAACCTTAAGCGGCGGAGAAAAAACCCGTCTTGCCCTTGCAAAGCTTCTTTTGGAAAAGCCCTCCCTGCTCATTCTCGACGAACCCACCAACCATTTAGACTTTAAAACATTAACCTGGCTCGAGGGCTATCTTGCTGATTATACAGGCGCGCTTTTAGTCGTTTCCCATGATCGATATTTTTTAGATAAAACGGTGCAAACAATCTGGGAATTGTCCCATTGTAGTTTACATTCGTATGCAGGAGGATATACCCACTATCTTAGCCTGAAAGAAAATTTTGAAAAACAGCAACAAAAAGAATATGAAAAACAGCAGCGTCAAATTGCCCACATGCAAGATTATATTAATAGAAACAGCGCCCGCGCCAGCACTGCAAAAAGTGCACGGAGCAGAAAAACTGCTTTGGAAAAAATGGAAATTATCAACAGTCCTGTTGTCTTCACGCGCAAACCCCACATTCGCTTTGATTTCGAGACAGACACCGGAAAAGAAGTGCTTCAAGTTGAGAAGCTGCACCTATATGTTCAAGAAAAGGAAAAAACTCGAACGCTTGCCCAAGTCTCTCTTGTGCTGTTTCGAGGCGAAAAGTTGGGCGTCATCGGTGCAAATGGCGTAGGTAAATCAACGTTTTTAAAAGCTGTGCAAGGGCTTATCCCCTGTGAGGGAACAGTATGCTGGGGGAAAAATGTAAAAATTGGTTACTACTCTCAGGATATGTCTCATTTAAAACAAGACAATACTGTTCTAGAGGAGTTTCATCGCAGATTTCCGGAACTGACAGAACAAAGCGTGCGTTCTTCTCTAGGCGCAGTCTTATTGACAGGAGAAAATGTTCTCAAACAAGTGGGCCAACTAAGCGGCGGTGAAAAGGCAAGGTTATGCCTTGCCATCTTAATGCAACAACAGCCCAATGTTCTGCTTATGGACGAGCCTACAAACCATCTTGATATGAATACAAAAGAGGTTTTAGAGCAGGCGCTTCTTGATTATAAAGGGACAATTATCATTATTTCACATGATCGTTATCTGCTCAACCGCATTCCAAATAGAATCATGAATATGCAAGCTGACAATGTGCAGTTTATTCAAGGAAAATACAACGACTATCTTGCGCAGGAAAATGAAAAAGAAAACGCTAAGAATCAAAAATCTACAATAAAAAAAGCAGTAAAAAAGGAATATAGAACAAAAAAGGATCGCAGTCTCATCGCTGCAACGCGTCAAAAAATACGAGAATTAGAAATGCAAATTGAAACAACAGAACAGGCGATTGCAAAACTTGAGGAAGAAATGCAGCAGCAAGAATTTGCTCTTGACTACCAAAAAGTGCAGGAAAACTGTATTAGACTAGAAGAACTTCAAAAAAAGCAAGAACATGATATGGAATTGTGGGTTACATTATCAAAACATTTTGAAAATACAGCAGAATCATAAATAAGACTGCAAAAGGAAGGTTAAAGATGAATAAAAAAAAGGAAGATTTACAATTTGGCGAACACACAGTGCAAGAAATTCCGGAAGAAAATGCCGTCTCAAAATGGCTCAGAAAGCAACTCAAAAAAGAGGATGCACAACCGCCTCTGCCTGAAGAATCCTCTCATAAAGAAGCGAACATGGCGCCCTTTTCTCAATCAACACAACAAACAGCCACGCCCTTGCTCACAGAAATCGGCTCTTGTTCGGGTTCGTGTGTGGGCAAAGAAACAACCTTCACGGGAAACATTAAAACTGAGGGAAATGTCAAAATTTTAGGAGAAATGAAAGGAGACATTTCCAGTCATGGAAATGTGGTTGTCGGCGGAAGAATCGACGGGCAAATTAGCGGAAACTCTGTGGTGATTGCCGGAGGAATTGTGCAGGGAGACATTCATGCAAAAGAAAATATTTCTCTGGACGGACATGGCATTATTATCGGAAATCTATACTGTAAAACCAGTGATATAGACGGAAAACTAAAAGGAAATCTACAGGCGGACGGAACCGCAGTCATTAAAAACAACGCCATTCTTCACGGAAACATAACCGCCCAAAATATTGACGCGCGTAAAGGTGCTGTCATCAATGGTCACATTACAATTATCTGCCAAAAAAATGAGCAGGAGCTATTTGCCCTGCCCAATAATAAAAAACAACATTCATCAAAAGAAAATGACAATGCAGTTAAAGAAGAAAACACTTCAAAAACAGAGGATTCCTCCGTTTAAAAACCTCATTCCTCCTCTTGAAAAGTGGCTCTTAGACTTAAAAGCGCCTTTTTTTCAATGCGACTCACATAAGAACGAGAAATCCCCAATTGTTTTGCCACTTCGCGCTGGGTAAGTGGATGATTGTCTCCTAAACCATACCGCATAATAATGATTTGTTTTTCCCGCCCTTTGAGTTGTTTTTTCACCGCTTCACGCAATTGTTCAGCTTTGAATTTTGAATCTATCGTGTCAACAATGCTAATCTCATCTGCAATAACATCCAGAAGAGAAAGTGAGTTGCCATCTTTGTCTGTGTCTAAAACATCGCTAATATACACATCTCCCGCTGTTTTTCTAATATTTCTAAAATGCATAAGAATTTCATTTTCAATACATCTGGAAGCATAGGTGGCAAACCGCGCCCCTTTTTCATAGTCAAAGGTTCCCACAGCTTTAATGAGACCTATGGTTCCAATAGAAATTAAATCGTCCTGATCGTTGGTGGAAGAGTAATACTTTTTGATGATATGGGCTACAAGTCTTAAATTGTGCTCTATGAGCATATCTCTTGCTTTATCATCTCCCTGTGCCATTTGATGGAAGCATTCCTTCTCCTTTGCCGCCGACAACGGTTTAGGAAAAGAGCCGCCCTCAATATGTAAAGCAAAAAATAACAAATGTTGTGCTATCATCGAGAATAGGGATCCAAACAAAAAATCACCTCCTTATCTGTTAATTATATGAAAGAAAAGGAAATTTTTTGTCTGTCCTATCAAAATGTTTATTCATCGTTTATTTATCGTTTATTTATCGTTTATTTATCGTTTATTTATCATTTATTCATTATTATGTTGTATTATATTAACAGAAGATTAATTGAGTTAATATAATATTAAAGAGGTGAATAAAATGAAAAACAGAAAAATATTGGCCATATTTCTCAGTGTCGCCATGCTTTGTTCTTCATTACCAGCCTATGCAACTGCCGATGTCCCTTCCTCGGGGGTCGTGTCTGAGCAGACGAATTCTCAGTCTGCAAGCAGCAATGAGGGCACAGAAGCAACGCAAAACAATGAAAGTAGTTCTCAGGCAGAGCCGGATGCTTCCGGTGAAGAAGCCGTAGATAATGAGAATAATTCTCAAGCAGAATCAAACGCTTCCAGTGAAGAAGCCGTAAACAATGAGAATAATTCTCAAGCAGAATCAAACGCTTCCAGTGAAGAAGCCGTAAACAGTGAGGCTACTTCTCAAGCAGAGAACAACAATATCAACGAGCAGAACGCAGAGGAATCACAAAACAATGATGAACCTATTGCACAGAATGTGTATGACCTGTGTAATGGAGACATAGACGTCTATTATGAACATGGAGTTTACTATATCACGCAGAATAATGAACAACATGCAGACGCACAACCACCTGTTATTTCCTCTGCCGGAGAAACAAGCAATTATGTATATGTGCATACCCCCCTTTCTCTGAATTCAGAAAACGAAGAAACGGCAGATGTGATTATACGTGATTTAAACATTTCCACTGACAGTGATGGGCTTTACATTAATGGCCGCGTAAACCTAAAGGTAGAGAATAATTGTTTCATAAAAACAACCAGCACAACCACTGTTGACAAGTATCGGTTCAACCACGGAGCAGCAATCAACGTCCCTGGAAATTCCAACTTAACAATATCAGGAACTGGTTCTTTATATGCTTCCTCCTCCGGAAATGGAGCTGCCATCGGCACAGCAGCAACGTATTATAACTGTACAGTAAAAAATGAAGCCATTCCTTGTGGTAATATTGAGATTACAGAAAATGTAAAGGTCTACGCTGAAAACACTGGAAATGGTGCTGCCATCGGCACCGCTTACACTGCCAGCAGCTCCAATTTAGGCGTATTGTATGGTGGAAGTACTCAAAATATCACTATTAGTGATAATGCCGATGTAACTGCGATTTCAAACGGCCACTCTGCGGCAATCGGTGGTGGTGGTACTACGGGAGAGCAAGGTGGAAATTGTGGTGCCGTATTGGTTCAAAATAACGCAAATGTAACAGCTATAGCGAATAATGAATTATCGGCAGCAATTGGAAGCGGCCCTGCGTCGTACAATGATCATTCTATCGCTTCTGCAGGAGATTTCGAAGGGATATCAATTTTAAATAATGCAACTGTTACCGCTATCGGTGGATTTACAGGAATAGGCTATAGCGCTGATTGTGTGTTTGAAGCAGATGTACGGTATTTATGTGATGCAGGATATTTAGTAATGGATGATACAGCAACCCTGAACTGCTATGCAACAACTGCAACAGAACCCGCTATCTTATCAAAATACACTTCTAGAAGTGAGAATCAAGACCTAAATCTTTGCATAGGAGATTTCTCAAATTACCCTATTGGGGAACAAACCGAATTAGCGCTGTTTAATACCGACACGGGTGAATATGTACGAGATATTTGCCTACCTCAAAATACAGTATCATTTGCAGTATCAGTTCCAGATGAGGGAAATTATGCACTTTTGTCTGGAACGGATCATTTATCTACTTTGTCAGAGGAGAGCGGCATTGAGAAAATAGTTGAAGATAATGAAGATAAGGACTTCTTAATGTCTAGTGCTAAAGCAAGCACATTCGAGACTGTGAGTTATCGTACGTATTACCCTGACGATCATACGAAATTGATATATAAATCTGCAGATTTGGATTTATCTCAGGGAAGCATTACAATTTCGGGAACAGACACAGATGGTGTGATTTGTTTGGAGCAGAACGGGAAGAAAACATGTGTTTTAAGCGAACAAGACAATATCGTTATTACCCAAAGTTCTCCTGAAACCACAGGAAATAATATCACTATTAAAGGAAACGTGGATGGCGCACAGCCAATCATACTTGAAAATCTCGACATTAGTTGTGAGCATCCAATTGTTGTGGAAAAAGGTGCAGATATAAACCTCATATTCCATAACAATAACAGTTTAACAGCAACCAACTGTCAAAAATCTACAGACTATCCTGCAATTGAGGTCCCGGG
>CAKSAY010000012.1 GCA_934438055.1 uncultured Oscillospiraceae bacterium | reverse complement strand
ATTCAAATTAGAAAAACGTTTCGTTATATCAGCAAGACTTTCCGCTAGTTTTGAAAGCGTAGGCAAAAGCGATTCTCCAATGGAAGCGGCGGAGTTTTTTAGCTTATTCTTAGCTATTTCCATCTTGCTGGCGGTAGTCCCATATCTTTTGTCCGCTTCTTGGGTCAACGCAATGTTTTCATTCCATGCGTTCGTCCCCATGTCAATTGCATTTGTAAACACATCGCTTGCGCCGGCGGCGCGCAAAAGAGCGTCTCTCATTCTTGATTCGGTAATGCCCATGTTGTCCAATACGCCGATTGCAGACTGCCCGCGTTCTTCACAGATTGATAAACCCTGTATAAACTGAATGATCGCCCCGGCAGCGTCCTGTTCAAATGCGGCTTTAAATTCATCTGCACTCATACCGGCAACGCTGGCAAACTGATTTAAATCTTCTCCGCCTCTTTCAATCGCCAATTGCATATTGGTCATGACCTTTGAAAAGGCCGTGCCTCCTGCCTGCGCTTCAATTCCAACAGAGGACAGCGCCGTTGCAAACCCCATAATCTGCGCTTCGGACATCCCCACCTGCGAACCAGCGGCGGCAAGATTTAACCCCATTGCAGCAATATCCGCTTCGGTTGTTGCAAAGTTATTTCCAAGCGCAACAATGGTGGAACCCAACTTATCAAAATCTTTCTGCGACATCCCTGTGATATTCGCAAACTGTGCAAGAGACGACGCTCCCTCGCTTGCGGACAGATTGGTGGCTTCTCCCAAGTCAATCATGGTTCGGGTGAATTCGAGAATATTATCCGTTTGTATGCCTAACTGTCCCGCCGCCTCTGCAACTTCTGATATTTCCGTTGTTGAGGCCGGCAATTCTTCCGACATGTTGATAATACCCTGCCTAAGAGTATCCATCTGTTGAGCCGTTCCATCTACTGTCTTTGTAACGCCAGTCCATGCGGATTCAAAATCCATTGCAGACTTCACAGCATAAGCGCCTATTGCCGTTATCGGCGCGGTAACGCCTATGGTCAGTTTACTGCCGACGCTGTTGAGTTTATCACCGGCATTTTTCCATTTACTTCCGGCTTGTTCCATCCTTTCACCGGATAATACCGCCTTGCTGCTAACCTCTGCTAATTCGAGATTTAACGATTTTAATTTGGATTCTGTACCCGCAACCGTACGGTTATATTCTCGATATTCTTGGTCGCTGATATGTCCGTATTCAAAACTCTTTTCAAGATCCCGTTTAGAAGCTATCAAATTCTTATGTTCTTTTGTAACTTCTTGAAGTTCCGCCTGATATTTATCATACTCTTCGGTGTTTATTTTCCCCTCGCTGAGTTTCTTTTTCATCTCCTCTTCTTGGGAACCAAGCTGTTTCATCTTCTTTGCAGTACTTTCGAGTTTCTCCTGCAAAGGCGCATATTTCTTTTCCCATGCCGGATTTGCGGCGTGGGCTTTATTTACCCTGTCCTGCGCCTGCTTTAAGAAATCCAGCTTTTTTGTGGTTTGTGCAATGGCTTCTTTTAGCAAACTCTGTTTCTGTGTGAGCAATTCTGTATTCTTCGGGTCTAACTTCAAAGCCTTATTGACTTTATTCAGTTCTAATTGCACCGACTTAGAATCGCTCTGAATGGTTTTAAGAGCTTTGTTTAAAGCCGTCGTATCCGCGCCGAATTGTATGGTAATTCCTTTAAAATTTCGTCCTATCGCCAATTAACTTCCGCCTCCAAACTTGCGTCTTAATGCGGGTCTGTCGGGTTCTGTCTGAGAGATACGCCAACAATTTTCAAGATATTCTCGCCCTGCCTCCGACTTTTCGCATTGCGTTATATATGCGTCTCGTAAAATCTGCATATAGTCGCAAATATCTAATTGCATAGCCTGTTGAAAGTGAATGCCTGAATATATATAAATCATATGCAGTTCTGTTGTCACCGCCCTATAACACCCCTCTGAACGCTGAAAATCTCCATAGGGATAATAGGGCAGTATTAGTTTGGGTCATGCGTAACATTCAACACAAATTGCTCGTATTCAGCCATAAATGCAAGCACGCAATCCACCAATTCATAGTCGGCCGCGTCTTTCTTTTGTATCGCTTTATTCTCCTTATTTCTGGAAAGAATCTCTGAAAATATTTCATAGATTCTATCAACTGCTTTCGCGTCGTCCAATCCCTTATCCAGCAAACCATGATACTCCGCTATAAGGGATAAGCCCGCCTTTGTGGGCGTACAAACATGAATGCTTGTCCCATCCTTTAATGTGGTTGGCAAATATCTCTTCTTGATCTGTGCAAAATCCATTCTAACGTAACGCTCCTTTCTTACGCTCCGGGGGTTGGATTATCTTCTTGATCCGAGGCGGAAATACTTTCCTCAAAGATGATCAAAGTACCCTCGTCGTCAGACGGCAAGGCGGTAATCTCCGGTTCTAATTTGGTCGCCGCGTCTTTTGTATAGGCTAGTTCTAAACCGCCCGTATTGGTTCCAACAATGGTAATACGAACGTCTCCGGCTTTTTTATCAGGATGATAGAATCTAAACAGCCATTGTTTATCGTCGCAGTTGTTTAAACCGCCTATTTTTACCGTCCGAACCCCGTCGGCTTCTTTGACCCTAGCAGTAGATGTCAGCTTTTGCAATGCGGCGTAATTCCACGTGATTAGACCTAATTTTGCCTTTACATCCTCGCTGGTCATCACCGTTCTTTTTACATTACCGAAGTCGTCCGTTAAAGTAGAGCTTTCAGACGAATACGTAAGGGTCAAACCCGCTTCGATATCTCCCAGATGATTCTGTGCTGTTTCAATCGCTGTGTTCTGCGGGATTTCTCCTGTAAATTCAGTGCAATAAACATATGCGCTCCCAACAGGAATATTTAATGTTTCATTTCTTGGCGTTGCCATTTATATTACCTCCAATAGTTCAAATGTATAGCTTGTCCGCCACAGGTTCTCGCTTTGAATAAATGCGGCGGGCGTTTTTTCATAATGTATGCCGTTTTTATCTAAAACGGCTTCGATTTGTAATTCTGTCTTTTGAATGATTTCTCTTGGCTTGTCCTCATTGTTGTCATTGTACAACTCCGCGCTAACCGTATGCCTTTTTAATTGATTGTGATAATCTGAACCGCTTACGATCGTATAATCAAAATAGGCGATATGAGGATAGGGCGCAACAGAGGTATAACCTCCTGCCATACAGGGGATACCAAAAGATTGAATCAATGCGTTAATATCCATTTTTAATCACATTCCCCACTTCGTTTTCTAATTCTCTGACCGCTTCGTCGGCAACGGGTTGGATGTGCGCAATCGCCGGAGACCACCCTCCCTGTCTTAACTCGTGCCCGTTCTCCAACAGATGAGTAAGCTGATATTGCCCGTTATATACTGTCCATGAAGCAAGATGAAAGGCTTTGCTTTTTTTAACATGCCAATCGTCCGCATAATGTTTTCTTGTAAGTTTGCTATCGCGAGGGCTATTGTCTCTTAACTTTTCTTTTGATTCAGCTGCAATACGTTCATAGACATTGTCTATCCCATCTTCTAACTCCTGCGTATAGGATTCAACAATTTCCATCATTGTCGCCGCAAACTTATCTACTTTGATTTCTGCCATAATGCATAACCCCCTTGAATCGAACCGTGTTGTGACGAAATTCAAAGTCGTCAATGCTTTGTATATCGTATCTGTTTCCGTTAAACACAATTCTGCACATCTGCGGCGTTAAGCTTTTGAGCGTCTTTTGATATCTAACATCAAAATAGATCGTCTGTTCTGCCTGTATCGCTGCCGCAGCCCAATATTCAGAGCCGCTCAATCCGTTCACACGTGCGTATACGGTTAAGTAATCATTCCAGCTCTCATTTTCATCCCGAAGCTGGATGATAATTCTATGTCTAAAGTCACCCGCCTGCACCATTCTCACCCTCTAACTGCAACTGGACGACCATGCTTTGCAAAGCATATTGCACCTTTTCATTTGCAGATGAAACGGTAAACACCCGATTGTCATACAAAGTAGAAACAATATTGCACGCCAACAACCAATGACGGGCGTTTTCATCGTCAAACTTACCAATTGCGTCGACAATGTAGTCTTTCGCCGCTTGCAGTAAAAGGGTTACTACTGGATCGTCCTCATCAGAATCAATGCGCAAAAAATGCTTCACAAACGCTAGTTCGTTCTCCATGCAAATCTCCTATTCTGACGCAATGATCCCGGCGGCTTTCAGTTTTACAAGCAAGCTGTTCATCGCTTCCACTACTGCCGTTAGCTCTGCCGATTCTTCCAGTTGAGCGATTGATTCCGCCTGCTTAACGCCTCCAAGCTGCTCGGTTGTAGCTGCAGGTAAAGTATAGGAGCCGCCGGAAAACCCCTCCGCTGCGGCTCCATCTTCCAATACAATTTTTCCTCCAATAACAAGCGTATCTCCGCCGTCAGTGGAATAGTTCTTTGTTGAATTCATCGATATCCTCCTTATGCGACCGTGAGTTGACCATAGATATAGCATTTGTCAGATTTATCAACTTGAATAGCGTCAATAAACTCAATCAGCCGCGCAATGGTTGTATTTGACATAAATCCGGCTTCGCTGGAAGCAGCAAAACGAATCAGTCCTTTGTAATCTACAAACTTCACCGCTTCATTCAAGTTTCCATAGAAAACAGGCGCCTTTTTAGCAGTCGTGGGCAGCATAGCGTTAGAATAAACATACACGGGATAGCCGTTAAATAGCTTCTGCGTTGCATTTGCAGGATTGGTCTGTAAAATGGGTCGTCCTGTTCCATCTAACTGCGCGTCTAGAAAGTCAAATCCGTCTTGGTTGGTTACAATACAAGCGTTATAAAGAATAGCCGGGTCTAAATCTTTATTTAGACTGGATTTTAATGCGTTCCATGTGGTTAGAGACTTAGCCGTTTTCCCATTTGTCAAGGCATTGATAATCATCTTGTTTTCCGTTATCACCGCCTTTTTGGCAAAAACCTCCGCCACATAGGCAATCAGGTTGTTGTCGCTCATGCTCAGCAGCGTGTTTGACAGCTTAATAAACGCCGCCTTTTCTTTCAAAGTGTAATTCACATTGGTAAAACTAATGTCGTCGCTGAATGTTCCGTCTGTTCCGTCAGCAAAGTCAATCAGTTCGCTTACCGTTTCAAATCCCTCAACCGGAAACGAGCCCGTCAACGCGCCGGCCGGAATATGCCCAACTACATCCCGCAGAGAACGGTAATCCCGAATTTTCTTGTGAATAATTGTTGAAATATCCTGCGGCAGAATATATCCCTCGCCATGCTCGCCGTCAGGCTCGCTGGTCGTTGGCAGCAACAAAGCGTTTTCTGCGTCCGTCAAAGAATATCCCACCATCCTTTTAATCATTGCTCGGATTATACTTGCAGAGCTTCCCTTGTTCGCCCTTTTTTCGGGTTTTAATTTACTTGCAAGCGTTTGCATTTCTTCAACGTCAAGTTCTTCCTGTACGTCAATTCTCTCTTTTAATTCTCTAATCTCCTTTATGTTTGCCTTTGCTTCTTCTAATTTGTTTTCATCCAGCAATTTCTGCGCTGATGTTTTTAAAGATTGCAGCTGCGATTTCATTTCATCAATTTTTTTCATCGTTTTTCCTCCTAAAAAATAACTACAAGCTAAGCAAATCAAGCTCGGCTTGTAGTTTGTCTATCCTATTTTTGTCTTCCGGGTTGTTCTTCATCTTATCCGGCGTGTTGTGATATTGATCTAGGTAAATAGACGCACACGCCATAACCATTTTAGATTCATCAATCGTCACGTCGAACATTTCAAATGCGTCGTCAGCGTTTAACCACGTCTCCATTCGCATTTTTTCTGCAATATCATCTGTATCTACGTTTTCTTTCACTTTTGTTGAATAAGCCTGTATAATCAATTGTTCGCACCGATCCAGCGATTCAGCATCGCTGCGCAAGTCGTCGGCGTTTCCGGCTGTAAACACCCACGGTTTATGTATCATCAACTGAGAGCATTTCGGCATGATAATGGTATCTCCCGCCATAGCGATTACGCTGGCAATACTCGCCGCCAATCCGTCTATATACACAGTCTTTTTTCCCTGATACCGCATGAGCTGATTGTAAATTGCCAGTCCTCCATAAACGGAACCGCCGCCGGAATTAATGTAAATGTCTAATTCCTGATAATCGTCTAAATCTCTTAAAAATTCAGCTATATCCTGCGGGCATTTGTCTTCCGCCTGACAGATATCCCAACTGGAATTTGTAATATCCCCATAAAAATAGAGGCTGGCTTTCTCATCACTTTCGCCTTTGAATTCTATCTGTCCCACCGTGTCAACCTGATTCGTTTTCGGATTCTTTTTCCGGCAAGGAAGCGTCCTCTGCATTGTCATCACCCCCTTTCACGTACTGGATTCCCACTTTATCAAGCGGAACGACAGCTCCATTGTCAACGGTTAGTCTATCTGTTCCCTCAATGTAGGGAAGCCCCTCTAGTTTTCTTACCTCCGCTCTGGTCTGCCATCCTGTGTTAATTGCTGTGGCATACGCCTGCGATCTTGTGTTAATATCCGACCGCAAAACTGCGTCTACATTAAAATGCACATAAAGTCCATTCTGTTTGTCATGTTTACTTAAAGCCTTATAAGTGATTTCCTGCTCATGACTGATCACATCATTTTGCAATGTATCACTGTAGAACGCCTTATTTTGTTGTTCGAGATTGCTGTAGGTACTTTTCTCCATATCATTTAGCTGAAATACTTTTACACCAAAAGCATTCGCAATCTGGCGCGCTGTCACGCCTTGCAGTTCAAAAAACTGACTGTCTACCATGCGAGTATTGAGCTGGCTTACTTTGAAATTATAAGGAATTGGAATGACTTGTCCCGCATTGCCGGCTCCGCCCATCTGTTCAAATTTTGTCTTAATTCTATCCTTTTTAACGTCGTTTAAGTCTCCAGCATACTGCACTACCACAGGGTCTAACAGCCCTGTTTTATACTTGTTTTTAATAAGACTGCTCGCATATCTTTCGTTATGAATCGTTTCAAGAATACAGCTTTTAACGCTTTTCCCTACAAGTCCATTGGAGGGGAAATTTTTAAAATGCAAAATACTATCGCTTGTATAAATCACTGTTCCCCGCTTGGGATCATCGTACAAATAATAAATTGCGTTCTTCTCTCCAAAATCAGCGCAATCATCAATCATAATCTGAACACGCCGACTGTCTAATAAATATACGCCTGTTGGAATCCCGCTTTTCATTGTCATCACCCAATAGGCATTGCCATACTCTAGCTCTTGAAACTTTGTAGCCCACTTAAAATCATGCGGGGTCATAAAACGGTTTGGCCGCACCTCCAATAATTCATTTAAAGGGTGCTCCTGCTTCCTTTCCGATCCTGATTCCTCTGTAAATTGCATGACACGTACCGGCAGTTTCGCCATAGCATTACAGCGTATCTGCATACAAGCATAGTAGGTTGCGCTTTTTAGATTATCGGAATCCAAACCCTCTGTTTTCAATCCCATTAAGCGATTGAGTTGCTCTACCGTTACCATTTGATTATTCATTCTTTTTTTATGAAAGATTCCCATCTTCTTTTACCATCCCTCGCTCTCTAACCATTCGTCGTCCGTTTGATAGTCGATAAATTCATGATAAACTGCTAATTTAAAAGCGCAAAGCATTGCATCGACAGGATCAATGCGCTTTGTACTCTTGTCTTTGTCTATTTTAATGTATCCGTCTTTTTGTGTAGTGACGGCGTTGCTCATTGCATAATTTAATAATGGATTATGTGTATAGATAACATTTTTGCAATACGCCTGTTCTCTAAACCCGCATGTCGATTCATTCAGGGAGCGTCTGGATTGATAAACCTCCTCCACCGCAAACCCATCGTCATCTAGGTCGGTCATTAGCTTAGTTGCATTTGCCGGGTCAAAACATAAACATTCAATCTTCCAATTCTCCTTTTTACAGCGGTTCAACACATATTGCATAACCACGCTCTGGTCAACAACTTCCGAATCTGTAAGCGATAAATATCCGTTTCTTTCCCATGCGTCATAGGGAACTTTGTCTTTGAGAATGCGCTCCCGCAATTTGCTTTGATTCGGGATGAATGAGTGGGAAAAACATATGTATTTTACAACCGGCGTTCCTGAAACGTCCTGCTCGTCCGATTGCACGGGAAGAACAAACGCAACGCTGGTTAAATCGATCTTTGCAGACATGTCAAATCCAACATAAACCGGGGCGCCGTCTAAATCATATGGAATATGCGTTACTTCGCATTCTTTCCATTTGCTCATATCCATATATCCATTTTCTTTTTGCTGTACCCATTTGTTTAAGCATTTGGTCATGAAAGGAATCATTTTTTCTGGAATCTCCTTTGCAATTCTCCACGCCTTTTCTATGTCTTCTCTGCCCTTTGCATAGCTCATGCGGATGGGGTTCGCCTTTTCCCAAATCTCCATTTCTCTCGGGTCGTCATCTTCGTCCATTTCTAAAATGTCCACAAAATAGCTTTCATTCTCAACGTCTACATCAGGATCGAGTATCTTTGAACAATAGCTATATTCCTCTGTATAACAGGGAAATGTTAAGTCCATCCCGGCTGTTGTAATAATCATTAATAGTGATTCTTTGCTGTTAGCGCCTAGGCCTAAGTCATAAAATTCTGTCGTGGGGTGTTGATGATATTCATCCAGCACCAATACCGCCGGATTTGTTCCATCTCCATTCTTCCCGTCCTGTTTGCACAACGCCTTTAAAAAACTTCTCGTTTTAATATGTTCAATCCTGTCTCTGGTAATTTTAAACTTTGAACGAAGCGGCGAGCCTGTTAAAAGATTAATACATTCGTTGAATATCAAGTTTGATTGATCTCTTTTTACTCCGGCACAATATGTCTCGTATATCTCTTGATTTTTAGTAGCCTGCACTGAAATTTCATAAAGAATAACGCCGGCTTCCATTTGAGATTTTGCGTTTTTACGCGCCACCTCTATAAATGACATGGTAAAACGCTTTCTGCCGTTATCTTTTCTCCTCCATCCATAAATCTGACACAAAAAGAACTTTTGCCATGTCGTAAGAATAATGGGTTGATTCGCTAATATGCCTTTATGATGTCTGAGCAGTGAAAACCATTTGACAATTTTATTCGCTTCGTCCTCATCCCAATAATATTGACCATCTTTATTTGCAAAATCGTTTAATAGTCTTTGACAGGCCTGTTTGTGTTTTTTGCAGCTGCGTATAACGCCGTTGATACAGTCTTTGCTGTATTGCTCTAACTCTTGGCGAATTGTCATCAGATATCACCGAATATATCTTCAATTTCCTGCTTGGTTTTCTCCACCTTGGCTACGCCGACTTTTAAACGACTGTCAATCGTCAGTCCACAAAGCGACGCAAACTTTCTCATCTCGTCAGAATAGTCTTTCTGATTCTTGCAGAGACTCAGATAAAGCTCATTCATGACATGAGGTGAATCAGGATTATCCGGATTTTTAGCAACTGTAGCAGGCGTTGTTGATAATTCCCTCGTGACCTTAATGTATAAAGAATAGGCGTTGCAATAACAAGCTATATTGTTTCTGTCAAGATTTCCTACCACGTCAATTTTATCAAATTCCTTGACTATCCTTTTGTATTCTTTCTTTGCGACAGGATCTATTAACCAATTAGGCGGTCGTTCTAATTGCTCTCTCCCTGTGGATATTAGTTCCTGCGCCTGTTCTCGTTCGTTTCTTTCTTGTGTTGAAAGATGTTTTTTTGTCATTTCAACCGGTTTCCTTGGTCTTGCCATTTTCCTATTTACCTCCTTTTTTCAAAGTAAAGGGCATTTTGCGAAAGGAAAGGGTCAAGCGGCGTTGAAGTATAGCCCTCCATAAACATTTTCATATACCCCCTGTGTTCCATTCCCTTTTTATCTGCTGTAACATCTTTATCGTTTCTTCTCTATTTCTTTGCATTTCCTTATGAACAAACTGATGATTCGCTTCTGTTAAGTAAATGAGGTTGTCTTGACGCAGTCTCTTATTCCATGATTCTTTAAGCGGTATGATGTGGTGCACTGTCTCGCCGTATTCAATCCTTTTATTTCGTATCAAGCTTAATAAATCCAATCCGCAGCAACTGTCTATTGTAACCTGTCGCGCTCTATTCCATGATACTGTATGATAGAATGCGATAACGTCTTTGTCCCATCTTGTCTTATTATATTGCCTGTCTCTTATTCTCTTTGCGCAATTGCACTTGGTTCCGCTTAATATTTTTCTTCCACATCTGGAACATCGTGTATGAATTGACATATGTGACATCCTCCCAATCATTCATTAGTCATAATATCTCTCCAGACTTCTTGCAGCAGCGCATAAGTCACGATATTGAGAACTAAGCAGAGCAATACGCCGTGAATCTTTCTTTTTAGCCATTTTCAATTGATTTATCCGCGCCTTAATAACATCCGCGCTTTCAAGATATTCTTTTGCTAATTGTTTACGGTTTTCCTTGAATGACTTCATAACGTCCTCCTTTTTGGGCATAAGAAAAACACCTCGACAAATCGGGGTGTTTAAATAAAAAAACTACTAATTAGCCCAAAAATCAACGTGTAGTTGAGAAAGATTCTCAATTAGATGTTGATTTTCTGCGTTTAATATCTTTTTTTCAAAAGAGGAGCGAAAACTCGCTCCACAACTTTATCTTTTTTCACTAATACTATTATATTACTTTTTATGTGGACATTCTAGGACATTTTAATAAAGCATGGAATCTAAAGTTGCATTATGTATTCTCCTGATTTGTTTTGAACTATAATGCATTTTATCTGCCACCTGCTCCCAAGTAAGCCCCTCAATGTAGCGATAGCGCATGAGCCGTTGTTCCCGTTCAGGTAGAGAAGAAATGTATGATTCAACTTCCAACTGTGCAGCGCATGAGTCAGAAAGCTTTTTAGAATACAAATCCTGCAATGCAAGAAGTTTTTCAACAATCTTTGCCATCTTATTATTGTCAAAAGAAGACGGCGGCAAATCTTTCAACTTTTGAGATGGAAAAATAATTGTGCTTTCTAACCGTTTCATCTGTTCTTGAAGTTGTTCTGCTTCGAGCATAATTTCCCGATAACGCTGTAAGTTTTGTTTTGTCATACTTCCTCCTGCTTATACAATCCTATATTGTCTATTTCAACCGTATTTTCCATGCTTACTTAAAGATTTTATTGCCTTTTCTATCAACTAATCCTGTATATTGTTCAACCGTGCTGGGGTCTACCTTGACGACATCAGTATCGTGAGCGTCACCCCCAAAAAGATACCCGATATATACCGCTGGATCTGTTTCTAAAAACTCATCACGAATTAAATATCCATATGCCCATTTACCGTTATCTAACTGCTTGCCCCGAAATAATATCTCACGCATTTTTCTCATCCTCTTTTGGCATTACATAACAGCTTCCATCCATTCTCATTCTCGGACATCTCTCGTTTTCATCATAACTTCCACAAATCATTATTTCAGGATGTTCTATGCCATATTGGCAATCGCAGCACATGCCCTCAATCCATTCTGTCATCTTTTATCCTCCTACCTGTAAAACCTCACACCATCTATTTCTGTCGTTACTGCCAGGCTGTCAAACCACTCCTTCGCCTGTCCGTCTAAATCATCATAACTGCAAAAATAGAGCGCACCGTTGCTGATTCCACGATATGTATCAATATTGTCAATTGCTGTATACACCGTCTCATCCGGTGGGTTCGTATGTGTATAATAATTAGTCACGCCATTAAACTGGTCAGGCATTAAAACCTCTGGTATTGTATCAGGATATTCCGAGCTTTCCAAACGGTTATACACCACATCAATAACCGCCTCTGTTGCCTCTAAACTATGCAGTCCTCCAACCTCCTGTTGTACTGTCCACGCTAACATCTCTTTGTATGCGTCCTCTTTCTCCACATGTTCCACTAAGGCATTGGGAGCGTCCACTGTCTGCATTTGGACAGGCTCTAGGTGCACAGGCATAAACGCAAGAATAGCCGCTAAAATACACTCAATCATAAACCACAATCATACTCGGAAACGGCGCGCTGTTTTTAGATGTTCCAAATTTCAAGCGTCCTTTGATGAATTCAATATCTGCTTGATGATATATGTACTCGTGAAACCACTTTGTGTCCGTCCTTGCCGGAAGAAGCATAACAGTCTTCACATGATGATTCTGGTTTTCTTCCCACGCCTTTTTCACCCATTTGCCTATCTCTCTCCCATAAGGAGGATTGCAGAATACAACCTCATCTTTCCAGCTTTGTTTTAAGCCGTCCTGTTCTTTTGTGAAATACCGGCTACATTTGTGATTGCTATCGCTTGCCGCCGGATCCAGCGTGAAATGAAATCTATTGTCCAATGCGTCAAATACCTCCTGCGGCGTTTCCCAATCATCTGTTTTGCTTGAAGAATATACTGCCCGATTCATCTTTTTCCCTCCCACTGCTTTGATGATACACACAATGACTGCTCCTGCTAAGCCTCCCGCTGCTGCCATAGCAAAACTGTATATCATAAAGCACAATGTTGACATAATCACCATTTATCTCTCCTCTTTTTTGATTTCTTTTAGCGTCTTTTTCAATACATCCGTCTTGGGAATATATCGTCTTCCCACGCTGTTTCTCTCTGCTTTTCTGACTGCTCCGAGAAGCTGTTCAAGCTCTTGGATAACTCTAATGTTCTCTGCACTCCAGTCAATGATTGGCTGAAGCTTCACCTCCTTGTCCTTTGCCTCTCTGCGTTCTTTTCGTATCTGCTTTAGCGCAAGTGCAATCCGTGCGCTGTCATGGTATTTGTTATCGTCCAGTTCTAGGCTATGTAACAAATCCTGCGTTGCGTTATTCGCTTCGGTTTCCTCCGCAGCAGCTATGTCATACTTCTGTCTTGCTTCCCGCAAAAAGTTCAAAAACTTCTCTATCTGCTCGCTGTAATTCAATATTTTCCTCTCTTCTCTTTGTTTTTAGTCGTTTTTAATCACTTGTTTTGTATTGGCTGTTTTAAGCGTTTTAAAAGCTTTTTAGTTGTAGATATGTAATTTCACTGCTTATAGACAATTATTTCATTAAACAAGCTAAAATCAGCCGATATGACGATATCAACAATTGTCTTGCTTCTTAACGTTGAATTTCTCGTCAAATATACAAGCTGTTGCCTCATACATCTCCTGAGCAGATTCCCTATTGTATTTTCTGGGATTATGGCATATAAGGCTCAAATTTCCCCGGCAAGAGGGCGTTACGCACTCCCCATCCACATAAGCAATACCTCCATGCATGTCTCCTTTGTCATTCTTTCAGCCCCTTTCTATTGATTTTTCGTTGCTTATTTCACATTGGCTGTTTTTAAGCGTTTTAAAAGCTTTTTGACTCTAGATATATAATTTCACTACTCGCGGATAATAATCTGCTTAAATAAGTTAAAATCAGCCGATATGACGATATTAACAACCAGATTATATTTGCATTTCAATATCTGCTTATCTTTTGCCTATGATTTCTATCTCTGTTCTGGGATGTCTTCGGTCTACCAACCCCAAAAGAACAAGCTCTATCTTGCCAAAACAATCGTCTTTGAGGATTCCCGCTTTAACCAGTCCGTCCAAAATCATTTTGCCGCTGTAATTATCCGGGTCTCTGCGCCGTCTGTCAGGAAAATAGTAAGTGAGCCTAACAACGCACTTTTCAAGCGGTTCTTTTGGCTTGGGCGTGCAAAACGTATAGACTAACTTTGCCCAAAACTTCTTGTCGTTTTGATATTCCCACCGGTTGCTCCTGCCTATATACCTGTTATTGCTCGGTGGTATTTTTGGAATTATGTATCTCATTTCATCCCTCCGGCAGACATAATCCACGGCTTGCTAATTCGTCAAGACTGTATGATGGACTGTTCAACTCTGTCTGTCCCTCCTGCTCTCTCTGTTCTCGCCTAATCCAGTTGCAAATAGTCACATAGTGATTCTTATACGCTTTCCCGGTAGAAGCCATATATGCCGATAGCTTGTCTATCCACTCCTGATAGTCGTCAGGTCGTTTCTCCTTGAGCTTTTCGTAATCGTCATCTGTGAACAACACGTTGTTGTATTCGCCATGCTTGTGTCGAGTCTCCGTTTTTTGCGAATGGGGGGGAAACATATTTATATGTTGGGGGGTATATATATTATTATTTATATTATTCTCTTTTTCTAGTTTCTTCTTTTCTTGCTTCTTCTTTTCTTCTTTGTTCTTTTTCTCTTGGAGAATATTGATCTTTTCGTTATGGGTATCGACTTTTTCGTTATGGGTATCGACTTTTTCGTTATGGGTATTGACTTTTTCGTTAATGCCCCCTTGATCTTGTTGATCAAGAAAAGTATAAATACGGCGAGAAGAATGATCCCTTTCATCAATTTCAATCCGTATATATCCACATGACTGTAGATTGCTCAACCATCTTGACACAGCCACTTTTGATACACCGTAAAGGTCGGCAAAAAACTTATTTGTAGCCCATGAATAGCCGTCTATTTGCGTCAAAGCTGTTAGTTCTGCATAGAGCAATTTTTCATTTGCTTTTAAGCGTCTGTCATGTCTCACTTTAGCCGGGATAAATGCGTAATAACTTGGTGTTGTCATCTTTCTTCTCCTTCATCATTGAAATGGAAATTCATCGTCTGTTAGTTCTTCAAATTCATCCAAAGAAACATCTAAATTGTCCTGTTTTTCTGCCTTATTGCCGCAAAAACTCGCCTGTTCTGCAACCACTTCATACGTTGTTATCTTCCTGCCCTCTCTATCCGTATATTGCCTTGAATGCAATTCTCCGACTATCGCAATCATATCCCCTTTCCCAAAATATTTACTGATAAATTCAGCCGTATTTCTCCATGCGACAACTCGAATAAAGTCGGTCTCTTTCTCCTTGCTGTGCGCTCTTTGCACCGCTAAAGAAAATAACGCAATGCTTGTCCCATTTTGCGTTGATTTTAACTCCGGATTCGCTGTTAATCTGCCCATCAATATCACTTGGTTTAACATCTTTTACCCCCTGTATTCTCTGTCTATTTGATTCTCCAAAAGTCGTAACTGCAGCTTTTGTACATTGCAGGCTTCTAGTCCTGCCTTGTATGCGCTTTCGGCGCAGTCTCTGGCAAATTTCAGTCCGGCAACTTCTCTGTCTCCACGGCATAAGTCACTGATAATCGTTACCGGCGTTCCCTTGTCTCTTTCCGTCAATATCTTTTGCGCTAACGCCACTCTGTAACATCGTTCTGCTTCCGCATATTTCTGCCCCCGCAGCGCAATTTGCTTCATTGCACTGTCCAGTAAAGCTACTCGGCTTTGCAGTTGTAAATACAAGTCCTGTCCGCTCATAAATAGTTCCTTCCGATTAGGTGCATAAATTCTTTTCTTGAATGCTTTTCTTCAAATACCCTTTGGCATTCTTGCTTTAGATATATATCTAAGCCATGATTGAAATGCACGCCATGAGAGGACTGATTATGCCACTCTCCTGTTAGCCACACCCAAAACCCGCACAAATCCGATACTCGTCTATTGCTTCCAAAATAGATGTGATGACAGTGCAGATTATCTGTCCGCCCTGTAATAAAGCATTTCTTTTCCTTTTGCAGAATGGATTTACCCCTTTTTTGCACATACAAGGCACAACCCTCCTGTTTCTTCACATACTTGTTGCGCAGTATACCGAACGCCCTTTTTAGAGGTTCCTCCTTTAATCTCTGTACCGCAAGCTTTACACACCGGGGTTTCTCTGATAATATTTCCCCGCAGCGTTTCAATCTCCTTTTCGGGTAAATCCTCCCCTGCATAGATATATAGCCCTAAGCCGTGTCTCGCACAAGCCTTTGTCAAACTTCTTTGTATCGCCTTATTTACGTCCGTAGAAGTGATTTTTTCTAACGGAATTGCGTAATTTCGATAATCCATAACAGGCAAATACTCTATATGCTCTAGCCCCTCAATGGTTACTCCTGTTTTAACCCATGCCGTCTTCCCATCGGTATGATAGTTGTACCCCTGTTGGTTCTCATAAATGGTGTATTGCGCCGTGGGAAATTGTTTCTTTACCTCAGCCCATGCCCACGCCCATGACAGGTAGGTGAGATTTCCTTTCTTCTCCGTATGTTCGTTGACATTGATGTCGTTTAGTTTTTGAAAATAGTTCTCCATCTTTTCCCTCTTTCCATGAAATCCAGCCTGCAAAATCCATCCAGTTATTGTCTAAATACCAATCAATCTTTTCAATCTGCTCTCCTCGTGACAGTGGATTCTGATACGCCCTCTCAAATTCTCGTATTGCCAATACGATTAATTCATCGCTCGCTGCCATTACATGACTGTCAAGAGCATATTCTATATAGAATTCCTCTGTCAATCTGTTCGCAATCAGATATTTCTTTAAAACGTCATAATCTTCGCCTAATTCATATGCGCATTTTTTGCATACCCCCTCATAGATTTCATCGTCTAAAAGCCACTTTTCACAGTGTATGCAATACTCCGCCTCCTCAAAATCTCCACATTCACAGCTCGGACATATTCCAAATTCTTCATAGGGAAGACTGTCCAGTCCATGTCTCTCAAAAGATATCGCCGGTTCGCTAAAGGTTCTTCCGCAATTATTGCATATGTACATTTTTCACCTCTATATTGACATTTTCATTATTTGGTGCTATATTATTTGTTTGTAATGTTTTTATTATTTTTCTCTCATCGGTGGCCGCCGAATGAGAGATTTTTTTATTTTCAGCAAATTTAATTGATAATTTAGCGCATAACGTTCCTCCTGCAACGCATACAACCATCATGATTAAATAGATATACCAATCTATTGCTCCCGCTGAAAAACTGCCTGTATTCCCTAAAGCCGCTATGTACAGTATAAAGGCTCCTCCTGCAAATACATAGTGTAAAAAGTTCCTCATCATTACATACTCCCTATACATGACTCACCGCACACTTCAGCATTACCATACACTTTGGCATTACCACAAACTTCAGTATTATCATACAATGTGGCATTATCATACACTTGGGCATTACCATAAACTTCAGCATTATCATACACTGCAGCATTACCATACACTTCAGCGTCATCACACGCTAAGGTATTATCACGCACTAAGGCATTGCCATACACTTTGGCACAGCCACACACTAAGGTATTATCACGCAGTAAGGCATTATCACACACTTCAGCATTACCATACACTTTGGCATGACCACACACTTGGGCATTATCATACACTTGGGCATGACCACACACTTTGGCATAACCATACACTTCAGGATTACCACACACTAAGGCATTATCATACACTTCGGCATAACCATACACTTTGGCATGACCACACACTTGGGCATTATCATACACTTGGGCATGACCACACACTTTGGCATTATCACCAACCCACGAACACCCCTCTTGTGAGAGGTTGTCCTCCTTTTCAATAAATCCCCCTAAGTCTCCTTTTTTAACCTTTGTTCCGTTTATCGTTTCAAAGTCCCTACATGCTCTAATTCTATGAAGTGTTCTGCCAAACCACTCTATCATTTCTTCTGTTAATTCATACTTTTTCATCTCATCATCCTTTATTTGCTTGATAATAAAGTCTTCTCTTTTCCCTAATCTTGTCCTTGTTTTCTTGATAGTATTTCTTCCATTGCGCCGTAATGTCCTCTTTATGCTCTTGACGATAGCGTCTTTTTCTTTCCTTTACTTTCTCTTTGTTCTCCTGATTATATTTCTTGCTTTTGGCTATTATTTCTTCTCTATGCGCTTGATAATACAACCTTTTTCTTTCTTGAATCTTTTCTTTATTATCCTGATAATATTGCCTGCGCTTCTCTATATGGTCATCTTTATACTCTTGATTATACAGCCTCTGTCTCTCTTGTATTTTCTCTTTATTTTCTTGATAATATTTCTTACGCTTCGCTAGTATTTCTTCTCTATGTTCTTGATAATAGCTTGGGTGACGTTCCTTTAACGTCTTTGACCTCGTTGTTTTCTTTTTCGACTTTCCTCCTCTGCGTATGCGATACTCTCTGTCTATTTCTTCATCTGCTTTTCTAATCTCCTCTAGTTCTTCCTCCGTAAAAGGCATTACCGTGTCCTCCTTATTGCTTTTGTGCTTGTCCCCCTCAATAGCAGCGAGAAAATCCCGCTAAATTGGTATAATCTGTGTAGCATGTTTTAATATCTTCTTTTCGTACTCTTTGCGTTCGTCTTCCTCCATATGGCGAATGATTGTTTTATTCCCATACTCATCGCTTTTTATGGTTATCATCGGCTTTTTTGTTCCATCCGGCAATAACACATATGACGTATCCGTATATGGTTTACGCTTGCGTTTCTTTTGGCTCATAAGTATCACCTCAATTCATTATATGATGGTGCTGATTGTCCAAATTTCTATTAATTTCTTGCTTTTATGTGCTTGATTTATTTATGCGCTTTTTCTCTCAACACACAATAGTCTAAACGTCTCTCTGCCTTTAGGTGTTATCAACGTTTGTGTTCCTTTCCATGAGGTTTTGTCATTGTAACACTCTTTCATCTCAAAGATTCCATTGTCAATATATCTTGAATAAGGCATAAGATTTCCGCTTTTTCCACGATATATGTAGTTATAGTCTAATAAAAAGCCAACAAATTCCTTTTGCTTTATTCCTAACTCTTTTGCTGTATCTCTAAAATTGGTTAATAAGTTTCTATCGACCAATTCATCAAAATATTCTGCTTTAGGCTGCATAATCTGATTTTTCACTGTAAGGGTTGAATTGACCGCTTGCAATACTTGGTTCTTTTCCTTTTCTTCTTTCAACGCTGTTGCAATTTTTATAAGGGTATCTGGATTCAAAATCGCTGCTTCAATTGTCTCTGGGGTCATATATGCTCCGTGCTTGCGGATGGAGGGAAGAACTTCTTCAAATACCCACTGTTCAAACTTTTCCGCTGTTGGAAGTTTGCTATTGATAATCAAGCGATAAAGATTGCCTTCGTTGATAAACTTTGTCTGTTGTCTTCGGCCTAGGCTATCGGTGAGGTGGCGAATTACCACCCCATCTTTATTGCAATGGGCTTTAATAGCATTTACAGTATCTTTGTAGCCCAACGCTTCCGCAACGTCTTTGCCGACAAACCACGGCTCGTTTTCAATTACTACTGTCCTAACACTTCCAAATTCTTCATTGTTGAAAATTTTTAATTCATTCATTTATATTTCCCTTTCCTATTTCTTGATTTTTCGACTTTACTATGTTATTCTTTAATTGTGTGTTAAAAAAGATCTTCAACAGTTGTGCCTAGTGCTTTTGCTATGCGCTTTGCTAGTTTTACATTCGGTATGCTGTCACCCCTTTCTAATCGTTGGTAATGCCTTGGCGTTATTCCTGCTTTTATTGCAACTTCCACTTGCGTTAAGCTGGTTTTTTTGCGCCTTTCTTTTAGTTTTGTCTCTTTCATTATCACCGTCCCCTTTTTAAATTTAACACGACTTATATGTCATATCATAATTATATTATATAACGACATATATGTCTTGTCAAGGGCTTTTTTTAATTTTTGGAGTTGATACAATGACTTTTCCCGAACGCATTTTAGAATTAAAGAAATCAAGGAATCTATTACAAAAGGATATTGCCAATTCCGTAGGTATTACAATTAGAAATTATCAAAGATATGAAAAAGGTCAAGCTCAACCTACATTGCCAGTTTTATATAAACTTGCAGATTATTTTGACGTTTCCCTTGACTATCTTGTCGGTCGCTCTGATGACCCCAAACGCTATTGATTTTTCGACTTTACTATGTTATTCTTTGATTGTGTTTTTCTTAACCTGATTGCTGTCGGGCTTCTTTGTGTTTCCTACTGCTTCAAATAACTTGCGTGGATCGTCATATCCAAACAAGTCAAGTAGTTTTACAAGAACGTCATAGGATGGTTTGCGCTGTCCTGTCTCAATCATTTGTATTGTAGCCTTTGTGGTGCCAACCTTTTTAGCTACAAAATCCAACGTCCATTCTCTTTGTTGGCGTTCTTGTCTAAGTCTGATAATCATCTGTCCTCCTTTCATTAAGTCGTTCACTTTTAGTGAACTAACTATAGTATAATACACTTTAAGTGAACTGTCAAGAGGTTTTTAAAATGTTTTCTAAAAAAATTTTTAGTATGCGTTTAAACGATTTGCGAACCCAAAGAGGTATTTCCCAACTTTCCCTAGCCAATACCCTTGGCATAGGAAAATCGGCAATTAGCATGATGGAAAAGGGCGAACGTGCAGCCTCTATTGAAGTTTTATATCAATTAGCAGATTACTTCGATGTTTCCATAGACTACCTCGTTGGAAGAACAGATAATCCTAAGGTAAATAAGTAACTCGATAGTAGAAAACATTAATATGAAAGGTATGTATTAATATGGAAACTCTATCTGTAGATGAATATATTACCCTACAGCTATTCTATAAGCATAAAACTGTTAGCCTAGAAACAGTTAAAACTTTAGTTGGAGAGCAGCTTGCTGAGGATGTTCTTGATTCGCTGTACAAACAAGGTTTGATTGATTCCGAATTAGATGATTTTGATTTACAAAAAGGCACGGCAACATATACCGACTATTTTTTGACAGACACGCATAAGGCTAAAATAGCTTTAGCAAATTATGTTGCAGAAAAAAAGTTAAATCGGAGAGTTGCATGGGAATCCAGGACAGCAATTATTACTTCAATTGCCAGCGTGTTCATTAGTCTAGCTAGCTTTATCTTGTCGATATTAGCTTTATGTTAAATCCCATTAATCCTCATTTGAAGAAAAAATCATTGCAGTGTTCAAAGCCTTAACAAAATTAATAATCGCATTGGATATCTCATACATTTGATCTGAATCACAAAAAATACTATGTGATTTGATAGATAACAATATCAACTGCTTTTTAAGTGCTTGATTTATTAAATCCGATGTTGATAACTTTTCTAGTTCGTCTTTTAAGGAACTAGAGATTCATGTAAATTTCTATAACAACCAGGCTCACCTAAAGGTTTCATTAATTTTCTCCTTTCTTTATATTGATTTTTATTTTAAATGTGACATAGACAATAGGGCACATATTATACTGATTGTGCTGCAAAGAACCGAAGCAAACGCTAAAACAATTGCTACAACTTCCATTTCATTCCCCTTTCTTCTCAATCTCCCATGTCATTTTCTGTTTTAGGTACACTGTTTTACCCATTCATCATACATGTCTTCTAAACCACAATTTGCGATTATATCGCTTAAAATTCCCCATTGTGAAAATAGACATCTACACTCCACATCCATTGCACCACGTTCCTTAGCTAAACGCTTATAGTTATTATAGCTTTGAAAACAGTCCTCAAATAATTCAGTTACTATGTCTTTGACTTTTCCCATGATTTTACCTCACTTTCAATAAATGATTAAGGAAATTTTAATTGATTTTTCGACTTTACTATGTTATCCTTTGATGGTGTTTGTTTCAGCCTGATTGCCGTCAGGCTTCTTTGTGTTTTTATAAATTGGAAATAACACATCAACCTTAGTCTGTAGGACTTCTGCAATAATTTGACCTACAATGACATTTGGGATACGTTCTCCCAATTCATAGTTTTGATATCCTCTTAATGAGATACCACTGCGCTTGGCAACTTCTTCCTGAGTGAGTTCTGCTCTCACTCTTGCATTTCTTAATTCCTCGTTCATTATCACCGCCTACTTTCTATATTTAGCATGCACAATCGTGCTTGCTTCATTTATATTATACAATGCACAATCGTGCTTGTCAATACCTATTTTAAAAATATTTGAGGTAAAAATTATGAGCAATTTTAGCGAACGTTTGCAACAATTAAAAGCGGAGCATAATATTCTTCAAAAAAATATTGCAACTGACAATAATATTTCTCTAAGAGCCTATCAGTATTACGAACGTGGTGAACGAGAACCTAGTTTAACTGTTCTTATTAAACTCGCTAGGTACTTCAATGTATCCATAGATTATCTTGTCGGAGAAACTGATGACCCCAAACGCTATTGATTTTTCGACTTTACTATGTTATCCTTTGATTGTGTTTTTCTTAACCTGATTGCTGTCAGGCTTCTTTGTGTTTTCCCTCAATTTCCGTTGAGGGATTCCAAATAAATCTTCTAACTTGTCCCAGTTGTCTGTAGTTGTGTTACGCATACCATATTCTATTCGTTGATATTGCACTAATGAAATATTGAGATACTTCGCAACTTCTACCTGTTTTAATTTTTTACTCTTACGAGCCTTTTTTAGATTGTTTCTCATTTTCACCGCCTTATCTTTCTTACTTTAATACTACCTATTAGGTTATGTTGTGTTTATATTATACTACCTAACAGGTTATATGTCAACACCTTTTTTAATAATTTCTAGGGAGTATAAAATGTTAAATGAACGCATAAAAAATCTGCGCCTTTCTCATAATCTAACGCAAAAGCAGTTAGCAGATGTATTATCTATAAGCATGTTATCTATGCAAAGATTTGAATACGGAACACGCCGCCCAAGTTTAGACACGATTATAACTCTGGCTAACTATTTTGACGTTTCTATCGACTACCTCGTTGGCAGAACAGATAATCCTGATGTGAATAAATAGGAGTTGTTATGAGAGAAATAACAAAGCATTTAATTACGATTGCGAATAAATATTCAATTTCTAAACTTGTGCTTTATGGTTCACGTGCCAGAGGTGATTTTACTCCTCAAAGCGATATAGATGTTGCTATATATGGAAATTTAAGTCCTGAAGATGAACTAAATATAAAAGACGAGATTGAATCTATTCCTACATTGCTCAAAATTGACGTTTTGTTTTGCCATCGTTGTACAAATCAAGGTCTGCTTAAAAACATTGAAAAAGAGGGGGTAATTCTGATGAACAAATTAGAAGCTAAAAAAGAAAACTTCTATAACGCCGTTATAAGACTTGAGGAATCTATTGAAAGCTATAACAATCTCAATGATACTGTTATTCGTGATGGAATGATTCAACGTTTCGAATTTTCAATTGAGCTTGCTTGGAAAACGATACGCGCCTATTTAATTGAGCAGGGATTTTCTGATTTAAATAGTCCTAAAATGGTCTTAAAAGAAGCTTATTCATCAAGAATGATAACAGACCAAGAAATCTGGATTCAAATGTTACAGGATAGGAATCAAACCTCTCATATGTATAGTGAAGACATTGCTTGTGAAATTGCAAATAGAATCGTCCATTCTTATTTAGAAGCTTTCAAACAATTATTAAAAAGGCTCTAAAAACTTTCATGAGTTTATTTAATTATGCAATCTCCTTTCATCTTTGCTTTTCTTTGATTGTGTTTGTTTCAGCCTGATTGCCGTCAGGCTTCTTTGTGTTTTCTACTACTTCAAACAACTTGCGTGGATCGTCATATCCAAACAAGTCGAGTAGTTTTACAAGAACGTTAAAAGACGGTAGCCGTTTCCCGGCTTCAATTTTTAATATAGTTGCATTACTTACTCCTATCTGTTTTGCAACATATTGAACTGTCCATTGTCTCTCCTTACGTTCTTCTTTAATTCTAATAGTTGCCATCTTTCCTCCTTTTTTTAATTCTGTACTTTAAGTGCATAATTTAGCAACTGGACTTAAAGTATGATTTTATTATACTGGACTTAAAGTATAATGTCAAGAGGTTTTTCATGTTTGATAAAAAAATTTTTTCACAACGATTATCTAATTTAAGAATTAGCAAAAATATTTCCAGAACAGGACTTGCTCTTGAACTGGGACTTTCCTATGATAGTGTAGCAAAAATGGAAAAGGCAGAGCGTGCCTGTTCTGTTGAGATTTTATATGCCCTATCAAAATATTTTGATGTATCTAGTGATTATCTTCTTGGTCTTTCAGATTCTCCGAAATAAGTATCAAGAGGTTTTTTATGTTTTCAAAAAATATTTTTTCTCAACGTTTGGCTTACTTAAGAAAAGAAAATTCTATAAGTCAAGATACCTTAGCCAAAAAAGTAAATATATCTAGGTTTGCTATCGGCAAGATGGAAAAAGGC
>CAKSAY010000011.1 GCA_934438055.1 uncultured Oscillospiraceae bacterium | reverse complement strand
GGATTTTTCCTACTTCCAGTCTCTTTTCCTTGTAAAAGATTTTTCTTCTGTATTTCGGTGCAAACACGATGTGGTATCTGCAATTCCATCTTGTATGTGTTAAACTATTCGTGTCATTCATTTTGATGACCTCCTTTTGGTGTTTTTTTGCAGTTGTCAAGCCGCAACCTTATTCTACACCAAAAGGAGTTTCTTTTTTTCATCATCGGCTTTCGCCTTCCACTGAACCACTCGCCTAGCGAGTGGTTTTCTTTATACAAAAAGAGCAGTCTGATTTTCAGGCTGCTCTACTATTATTTTTAGCCACAAAATAATCGTGTGGAGCGGCATACATCTTCTTAATCAAAAAGAAAAAGAAGTCTTTAAATCAAGACTTCTTTTTCTATAGATTATTATGCACGGTGGTGGACCTGAACGGGATCGAACCGTCGACCTCTCGGATGCGAACCGAACGCTCTCCCAGCTGAGCTACAGGCCCAAACAAATCGCCCACACAAGGCAAAGGCAATGATGCAACTTAAAAATTATTTTGGTGGAGACGATGGGGTTCGAACCCACGACCTTCTGAATGCCATTCAGACGCGCTCCCAACTGCGCCACGCCCCCATAACAAGTAGATGTTGCGATTTATATTATAACACATTGATGAAAAAAAGCAAGTCCTTTTTTATCAAAATCTTTATAGGAATGGCAAAATTAAGAATAAAACAGATAAAAACACAAGATAATACTGTTAAAAGTTTTGATTTATTCTATTTTATTAAAAAGTCACTTTTCACTACGAGATCTGCTAAAAGATCGTGCAATATGGTATAAAACGCTATCAAAGGCATTCATATCATTTGAGATAGGACAATTTGTTAAAAATCACATAGCTTCCACCTCTATATTACCAAATTGTTACTATTTGTACAAAATAAAGGTCGAAGCAATAGATAAATCCTCTATTTCCCACTCCATATTCGTCATATTTACTAGTTTTGTTTTTTATTTTAGGGTTGACAAATGGACTTAATATGCATATAATAGCTACAAATTGGTTACAAAAGTAACATAAAGAAAAACATCTTCATCGTTTTAACGGGAAAATCAATGCATAAAAACATGTCAACAAACACAATTGTTCTTTCTGCAAATTCCCAAAAGTGCGAGAATGCAAATATAGAATAAGGAGTCCTTTTTCATGCAATCATTTAAAGAAGAAAGCAAAAACCGTCTTTTAAAGAGATGTTTTAAGCCTACAGTGGCTATTCTTCTTTCCATTAGCTTAGTCATTTCCTCCTGCCTATTGTCAGGCGTCTGTTTTTTCACCCACGAGGTAACCCTCAACGATAATGGAAAGCTGACTGCATTTTATACAATCGAAGACGATCCAACGAAAATCCTGCAAAATCGCAACATCAATCTGTCAGAGCAGGATGAATTGCAAACTTCAGAAAATGATAATCACATTGATATTATCATTCATCGCGCAGTCAATGTCGTTATTGTCTCAGATGGAATGCAGCTTCCTCTCACGATTCAGCCAAGCGCTACTGTACAAGATGCACTCAACGCTGCCTCCATCACGCTAGACCCTCTAGATGTAACCTCTCCGGATATGACGCAAACGGTGTCAAATGGATTGCAAATCAAAGTTAAAAGGGTTGATTTGCAGTCGCGCACTGCCGACGAAGCAATTCCCTTTCAAACGATAACTATGCCGTCACAGGAGCTTGCAAAAGGAACAACAGCGTTGAAAACGCAAGGACAAAGCGGCGTTTTAACGCACTACTATCAAGATACGATAGTAGATGGACAAATTACGCAGACAGAGGAAATCGGCAGTAAAATCACAGCAAATCCAATTGATGAGGTCATCTTAGTGGGAACCTATGAGCCGCCCGTTCAAAGTGCCGCTAAGGGAGAAGGCAAATCCACCTTAGTCTCCAATGTCGCGCTAGACAGCAACGGTATTCCCTGTAACTATTCTAAAGTTCTAACCGGCAGAGCCTGCGCCTACACCTCTGCTCCGGATGCAAAAACTTCAACCGGCACCACAGTGCAGCCGGGCTACGTAGCAGTGAACCCAAGTGTCATCCCCTATGGAAGCAAAATGTATATCATCTCTACGGACGGTTATGTGTACGGCTATGCAATTGCCGCCGATACCGGAGGTTCCTGCTTAAACGGTGATATTTTAGTGGATTTATATATGAATAGCGAAGCAGAATGCACCCACTTTGGCTCTAGACAGGTAAATATCTATTTTGTATAGTAAAATCACTTTGTCTTTTGTCATGTATGGGAATCCCATTTTACAAACGGGCAGGATTCTATCCCGTCCGTTTTTTTGCGCACGCTCTCTTCTTTGATGCTGATTGCATACCATACAAATCCCTGTAGCTTCACAGAATTTCTGCATTCCTTTTTCCGTTATGTCCTCAAATGTCTTAAGTGGTGCGTTGCGCGATGACTTTGCGTCAACATTTCTGTTTCATCAGGTCAGAAAATCCCTCGAGTTGACAATTGTTATTCACCCTGATATACTAAAGTTTATAGTAAGAAAGTTCAGAATGGAGGATTATATTGTATATCACTATCACAGTCGTTTTAGGAATTCTATTCATTCTAGCAGAATATATTCTATGCGGTTTAGCCTATATGAAGCTCGCCCGTTCGAGGGAAATGAAGCATTCTTGGCTTGCATGGATCCCAATTGTTAAAGCCTATTTAATAGGAAAAGTGGCGGATGATATTAACGGAAATTATCATCAAACCACACATCGTTCTCTTTGGATGCTTATACTGTCTATTGCTACCTTCATCATGGTGTTTGTCAGCGGCGCAGCTTTCCTCTTCTCCCCGGCGGCGGATGTAATCTCACAAATCACGCCGGATATGGATACGCAGACGATTCAGCAACTCGCAGCCGGCATTTCCTCCTCCGATATGCGTCCTTTTCTCATTAGCACGGCCATTACCGGCATTTTGGCAATCGTCATGATCATTTTTTTGTTTATTGCATGGTATGCGGTCTTTCGAGAATATGCGCCCAATTCAGCAGGTATCTATCTTATTATAACACTTTTGTGCGTCATTCTTTTAGGGGTAACATTTGTAGCACCTATCCTCATTCTTATGATCAGTAAAAATACGCCGCAGTTTGTTGAACTAAACAGTAAGCGTTCTTATGATCCAAATAAGCTTTTTTAAAGAAGAAAACGCTGAATCTGCGCAAACTTGTGCTGCTTTCCACAGTAGGAACAATAAAAAATATATTGTTCTATAAAATACAATACGGAGGAGAAACTATATGCAAAGTCCTTACATATCAAATGTAGATTATACTGTTTTGATGAATGAAATTTTCTTAGTAGTCAGCGCCTTTATCGCAGTCTTTGCCTTGGTGTTTTTCGCCATATATCTGAGTGGCTATATTTTAAACGGAATCGCCTATACAAAACTCAGTAAAAAAAGAGGACGTAAACATGTCTATCTGGCATGGATTCCTTTTGCTCGTTATTATCTCTTTGGAAAAGTTGCTGATGAAATTGACAACGATTATGGAAAACGCAAAGGGCGTGGAGTCACACTGTTCGTCCTGTCAATTCTAACAACAATAGGCGTAGTAGTCGGTTTGTTGTTGCTCCTCCCCATCTGCATCTCTTTGCTTGGCTCTTTGCAACCTCTAATGCAGTACGCTATGATGGGATATGACGATTTAATCGAGCCCTTTATTGCAACTATTGTTACAAAGTATACTATTCCGGTGCTCGTTGGGGGTTTCATCTTCATTTTAACCGCTGCTTTTGCCATCTGGAAATTGATTGTCAACATTCTCAGCTGGTATCGCGTGTTTAAAGAATATGCAGGTTCACGCATAACAATCTACACGCTTTTGTCCACCATCTTCACCATTCTCCTTGGTTTGGATTTTATTGCGCCGATATTCATTCTGTCATGTTATAAAAACACGCCGAACAAAGTGCTTTCAAATCAATATAATGGATTTACTGCAAATCCTTATGGGCAAGCCGCTCCATCACCAAGCATCAATCCATCTTCAGAGCCAATGCCAAATGACGTAACTGCTTCATCACAATCATCCATTGATGCACCAGCTTTTGAAACAGAGCAGCAAAATCATGATGATTCTTCTCCCGTGCAGGACGAACAAAATCTGCAAACTCCCACAGAAGAATAGTAAAAAACACTTTAGAGTCTTACTAAAAATCCTCTTATTGTATTGTTGACAATGAGATGTTATTTCAGTATAATATGAGTAGTGTTTATGCTTTGTGAGACTGTATAGAAGGCTTTCTAATAGGCCTTTAAGAACAATATTTTTGCGTTCTCGTCAAATCAGGGCGAGAACCATTTTTTTATCATAAAATTGGAGGACGGTATTCATGAAATGGATGGGTTTAAATAAAATTCGAGAAGAATTCTTAAGCTTTTTTGAAGAAAAAGGGCATAAAAGGCTCAACAGCTTCCCTCTCATTCCGCAGGACGATAAAAGTCTGCTGCTAATTAATTCCGGCATGGCGCCGATGAAAAAATGGTTTTTAGGGCAAGAAACTCCCCCAAACAATAGAGTGACCACCTGCCAAAAGTGCATCCGCACACCCGACATTGAGCGTGTTGGTAAGACCTCGCGTCATGGAACCTTTTTTGAGATGTTGGGAAACTTTTCTTTTGGAGACTATTTCAAAGAAGAAGCAACAACATGGGCATGGGAGTTTGTCACAAAAAAGTTAGAGTTGCCAATTGATAAAATCTGGGTTTCTATTTACCAAGATGATGACGAGGCTTATGAAATATGGACAAAGCATAGAGGTGTAGATCCCTCTCATATTGTCAGACTGGGAAAAGAAGATAACTTTTGGGAAATCGGTTCAGGACCGTGCGGCCCTTGCTCTGAATTATATTTTGATCGTGGGGAAGACAAAGGCTGCGGTCGGAAAGACTGCGGCGTTGGCTGCGACTGTGATAGATTCGTAGAATTTTGGAACCTTGTCTTTTCACAATATAATAGCGACGGTAACGGAAACTATACCCCTATGACGCACCCTAATATAGACACAGGGCTTGGCCTTGAGCGTCTGGCCTGCATTTTGCAAGGTGTTGACAACCTGTTCGAGGTTGACACCATTCATAATATTATTGAAAAGATCACAAACATTGCAAAAGTCGAATATGGCAAGGATGAATACACAGACGTATCCATCCGCATCATCACCGACCATATCAGAAGTATTGTTTTCTTAATTGGAGACGGCGTAATTCCGGGAAATGAAGGACGAGAATATGTTTTAAGAAGACTGATTCGCCGTGCGGCAAGGAATGGTAAATTCTTAGGGATCAATCATCTTTTTCTTGCAGAAATCGCACAAACAGTTATCATTGAAAATCGTGATGCCTACCCTGAACTGGGTGAAAACGAAGATTATATTAAGAAGATTATTCAAGCAGAAGAAGAGAGCTTCTACAGAATTATCGACCGCGGCATGAACATGCTCAATGAAATGATAGACTATTTTGACAGTCAGCTAGGTCAATCAAAGACCATCCCCGGTGAAGATATTTTTAAGCTTTGCGATACCTATGGATTTCCCTTCGATATGGTTCAAGAAATAGCGCAAGAAAGAAATATAGGCATTGATGAAGATGGTTTTAGCCGTTTGATGAAAGAGCAAAAGGCAAGAGCACGCACAGCGGCTCGTTCGTCCACCATTGCATGGAATGACGATAATCTTCAAATCAACGCCCCAATAACCGAATTTGTCGGATATGATTGTTTTTCCTGCGAAAGCACGCTTTTAGAGTTGTTTGTGGATGGAAAGAGCGAAGAAAAAGCCGGTGAAAATCAGAATGTGGAGCTTATCTTTGATAGAACACCGTTTTATGCGCAAAGCGGCGGTCAAATCGGCGATCGCGGCGTTTTTTCTCACCAAAACCTTGTTGTAAAAATAATAGACTGCCAAAAAGCGCCTTCAGGGCATTTTGTTCACAAGGGCGTTATTCTAACGGGCACACTCTGCGTTGGAATGAACGGAAAACTTACCATTGACGAACAGAGTCGCTGGTCAATTGCCAGAAATCACACAGCTGCTCATCTATTGCAAAAGACTCTGCAGCAGGTGTTGGGAACACACGTTCACCAAGCGGGACAATTGGTGGATGATGCACGGCTTCGATTCGATTTTAATCACTTTGCCGCGCTCACAACAGAAGAATTGCAAAAGGTCGAGGCATTGGTGAATGAAAAAATTCTCTCCTCTCTCCCTGTCTCAATCTATGAAACTGACATTGAATCAGCACGCAAAAAAGGCGCCATGGCTTTGTTTGGAGAAAAATACGGAGAAATCGTGCGCGTTGTGGACATCGGCGGCTTTTCCATAGAGTTATGCGGCGGCTGTCATGTTGACAGCACCGCAAAGCTTGGTCTGTTTAAAATCCTCTCTGAAACGTCTGCTTCAGCGGGAACCCGTCGAATAGAAGCCACTACAGGAACAGGCGTGTTAAACTTTATGAGCAATATGCAAAACTTAGTCTCTGCAACAGCAGGTGCACTCAAGGTGCAAAATGTTGCAGAGATGCCCACCCGCTGCAAAGCAATGCAAAAAGAGCTGCGAGAAAAAGACAAGAAGATCGAACAGTTAAATCGTCAGGCTGCCACTGCTAAGCTCAAAAATCTTGTAGACGCGTCTAACCTATCAGTCTGCGGCATCAAATTAATCTCCGCCTCTCTAAATGGCACAGATGTTCCATCTCTGCGGGAAATGGGCGATCGCATTAAAGCAAACGAGGAACCCATGATCGCTGTTTTCGCAGGAATTGTAGAGGGAAAAGGAACGCTTTTAGCAGTGGCCACCCCTTCTGCTGTAAAGATGGGTGCTCATGCAGGTATGATCGTCAAACAGGTGGCGGCTCTAGCCGGAGGAAAAGGCGGCGGCAGGCCGGACAGCGCTATGGCCGGCGTAAATCAAATTTTTCAAATCGACGAGGCCCTGGCACAGCTTCCAATTATCGTACAAAATTTAATGGAATAACTTCTCACAACCTCTGTGAAAAAAACTTTGTGTTAGAGGCATTTTGCTCAACAACAAATGAATTCCGTTCAAACTTGCTCTAATATTCTCTTATAAAAATCCCGTAACGCATAAAGCCTACGGGATTTTTATTCTGTCGTTTATTCTCTCTAACAGCGTCTTGTGCTAAAAACTGCTATTGCATGTGAATTACAAAGTCTATTTCTGCAATGAAAGATAGCAAGCAAAATGCACATACTACAAAAATGAAGACTACTTGCTAAGACTAACATTTTTTGGTATAATAGCAAAAGGCACCCCCACTTATATACTACTATAATTTCTGCTTCTCTTATCAATCAAAAATCTTTTACAGAAGACAAAAGTATGCATCATGTGAAGAATATTAAACCAAAAAGGAAAGAGGTTGTCTATGCAAGATTGTTTATTTTGTAAAATCATCGCAGGCGAAATACCATGCAAAAAAGTATATGAAGACGACAAAACGCTCGCCTTTTATGATGTAGACCCCCAAGCACCCGTTCACATTCTGGTGATTCCCAAAGAACACATCCAAAGCATCCAAATGCTTGAGAAAAAAGACGGAGCAATGGTCGCGCATATCTTCTCGGTCATTCAAAAGCTTGCAACATCATTGGAGCTAACCGATGGCTATCGAGTGGTCTGCAATTGTGGAAAAGACGGCGGGCAAACGGTTTTGCATCTGCATTTTCACCTGCTAGGCGGAAGAACAATGAATTGGCCGCCGGGCTAAACCCCACTGATAACAGATGCGCCAACACCGCCGCCGCTGCAAAAATGTGCAGTGAGCGCTGTGGTTGCTAAAGTCAAGAGACATGCAAAACAAAATGTGCAGAATCTCCTGCTTGAAAGATGATTGAATTGCCTACAATTCATAGCCAAACTCTGCAATGCGCCTGCTTTGAAAGGATGTCATAAGATGAACGACGATAAAAACAGAGAGCGTTTTTCTTCCCGTCTGGGGTTTATTTTGATTTCGGCAGGCTGTGCTATCGGATTGGGAAATGTTTGGCGATTTCCTTATGTGGTAGGAGAATACGGCGGAGGCGCCTTTGTATTTCTTTATCTAATTTTCCTGGTACTTTTAGGTCTACCCATTCTCGTAATGGAGTTAGCAGTAGGACGAGCGAGCAAACAAAGCATTGCCACTTCCTTTGAACGATTGGCGCCGCGTCACTCAAAATGGCCTCTTTTTAGCTATGTGGGCATGGCGGGCAACTACCTTTTAATGATGTTTTACACAACAATAGGCGGTTGGATATTATGCTATTGTGCAAGAGCTTTAACCGGGTCTTTTTCAGACAAAACGCCGCAAGAAGTGGCACAAGTTTTCACAGATGTGACCTCCAACCCCCTCACCAACACCTTTTGGATGGTAATTGCCGTCATTCTCGGCTTTTTCGTCTGCTCTTTAGGCCTAAAAAACGGCGTGGAGCGAATTACAAAATGGATGATGATTTTCCTGCTCGCTATACTGGTGGTTCTCGTGGTGTATGTGTTGTTTTTGCCTGGATCGCTTGATGGGCTGGCTTTTTATTTAATACCGTCTGTACAGCGGATGGAAGAAGCAGGCATCTCAGACTGCATTTTTGCAGCAATGGGGCAGGCATTTTTCACGCTTAGCATAGGAATCGGATCAATGTCTATTTTTGGAAGCTACATCGATAAAAACCACACATTAACCGGAGAAGCTCTACGAATCACCGTGTTAGACACATCTGTTGCTCTCATCTCCGGCTTAATTGTCTTCCCCGCCTGTTTTGCCTTTGGTGTGCAGCCGGACAGTGGTCCTAACTTGGTGTTTGTGACACTCCCCAACATTTTTAATGAAATGGCCGGCGGAAGTATTTTTGGCGCGCTCTTTTTCGTGTTTCTCTCCTTTGCCGCCCTGTCAACCATTATTGCCGTTTTTGAAAACATCGTCTCCTTTGGCATTGACAAATGGAATTGGAGTCGTAAAAAGTCAGTTGTTGTCAACCTCATTCTCCTGCTCATTCTTTCGCTGCCAACCGCTTGGGGATTCAATCTTCTCTCCAACGTGCAGCCGCTTGGCGCAGGAAGCACCATTTTGGATCTTGAAGATTTTATCGTAAGCAACAACCTGCTTCCTTTAGGCGCCTTGGTCTATGTGCTATTCTGCACACATCGCTATGGTTGGGGCTTCGACGCATTTTTAAAAGAAGTCAACACCGGCTCGGGCGTCAAGTTAACTCCAAAGATTCGATTCTACCTAGCATATATCTTGCCGATTATCATTGTCTTTATCTTTATTCAAGGTTATCTATCCAAGTTTTTCTAAACAGACTGGGAGGAGCATAATGAAAAAAAGGCCGCTGCAAAATAAGCATATCATTTTTTTAACGCTCGGCGCGCTTGTTGTTCGACTCCTCATAGGCGCGCTGTATTATAACCCTGTAGACATCATCCCGTTTAATCTCGATTGGGCTTTGCAAATGCAAGAGGGATTTTTTAACTGTTATAGTCATATCTCCTCTCTTGATTATCCTCCTCTGTTTCCCGCGCTGCTCTTTCTGTTAAGCCATCCATTGTCCTTTGCTTATGCAAACTCAATGCAGGCTCTGCTCATGTTGCTTTTAAAAATCATCCCCATTCTGTTTGATGTGGGCAGCATTGTGGTCATTTATGCGTCGCTGCAAAAAGAGTCAAAAAAATTTGCGCTCACAGCATCAATCGTTTGGGCTTTAAACATTTCAGTTATTTTTAATGCCTCATGTTGGGGGCAGACTGACGCCATGCTCTTGTTTTTTATTCTGTTAACCTTTCTCATGTTTGCAAAAAAACGTCCCATCTCTGCACTCATTTTTTTCGCATTGGGCTGTCTTACCAAGCTGCAAATGTGTTATCTTGCCCCTGTTGTTCTGTTTGAGCTCCTTTTTTATTATTCTCCAAACAAATGGATAAAAGCTCTGCTGGCAGGGCTTGCAACAGGGCTCCTCGGATGGCTGCCCTTTATGATAGGGTCAAAACAACTCATGCTGGCGCCCTCAATCTATCTTAGCGGTTTTGGTTCTTATCCCTACATAAATCTCAATGCTTTTAACCTCTACGGTCTCTCTCCTTCCCTCAATTTTTCAGACGCATCACAGCCCTTTTTAGGAACCGTTTCTTATCAAACTCTTTCCTCCTGCATCACTGTTTTGATTTTATTAGGACTGTTTTTCTTTTATGTATGGATGAGGGTATCTGCCCGTAAAATCCCAGCATGCATTCCAGCCACGCTTTATATGAACGCTATCTTTCTTTTTACAACGCAAATGCACGAACGATATCAACTTCCCGTGCTCATGCTGCTCTTTTTGTGCTGGATTCTCTGCCGAGAAAGGATATATCTCATATTCTACTTTATCATCATGACAATTACATTCGTCAACCAAGCATGGGTGCTCTTTTCCTATAATTATGGCGAAATCTTTGAAAACTGGTTGCCCACTGTGCAACAATGTTTTTCATTAATCAATTGCGTTGTTTTTGTAATCATGCTATACCTGATATTACAAAAAACGATTCTTCCAAAAAAACAGGAATATCCATCCTAACAGTGTACAAACTAATACCATATATGAATCAAGCATTAAAAGGAGAACAATATGAGATATGAAAATAGAAAAGTGGTCTTAATTGGAACCGGACTGGTAGGTATGAGCTATGCCTATGCCTTGCTCAACCAAAATGTCTGTGATGAACTGGTGCTCATTGATATTGACAAAAAGCGCGCGCAGGGCGAAGCAATGGATCTCAACCATGGACTGGCCTTTTCAGGTTCTAATATAAAAATTTATGCCGGAGAGTATACTGACTGTCAAAACGCGGACGTTGTAGCAATCTGTGCCGGTGTTGCACAAAAACCGGGAGAGTCGAGAATTGAACTGTTAAAAAGAAATGCGCAGGTGTTTCGTTCCATCATAGGACCTGTAACGCAATCAGGCTTTGACGGAATCTTTCTCATTGCAACAAACCCGGTAGATATCATGTCTTATATAACATGCCGTCTGTCTAACTTTCCGCACAACCGGGTTTTAGGAACAGGAACTGCATTAGACACAGCGCGTCTTAGATATCTTTTGGGAGAATATTTTTCAATCGATCCACGTAATATTCACGCCTATGTAATGGGAGAGCATGGAGACAGTGAATTTGTTCCATGGTCGCAGGCAATGATAGCCACAAAGCCTGTTTTGTCCCTCTGTGAAGATAAAGACGGTCGTTATTGCCGGGAAGAAATGGAGAAAATCGGAATACAAGTGCGTGATGCAGCACAAAAAATCATTGAAGCAAAACGGGCAACCTATTATGGAATCGGCATGGCAATGGTTAGAATCACACGTGCAATTTTAGGAAATGAGAGCAGTGTGCTAACCGTATCCGCTATGATGGAGGGGCAATATGGGCAGAATAATGTCTATGCCGGCGCACCCTGCATAGTGAATCGTCAAGGAGTTTCTCAAATCATAGAGCTGGATTTAAATCAAAAAGAGCTTGCTAGATTCGAGAAATCATGCCAAATGCTCAAATCACTCTATCATGATCTCGAACTATAGAAAGCAGCGGAAACTTCAAAGAAAAGCTGCCGGTTGATATGGTGGTGCAAGCATATTATAAGGTGAAAATAGTTTGTTAAATAAAGTAATAGAAAAAAGATCCCGTAAGCTTTATGCATTACGGGATTTTTTAATTTGAGAAAAAATCAGCGCAAATTCTATCCATTTTTCAGCAAGCGCCGAGCAGCCCGCTTTATGATAGGGAAAAATCATTTGCTGATTTGTTATGCCTTTTATCTTCTCAAATTGATATAGAAAACTTGCACATCCCTATAAGCTGCTAAATAATTTTATAGTTAAAAGATTGGCCTTTAAAACGATATTTTTTCGATTTTTATAATGATTCCATTCACAGCGTTCATGATATCTTATATGTTGTAACAATCAACAAACGTTTACTGCATTTTCCAAGTTCCATAAAAGTTTTGCGTTTTCAAAAACTCTCATCTCTTTAAAAGCGCGCATACAATGCAAAAGCAATAACTTCCGGCAGCGAAATGTCTGTTCAAAAAAACTCTTCAAACAAAATTGTTCATCCAATGCACTATAGAATACGATATTTTTTCTTGATTCTCCGAAATTTTTTGATTATCATCTCGCCAAAGCAAAAGAGAAAAATGGCGACACCCAAAGCGTGAAGAAAATCGTATGGAATTCCGGCCAGAAAAATAATAGATAGTCCCTCAAAAGAAAAGCTGTCAAACAAGCCAGACAAAACGGCTGTTGAGAAGTTCATCACACCGCCATAAACAAAAAATGTAAGGCAGAATCCAAACAAAGCAAGAACCATGCGATTTGCCTGTAAACGATTTTTAAAACAGACAAGTGCTATCAAAAGCCCAATCAAACCAAAGCAATAAATTCCCCATGCAAGGTCAGCATAAGCCCCGCAAAAAACAAGAGTCAGTTCACCCAAACAAACGCATCCAACAGGTAAGCTAATGAAACAAAGCAGCGTTCGAAAAGGATGTGGTTGGATTTGCGCAGCCTCATATGCTGCAAAAACCAGCCCCGCTAACAACCCCAACATTCCCCATGCAAACATCTGCCAGGGTGTCCAAATGCCCTGTCCATAAAACATATTCACAGACAATCTGCCCAGAGCGCCCGCCATAAATCCCATTTCAGGGCCAAAAGCAACGCCCGCTATAAGCACCATTGCTGTACCCGCCTGAAAGGGAACCATCATAAAGCTTGCGAGATTTGCAATCATCACAAGAGCGGACATCACGGCAAGCAAAACCACCTCTCTTGCCCTTGGTTTTTTTCTCTCAAAAGAAACAAAAAAGGGAACGATTCCACACAAAAGCAATAACACACTCAAGATGATATACCACCGGCTGTCAAGCCATAGCGTCGCGACCAATAAAAGCAACGGGAGTGCAACATAGGCCCCTATTGCAAGACTTCTTCTCGCTGCGAGAGACTTTCCCTGCATTGGCAAATCACCTCCTCAATTGTGAGTGCAGTTGGAAAAACATCTTTTGCCATTCGATGAGCAGCTGTTGTATAGAATTGATTTTGCAAAAATAGCTCATGCGGACAACCCTGACAAAGAACCGAGCCGTCAAAAAGCATTGCGACACAATCAGCAAATTCAGCGGAGAATTCAATGTCGTGACTCACAACCGCCACTGTGATTCCCCGATCCACAAGGGTTCGCAGCAAACAACCTATGCTCTTTTTCCAAGCGCAGTCAAGCCCTTTGGTTGGTTCATCGAGCAAAACAACCTGCGGGTGTTTTAAAAGCACCTTTCCTAAAGCGAGCCTTTGCTGCTCTCCTCCACTGAGATCATAAGGGTGTTGTTCTCTTAAAGAACAAAGTCCCAAAAAAGACAACATCTGCTCTGCTTCTGTCTTTGAACAAACGAGAAGTTCCTCAATCACAGACGGTTCGGTGAAAAGAAGCTGAGGATTCTGCGGTAAAACGCTCACCCGCTGCACAAAGCGCTTCACCTTTCCCCGATAGGGTTTTAGTCTTCCTCCCATGAGCTGCAAAACTGTGGATTTTCCCACACCGTTTCCTCCCACAATGCATGTGAGCTTCCCTTTTGGCAAAGAAAAAGAGCAATCTTTTAAAACGTCTTCTCCCGCTTTTTCATAGCGAAAATAACAATGTGACAGAGCAACGGCCGCTTCAGAGGCATGTTGATTCTCTGTCTTTTTTATAGACGTCAATCGCTTCTCCCCATTCTCTGCAAACAGAGAACAAAGCAGTCTTTTCCCCTCTCGAACCGTTAAAGGACAATCCCCCTGATAGTCGATGCAAGAAGCCGCCTGCGCTGCAACGGGAAGCTCCTGAACAGATGCCCCGCTGCACATCAAAAAGGCTGCTGTTTTTTCAGGCGTTCCACAAAACCTCACCATTCCCTCCTCCATGGCAATCACCTGATCCGCTCTCGAAAAGGTCTCCTCCAAACGATGCTCAGAAATCACAATGGTCGTTCCCAGCTCACGATGAATCTTAAAAAGCCGATCTAAAAAGCTTGCTGCCGCAATCGGATCAAGCTGCGCTGTTGGTTCATCCAGCAAAAGAAGCGACGGCTCCATCACCATCACCGACGCTAAATTGAGCAACTGCATTTGACCGCCAGACAAAAGACAAGTCTCCTTATGAATCCACTCCTCTATGCCAAAAAAGCAGGAAATTTCCGCAGTTCTTCTCCGAATAACAGAGGGTTGCACTCCAAGACTTTCCATGCCAAAAGCCAATTCACGCCACACTTTGTCCGTCACAATCTGCTGCGCCGGATCTTGCTGCACAAAACCGATCTCCGCCGCGCTCTCTGCGAGACTAAGAGAATGTAGGCTTTTTCCCTGAAAAAAAATTTCTCCTGAAAGTTCCCCCGCAGGAGCAAGCTGCGGCTTTAAAGAACGCAGAAAGGTCGTTTTTCCGCTGCCCGACGCACCACAAAGCAGAGTGAATGATCCTTTCTGGATGGAACAGGATACTTTCTTCAAAGAATCCATTGAGGCGGTCGCATAGCGAAAGATTAGGTCTTTGCACTGTATGATTTCCATCTTATCTCCTCTCTAACAAAAAGAATTGTGGGCAAGAAAGTCAAGACCGCATAGGCAATATAAACAGCAATTGAAAACCATGTAATCGGTTTATAGACCAAGGCCGGATAAAACAACATCTGATTTTCTCCCAAAAAACATCCTATAATCACCATGCCGGCAAGAATAACAACGCCGGATAAAAACAGCGCATCAAAAACATTGAAACGATAATGCGAAAAATGGGTTCGTCCCGGCAAGCCATAACCTCTGGCTCGCATCGAATTCGACGTCTCAATAGAGTGTTCTAAAGCCCATGAAGTCAAAATCGACAGGCATCGCATAACAGTTTTAGCCCTCGCAAAAACACCCTGTTTCTCAGGCTCCAACCCTTTCTGCGCCATCATAATCTGTCTAAACTGTCTGCGATACATTGGAACAAAGCGCAACGTCATCGAGAGAATCAGCGAAACAGCAGGAACTGTTCTCCCAAAAAGATAGGTCAGTTTCTCCGGAGTGATTACACAATTAAAACAGGAAAACCAGAGCACAACACAACTAAGCATGAAAGCAGCATGAATTCCAAAGACAACTCCCTCCAAAGTCACCGGCTTTCCAAAGGCAACAAACAAAACCGTCACTCCCTGATGAACAAAAAGTGGATTGATCACAATCGTAAAAATAATAACAGGGAGAACAAGCAGTAAATTCATCCTAACACCCCGCCATCCTTTGAGCAAAAGGCAATATAAAAGCGCGCTGCTAAAGGAGATGAGCAAAAAAACAGACTGCATAGAAAAAAAAGATATCCCTATCACAAAAACAAAATATACAAAAGCAACTGCTGGGTGAAATAACGACAATCTACAATGCAAAGCCTTCATCCCCCTGTAATGATATCTGCAGAATCGCACACAAACTGCCAGGAAACTCGATCACTGTCGTTTAACTGATATTGATCACAGCCATAATGAGGAACCTCACCGTTGACAGTATACATCCAGCCGCTGGAGCGTCCGCAGCATCCCTCTATGAGATGTCCTATGCTCTGCACATAACCACCGCTTTCTAAAAGCTGTAAACCATTCTGTTCAGTGACCCGACGTAGAACGTCTAAAACCGTTTCTCCCGGTGTAAATGTGACGGTGGTTGTATGCAAGAAAAAACCGTCTGCAGGAACAAAAGGAGCATATCCATCCTTTAATTGATCCATATGACCTAAAATAGCGTCACAGCGAATTTCGATTGTGCAACTATTAATCAATTCGTCTTCTGCTTCGCTTTCCCCGAGCGTCTCTGCCAGCTGCGTTTTCTCGACGCTCTGCCCGGCAGACTGTGCCGCCGTTTCGCCTGTTCTCCGCGCAACGTCTTCCGCTTGGCTCTGTGAAACAGCGCTGCTGTCGAACGAACCGGTCTCCTGCGCAGTAGAAGAATTCTGTAGCATCTCACTACAAGGACTTTCTAACAAACTGCTCTGTTCACCGGTTGGAAGTCCCGGCGTAGGAGCCTGCTGTGGCAAAGAGGGCATAGAAAAAATAGCAAGGCATATCAAAGCTCCTGCAACAACACATGCCGCTATTATAGAAAGAACCATCCAAATGAGTTTTTTACGATGCATGATTTCCACTCCGTTTGAGCAAAACTGCAACAGTCAACGCCAAAACGCCTAATAAGCCTATGGCGCCATATCCATCATCACCCGTAGCAGGTGACTGCACACCCACCGTCTGAAACGACTGTGTCTGCTCTCCGTTGTCTAAAATGGCCGTCTGCACAGGCTCTGACGTCATCGCGCCCGAGCCACTTTGCTCCGGCGCCACGTCAGGAACATGATAAAAAAATGGTGTAACATCATCCATCCGATAAAGCGATGATTTCCCCTCTTTCAATCTTTGATAATCAACCAATGCATAGAGGGATTGTTCGCTTGAAAAGGCAGAGGCTGCACGCTCCCCCTGCTGATAGATAAATCCACCGGACGGCAAAGCAAAAGAAAGTAGATTTTCCACCATATTGGCGCCTCCTTGATTGAAACCATATACCTGCGATGTCGGATCGATTCCCAATTCACAAAGAGCCGTCACCACCTGCGCAACGCTGCAAGCATTTTCGACCCCATAGGAAGAAAAACCTCCATCTGCAAGCTGCATACCTGATAATACAGACAAACCGCGCGCAACTGCATCAACAACCGCAGGATGAGCGTCTGTGTCATAGGGTGCAAGCGCTTGGAGCACCATCGCCGTTAAATCAGGGTCAGGCTTGTCTCCCGTCCACGCCCATCCTCCTTGCTGATTTCCATTGTCCGCGCTGGGCTTAATTTCAGACTGCAAAAGCAACCCAACCAAATCGCTTTCATCATAGTCTGCCTGCGGAGGAAGCTGATAATCATTACTATTTAGCGCTAATAAAGCATAAGCAGGACCGGAGGGCGTTAACGCCTCTATTGCGTCAAAGCTTTCAAACCCCAATACAATGAGATTGTAGCCGGCAAAATTAGTGGGATCAAGACCTATGGCTGTTAGTGCTAAAATGACCTTATCATCATTTGTGACACTCTGTAAATCCCCCCGGTTCTTTTCTAAAGTTACCGATAGATTGGTAAGATACGTCTGATAGTAGTCCTGCGAAATTTCCTCTCCTGAGCGGGCAATGCCCAACAACGCCCATTCAGCGCCTGCTGTGTGCCCATAAGAGGGTTGTGGGTTTGGAAACAAACTCTGTTCATATGTTATTGTTTGGGAAATTGCATTTTTAACATCAATCCCATCTTCTTTTGCCTGAACGGGCAGCGCAATAAAAACCGCTATGAAACAAATCAGCGCAAAACATCTCTTTTTCATTTCTCCATCCTCTTTTCTTTTCTGCAAAAATAAAAGGAGGGAAAAAAAGCCGCCTAAGCGGCGGCAAAAGATTCAATCATTTGGTGGATTCTAGCACCACCAAAATAAAAAAACATGCCCGCCAACTTAAGAGGCGGGGCAATTCTCCATCTTTATTATAAAGCACAATGCAGCTGCACTCTTTCCCGCCGAAAGTTTTTGCAATTTCATCTCTTAACGGCAGGTATCCTGACTCGAAATCATCTCATATCTATCCCTTCTCAGGAAAATTCCCAATGGGTTTGTTATAGATATAATCCTTCTCACAGTAGCGGGGGCTGTCACGGAATTGCACCGTGTTCCCTTACATATGCCCAGCGACATATTACCGAAAAGATAACATTACTTATTATATCACCTTACATTTCTCTGTCAAGTCAAACAACAAAATATTCCGAAAATTACACAGTCACACTCTGCCTGAATTATTGCGTTCTTGCCATAATAAATATCCCCACGCATAGCGTGGGGTATTTCATTTTCAGGCAAGCCCTAAATGCTGCTGACTACGAACAAATGCGTCTTTTGTTAGCCTGCCGGCCTCACATAGGATTACTTACTGCCCGTAAACAGGTCTTTTAGAGCATATATACTCAACTGAGCTCTTTCCCTATCTGCTTTTAATTGATTTTTTATGTAACTCTTTATGGTTGCTGTATTTTTTCCTGTCGTATCTACATAGCATTCTTTTCACCAAAATTCCCGATCTCTGTATGCAAATTTTATGCTCCCAAACTTCTCAAATATTAACAGACTTCTCCTTCCTTTCAAATATCCCATAAATCCTCATACGCTCATCTTCGGGGTATACTCAAAAGCAGATGTATATGGTTAGGTCATACTTCTCTTTCTATTATTTCTTCCTTCCATTGGCATAGTGTGTCATTAATATTTTTCTTATCTCTGCTCGTTGCTCTCCATAAAATACTTTCCTTTGATATTTCGGTGCAAACACCACATGGTATTTGCAATTTCATTTCGTTCGTATGTGCTAAACTATTATTATCATTCACTTAAATCTCCTCCTAATATGTTTTTTGTTGTAACTGACAGGTCACTTCTTTATTCTAACACATTAGTAGGTTCTTTCTTCCCCATCCGCAATAGCCTTTTTTAACCAAGTCACTATGGCGAGGGCTTCTTTATACAATAAAGGTATGTTGTTTTTTTCAAACAACATACCTTTATTGATTATTCAGAACAAACGCGTTCTCCATCAAGCTGACGGCTATTCCCGGAGGAATGTTTTATACCTGTTCTTCCAATATTTTTAGCAACCCATTCATATCCTCTTGAGCAATAACGCTATCGTGATTCAAGTTGTATTCCGCACTGATTGGATCCAAATAGTACATATTCTGAGCCATGTGAGCGTATAAAAATTTTTTATCCGGCGAGTCAACAACACCATCGTGTAAAAAATCTCCACGCAATACAACTGAGATGGAGAACCTTGCCTCACTTTGAGGAGCTTTTACAGACGTTGCCACAACCTCAATAGTCTTCGCCGTTTCATCTATTCCAATCTTCAACACACAGGTTGAAGATGAATCGGGAGAAACAGTTGTATTTTGTGAATGAGCACCCTCTATTCTTCAACGCTACCTCCTGAGAAAGATTTTGTTCTCCAATCACCTCAGCTCTAAAGATAGAACCGACATCTTGCATCACCTCATCTTCATCACTTATCTGCACAGGCTCTACAGTTGTTTCCACCACAATGAAAAAATCGTCATATAATCCATTTGCCGCCTCTGCACATACTGTGCCTCTCCAACGCCAACTGCCCGTATCACAACCTCTGTGTTTCTGCTCGATACAATTTCTGCATTATCAACACCCTCTACTATGCTCCATGTAACCGCCTGGTTCTTCTCAAGCATATTCTGCGGCTCCATGTTGACAGTCAAAGTTTGTTCCTCTCCATATTTCATACTATTCTGTCCGGAAACAACAACGCTAGACGGCATAACCTCATTAAATTCTATTGTGATTTCCTAATCCTGCTCAGTATTTTGCAATAAATAGGTATACATTATCTTCAACGCAAACCGGAGTCAACGGCACGCCATTTGCAAAAACCGTAATGGGCATTTCTTCATAGCCATAGTCAGAAAGATGCAAGGTTACTGTAAATGCACAGCTTCCCTGTGCACTAACTTGACCATCTGCTGCATATTCAGGCAAATAAGCCATCTCGTACATATCTCCTGTCGGCAATGAAACATGATAACTGCAAACTGCATTTTTCGCAGAAGCAGAATTGTTTTCCAAATAGGGATAGTAAACAATATCCCGCTTCATTTGGCTACGTCATCCAAACTATTGGAGCCTGAAAATCCATTGCTACAGAGTCAATTGCATCTTCACCCGTTATCTGCAGTGTGTTGCACGCCTTAACTTGTGTGATAACAGCGTTTTCAGATGAGCTTCCAACTGCATCGTTTATCCCACCTTGAACAGGTTCTAAATTATAGTAACAATTGCCCACGCTGCCGTTCACATTAGCGGCAGCACCCCCCTGTTGCTATCTGGTCGTCATCGCTTAGCTGAACAAAATCTGCTTTCTTCACAAAACCGGCGTTGTAGCAATCAATCACCTGCAACCCCTCTCCAACACTGCCGACAATGCCGTCCATGCAGACTCCGCTTTCCATTACCTGAGCCATATTATAACTTGTTTGCAAAGACGCCCCATCAGCAGACAACTCTCCGATAAGGCCGCCAATATGTAATCCATCATCAAAAACTGATCCTGTATTATAGCCGGTATCTACATTACTTGCTAAAAAACCAACAAGTCCGCCAATATTCTTGCTGCCATTTACGCTGCCGTAATTTGCGCAACAATGTAGCTGTGCCCCTGAAGAAATGTTTCCTGCAATTCCTCCAACATTTTCGGTTCCATGGACAGAGACATCACTGTGACAATTCTCAATTGTTGCCCCGGATTCGAGTAATTCTACAATGCCGCCAACATTCATTCCACCCTGAACTTCGCCCTGCACGTCTAAATTACCTATATAAGCGTCTTGCCCAACAACACCAAACAGTCCCTGATTGCCTTCACCGTCTATGACAATATTTCTCACTGTATCACCCCGGTCGTCAAACTTGCCTTCAAAAGGCTCCTGCATCGAGCTAATACTAGCACATTCCATATTAGAAACGTCAATGTCATTCCTTAAAACATAACAGCCGGTTAAGCCATTTTCAAGATTCAATAATGAATCTACCGTCTCAATAACTGTATAGTCTCCCGTTGGAACAAAATCCCCGTTAAAGGAGTGCCCCATAATATAGGGGAAATTTTGTGGATTAGACGTATCTGCGCATAAAAAACTCAATTGCGGCAGATAAAAAACTGTCTCACCATTATCGCTAATTTTTCCGACTGACAGGGGGAAGAGAGTCATATTCCCTCTGCATCCGTAAAAATCATATGATTCAATGCGTCAGGACCGCTCATATCCAAAGTCGTAAACCCTAAAACAGATGAAGACAAACCGTTGTTATTTCCAATGGGAGAGTGCGCACCTGCTACATTCTCCGTATTATTATCCGTATTATAATAGGCATTGATGCTGCCGATCAGACTTCTTACAACACCGCCAACGAAGATAGAATCGGTTATACTAGCAGCATTATATATATTTGTAATAGCGCCACTTTTACATACTAAACCTGCAACGCCGCCTGTGTTTAGCTTGGGTCCCACAGCTCCGGAATTATAAGAATTTGAGATAACGCCATGCGTATTTCCAACAACGCCTCCCGCAGCATTAACGTCCGTGGCAGTGCCCTTGTTATTGCAGTTTGTCACCGTAGATGAGCCATAACCAACCACACCACCGGAAATATCTTGCCTGAAAACAGTTCCAATGTTATAACAATTGTTGATAAAACCATCATTTTGACAGACAACGCCGCCAACTGATTCACTAGAAATAATAGCAATTTGCCGCAGTGGCCATTGGAGAAAGATAGTCCTCAATCCCGGCAGCGTTCTCAGTCAAAGCGATCGAGTCACTCACCCCAACATTGCTCACACGGCCTCTGGTTCCAACATAGACAAAGAATCAAGTATAGTTAGAATCAGCGCTAATCTACAAATTTTTCTCCATATGATTACAGTCATCAAAAGTTTCTGTAAAGGGCTGTCTTCTGTTCTAATGGAAACAAAATTGTTATTAGGAGCATCAGGCAAACAATCCGACTCTGCTAAATCAATATCATTTGCCAAATAGTAGCTTCCTGAAAAATCCTGATTAATGTTCTGCAAGCCCTGTGCAGTATAAATAGGATGTATCACCGCAGCGTCAGCCGTTGAAATATTATCCTCTGCCGGAGCAACTAAAGGCGTATTATCGTCTCCAAAAACAAGGTTGTCTGTAGTGTCAGTGTTTGCAAAATCGCTGCTCTCCGACGCTGCCGAATTATTCCATAAAGATTCCATACATGAATCTACAACAGCAGAGACCGGAAAAGCAGATGAAATCAATACTGCTGATAAAAATCCGGCAACAACACGATGGAATTTACTCCTTTGTTGAATTGTTGTAAAATTAAAGATATGAATAAATTATTATTCTCTAAGTTAAGAGCAGATTCTATTAGCAGCAGAAAAAGTACTAAAATCCCATAATCTTTTTAAGCATCTTGGAAATAATCTGCTTTTTATTGTGTTCAATTATAATTTTAATAGTATTACAGCAAAACATTCCATAGACGTCAAAGGGGTGAAGAACCTATAATTTACAATTTATTTACTTAATGTCAACATTATTAATTTTTATTGAAATAAAATTTCTATTATTTAAAAGCTTTGTATATAACTTATACCAAAAATTTAATCTATACAACAAACGCTACAACTTTTCTATTTTCAAAAATTTTCTAAGATAAGCTCGCAAACTTCGTGATCATATACAATCATCGATCCCATTTCTGTGCTAACGCTTTGAGCTGTTCAGCAAACTTTGTCAAGTCCTTATTTGTGCCGCCTTCATTATGACGAATCGCCTCTAAAATTTGTTCTCCCGCAAGAAGCAAATTAGCATAGCAAGATGAAGCCGCCACTTTCTTGGTTCCATTTCTACGCAAACGAGAGGGATGAATGCCCTCATGCAATGTTATGTCATCAATCAAATCATAGCTCATTTGATAATCCGGCACAGTGGTGCGAAAGCCCCGCAACTGCAGTTCTCTAGACAACGACAGCGCCGCATTTTCCTCTCCATGCACAACGAAGACGCGCTTTGGCTTGTTTTCAAATTCACTAATCCATCTTAAAAGTCCGTCTCTATCCGCATGAGAGCTCATGTTTCTAAAATTATAGATTTCAGCACGCACTGCAATTTCCTCTCCAAAAAGCTTTACCTGCGGCGGCCGTTCAAGAAGAAGTCTTCCCAAAGTTCCCACTGCTTGATAGCCAACAAATATAATAGAACATTCAGGCCGCCATAGATTATGTTTTAAATGGTGGCGGATTCTCCCGGCGTCACACATTCCACTTGCCGAGATAATCACTTTCATATCCTGATCTTTATTTAAAGCAATTGATTCATCAAGCGTCTGGCACAATCCAAGATTGTGAAAGGAGATTGGATTAAAACCACTCTGCAAAATCTCTATTGTCTCTTCATCTGCATAGCCATGCAAATCCCCATCATAAATTTTGGTTGCTGCAAAAGCCAGCGGACTGTCAACATATACAGGAAAATCCGGACAGTTCTTCACCAAATGTCGATCCTTAATTTCACGAATATAATAAAGAAGTTCTTGTGTTCTCCCCACTGCAAATGAGGGAATTACCACACTACCTCCCCGAGAAAAAGTTCTATCAAAAATAGACGCAAGCTCTGCAACCAAATCGTCCGCCTTTTTATGTAAACGATTGCCATAGGTGGATTCAATAATCACATAATCAGCATCATGAAGATACTGTGGATCTCGAATAATAGGTTGATCATAATTGCCAATGTCGCCTGAAAAAACCAAGCGCCGCATAATGCCATCTTCTTGAACATCCAAGGTGATGGAAGCAGAACCCAAAAGATGCCCGGCATCAGTGAAACGAGCCTGTACTCCGTCCGCAATTTTAACCGTCTCCTCATATTCGCATACTTTCAAATATTGCAATGTTTTTTGTGCATCATCCTGTGTATATAACGGTTCAAACACAGGCTTTGCCGCACGTTTATTTTTTGTTGTTTTCCATTTTGCATCCGACTCCTGAATGTGCGCACTGTCAAGAAGCATAATTTTGAGAAGATCTGCAGTTTTAGAGGTGGTGATGATTTGCCCTTTAAAACCGTTTTTAACCAAAAGGGGAAGTCTGCCCGAATGATCCACATGCGCATGTGTCACTAAAACAAAATCAATTGTTTTTGCGTCAAAAGGAAGCGCATTGTCTTCCTTTTCTTCTGCGCCCTGCGCAAGACCACAATCAATTAAAATATTGTATCCCCCAATCTCAATGCAATGACAGCTTCCTGTCACTTCCTTAGCAGCACCATAAAATTTTAGTTTCATTTACTTCTCCTTTCTTTATTAGGTTTATTGACAATTATCTTGATGCATCATTCTGCCCAAGGCAGAACAAGCAACTTGTAAACACTAAATGAAAAAGCACAGAGATCACTATATTGTTAAACAAGCGAATCATTACCAGACAACCACTATGATTTAAAATCAAACATTTCTCTGAGAAGAACGCGCCGATCGCGTTCGCACACAACTCCATACAGCAAGGCTATATATTCGGTAAAAAACGTGATTTTACCCTCTCAAAGCAAATTGATACCGCCTGCTTTCGTAGTAATCTTTTCAATTATATTATATCATAAAAAAATATAATTGTATATTGATTTAGCAAAATTGCAGGTCGTGGAAAAATCAATCTAAAAACAAATTGCGCAATTGACATTTTCCAAAAAAAAGTGATATAATTTATGATTAAATATAAATATTTTATATTTTGAAATTCCGGCATTGAAAAGTTAAAATAATTGGGGGAATTGTAATTGAAACGCTTAAACATTATCATCAAAAATCACGTGCTGTTTGTCCTATTTGCGCTCGTGCTGGGCGCTATGGCCGGAGCCGTCGTTTGGATCTTCTGCGCCTTAATGAATATTGGCATCGAATTGATTTGGAATTATCTTCCCAACGCTCTGCATCTACCATTTTTCTACCCTATCGTCTTTTGTGTGCTCGGTGGTCTCGTTTTAGGGTTATTCCAGCATAAATTTGGCGTCTATCCTGAAACGCTGACAAAGGTCATGCAGCGGGTTGGAAAGGAACACCGTTACCCTTACGATAATATATGGGTTATCTTCTTCGCTGCTCTTTTGCCTTTAATTTTCGGTGCATCCATCGGCCCGGAGGCCGGGCTAACAGGCGCAATTGCCGGCTTATGCACCTGGATAGGCGATAGATTTAAGTATGCCGGCAAAGAGACAAAAAATTTGGCGCAGATAGGCACTGCGGCAACACTCAGCGTGGTCTTTGGCGCAGCGCCTTTATTTGGACTGTTGTCGCCCCTTGAATTGAGTGGTGAAAACAGCGAAAATATTATACCAAAAACATCCAAAATAATTATCTATTTTTCAGCTATTTTGGGCGCCCTTTTCTCTTTTGGAGGGTTGAATATATTACTACCCTTTAGCAAGGGATTCCCCCGCTTTGACTCACCTGCAAGCGTGGGCAAAAATGAAATTCTTTGGCTTATTCCCATCGCCCTCATCGGCGTTTTGGCAGGTCTGCTTTATTTCGCTGCCGTCAAGCTTGTTAATGCGTTTTTTGGACTATTCAAAAGTTCCATCATAGGCAAAGCGCTCTTTGGCGGACTGCTGTTAGGATTAGTGGGATGTCTGCTGCCCTATACCATGTTTTCCGGCGAACACCAAATGGGAATTTTAATGACCAATTGGCAGCAAATCGGCTTTTGGACTCTGCTGCTAACCGGAATTATAAAACTCTTTATGGTAAACATCTGTGTTAGTTCCGGATTTCGCGGCGGAAACATCTTCCCTGTGATATTTTCCGGAGTAAGCATAGCCTATGCTCTCGCCCTGGTCTTGCCTGTAGATCCTATCTTTATCGTTACGATTCTCACAGCCGGTTTAACCGGAACAGTGATGAGAAAGCCCCTTCTAGTCGTGCTCGTTTTGCTCATCTGTTTTCCTGTCGACTCCATCTTGTTCCTCTTCATCGCAGTAATCATTGGATGCACTATTCCCGTTCCAAAATTTTTGAAAGATAAAAAGGAGCTTGCTAAAGCAGAAGAGAGCGTGGAATAATAAAATTACAAATATTTATTACATTTTTATAATTTTCATTTTGTATTGTTATATATCTTATTATATTATGACAAAATTTAAAATATCCTTTGACTTTTTAATCATTTCTATTGTATAATACTGTTTGTAAAGTCGAATTTTGGAAATACCTGTCGTATTTTATTTGATTTTTGATCACAGTATGCAGTTAAATCACCCGTTTAAGCTGATTCTGCAATATTTGATCATCACGAAAACAATTTATGAAGTAAAGTATGGGGAAATGATTTATGAAAATGATAGATGATTATTTAGATGCGTTATCGTTTATTGTTGCCGAAGATTTGGATATTTCACCTTCACAGGTCAAAGAGCAAATTTGCGGCGCAATCCACCTTGCAAGGCAGACACGAGACAACGAAGAACAAGAATCGATGCCAGAAAGTTTTCCAAAAGAGCATTATACATCTTTGATTTATGATGACATCTTTCAAACAATCTCTGCGCTATATCTTGGGCATACGGCGCAAGCTCCTTTGAATAAACGAGAAGAAATGCTGCATGATCAAATTCAATCAGCATTTTCAAAAGAAAATTGCGCTGATATTTCTAACAGAATTCGAGCCATTCTTGCAGATGTAGAGCATGATCCCGCTAAATGTTCTCTGCCGCAGATAGCAGACGAGTTGTCAGACTCTTATGAAAGCCTTATAAGTATTTTATGCCAAAAGATGTTCTTTTACGGCGTGAAATTAGGTCGCTCAGTTGATAGCTATGAAAACGATTTTTTCTAAAAGGCTCTTTTGTTAATTAAAAATTGCGCTTGGTGTGGTCTGCCAACAGAACTGCACAAAGGGGAGAGGCAGCCAAAACACCCTGCCTCTCCCCTTTTTTTATATTGCAAACTGATTTAATCCTTATTTTGACCGTTCAAATCATTCCAAGCAAAGCAGCACAAAGTGCCGGTCGACAAGCCTGCGAATCTCTCCTGCAAAGGTAAATATTTTGAATAATAAAATCCCCTCTCAATCATGAACAAGTCCGTAAAAAACGGACAATAGAAAAAAGAGCCCTCTTGATGTAGAATATACATCAGGAGGGAATTTTTA
>CAKSAY010000010.1 GCA_934438055.1 uncultured Oscillospiraceae bacterium | reverse complement strand
ATTCAAATTAGAAAAACGTTTCGTTATATCAGCAAGACTTTCCGCTAGTTTTGAAAGCGTAGGCAAAAGCGATTCTCTCTGTCTATTTCTCCATCCGCCTTTCTAATCTCCTCTAGCTCTTCTTCCGTAAAAGGCATTACCGTCCTCCTTTTCTTTTGTTAATGAATAAAGTTTAACTTCTTTAAGCGGTTGTATCTCTTTTCGAAATCATCAATGTTTAATCCCCATGTACTATATGCTACCTTTGTATTTACACGATGTGCGTCCCATATTGGTGTATTTCGTTTTGTCATCTCAGTCCTTACCAAGGGCTTCATCAAACACACCTTTTGAGAACCCATTCTATCAAACAACTCTATGATGTCTTTATTTCCGATTTCAATGTTTTCATAATATATCCTGATTGCAGTTTCGAGACTGATTATTGGTGGTATTCTAACTCGTGTCTTCTGTTCTTTTACCGTCTTTATTTCCATTGTTTTACTTCCTTTATTACACATTTCGTGTTCTATGCACTTTACCTTTCAACACACAATAATCTAAACGTCTCTCTGCCTTTAGGTGTTATCAACGTTTGTGTTCCTTTCCATGAGTTTTTTTCATTGTAACACTCTTTCATCTCAAAGATTCCATTGTCAATATATCTTGAATAAGTCATAAGATTTCCGCTCTTTCCACGATATATGTAGTTATAATCTAATAAAAATCCAACAAAATCCTTTTGCTTTATTCCTAACTCTTTTGCTGTATCTCTAAAATTGGTTAATAAGTTTCTATCGACCAATTCATCAAAATATTCTGCTTTAGGCTGCATAATCTGATTTTTCACTGTAAGAGTTGAATTGGCTACTTGCAGTGCCTTGTTTTTTCCTGTTCTTCTTTCAATGCTGTTGCAATTTTTATAAGGGTATCTGGATTCAGAATCGCTGCTTCAATTGTCTCTGGGGTCATGTAGGCGCCGTATTTGCGAATAGATGGAAGAACCTCACTTGTTACCCAACGTTTAAACTGCTTTGCATTTGGCAGCTTGCTCGACATTACCAAACTGTACAATCCAGATTCGTTTATAACCGTTAATTCCTGCACTCCACCAAGGGTGTCACATTTCGTTACCCCCTTATCCTCGTCATCCACATGGTCACCCATTGCCTTTCTTGGATTGGAATATCCCAACGCCTCCGCAACGTCTTTGCCAACAAACCACGGTTCGTTCTCAATTACTACTGTTCTAATACTTCCAAATTCTTTATTGTTGAAAATTTTTAATTCATTCACTTATATTTCCCTTTCTCTTGATTTTTTGATTACATTATGTTATTCTTTGACTATATGTTAAAAAAGTTCTTCTACTGTAGTATCTAACGCTTTTGCTATTAATTTGGCTGTGTCAGCTCTCGGGATACGCTCCCCAGTCTCATAGCGTTGATAGCATACTACCGTTATTTTGGCTTTTTCTGCAACTTTCACTTGCGTTAAGCCTATTTTTTTGCGTCTCTTTTTTAATTTTGTTTCGTTCATTATCACCTACCCCTTTATTATTTAACACTAACATTCGTATGTGTTATGTTTATATAATATCGCTAACGTTTGTATGTGTCAAGACTTTTTTAGGAGAATTTTATGTTTTTTTCAGAAAGGCTAAAATCATTACGATTATCTAACAAATTGACCCAAAAACAATTGTCTGCTAAAGTAGGTCTAAGTGAATTAGCAATACAAAACTATGAATCTGAACGGCGAAAGCCAGCGTATGATGTTTTAATTGCACTTGCAGATTACTTTGACGTATCTATTGACTACCTTGTTGGTCGCTCTGATGACCCCAAACGCTATTAAACTATTCTAATATGAGCCTCTTTCTACACATTCCGTGTTATTTCACCCAGTTATTCCCCTGATTCAAAAAATTCCTAATAAAATGTAATTTATTGTTGAATTTTTATTAATTATATGGTATTATTTTCCTATATTGATTTATAGGAAGTGATAATTATGGATAATCAGACTACTAACTATGTCACATTAACTAGTGACAAGTCTAAAAAAACAACTTTGATTTTATGCTGTTTGGGTTTTTGCGGAATCGGTGGTTTACACCGATTCTATGTAGGTAAAATTGGTTCTGGTATAGTGTATCTCTTTACATGTGGTTGGTGTGGTATTGGTACTATTATTGATTTAATTAAAATTGCGTCAGGTTCTTTTACAGATTCCGCTAATGCACCATTGCGAAAGAAATAAAGAGTTTTTACTCTCTATCCCCCGCTTGGCTTTTAGTCAGGCGGTTTTTTATTCATAAATACATCTGGATTAATTTTAGTTGCTTGACAAAAAGCAATTAATTCATCTCCTAATAGCCTTCTTTTATTATTAATTGTGGCACTGAATTTTGATTGGGTCATATGTATATCGTTATTAATAGCATTCATGCGATTAATTGTCCATGTGTGCGTATGACCTGTCTCTCTCATAATGTATTTCATTGTATCAGCAACACTCACTTTCCCACCTCCTTTTAAATCTTTCAATCAAGTATTTCTTGACTTAATTGTATTATATATAATTTTTTCTTGATTGTCAATAACTTTTTTCAGAAATTCTTGATTTATTTTTTGAATATGGTATAATGATAGTAATAGAAAGGCGGTGAATTATGAGTACCTTAGGAGAAAGAATTAAAAACTCTCGAGAAAAATTAGGACTTTTACAATCACAATTAGCGAAATTAATTGGAGTTAAATCCGCAGGAGTAATTAGCAATTGGGAAAATGACATCAACAAGCCTGACGCTGATAAAATTGTTAAATTATGTGATGTTTTAGATGTATCATTATCTTATCTATTAAATTATTTTGGAGAAACGGATAATGATTTTTCTTTAATTGAAAAAGATATGGTAAAAAAATACCGTACTCTGGATGAGCACGGTAAAACTGTTGTAGATTGTTTACTATCAGAAGAATATAAACGCATGATAAATGACAGAAGCATTGAGGATTCCGATATAGAGCAAGAAGATCAATTTACAATTATCTCCTTTTACCCTATAGGTGCAAGCGCTGGTACTGGTCTGTGGCTATTTGATGATATCGAATGCATGACCATCCAGATACCTTATACAGATGAAAGCAGACGTGCAGATTTTGCTTTGCCTGTTCATGGTGACAGTATGGAACCCAAATATCACGATGGAGATTTATTATTGGTTCGACAACAGCCGGCTATAGATATAGGAGAAATCGGCATATTCGTATTAAACGATGAGGGTTATGTCAAAAAACAAGGTGAACATGGATTAATCTCCTTGAATGATAGTTATGATGATATTAATATCAGCGAATTTGATAGTATTTATTGTAAAGGTAAAGTTGTCGGTTTCATTCCTGCCGAGGAAGCAAAAAAGTATTTACCATAAAAGACGATATAAGCAGCATTTTGAACCTCTGAATAATCTAAGGAAGTGGGGTGAATAATGTGCCAAAAGCAAAAAAGTTGCCAAGCGGTAGTTGGCGTGTACAGGTCAGCACTGGACAGAAAAAGAACGGAAAATATGTGTATAAATCCTTTACCGCCCCAACAAAAAAGGAAGCTGAATATTTAGGTTCTGAATTTCTCTACAAAAGAAAGAATTGTGAAAAAGGTTCTGATCCTGTCTTTTCAAAAGCAGCGGAATCTTATCTAGAAACGAAAATGAATATACTCTCTCCCTCCACTATCAGAGGTTATAAAATTATGTTGCGTAATGCCTTTGATTCGATACTCAATATTAAATTATCCCGCTTAGAAAGCAGCGTATTAATACAGGCTCAATTAAATGAAAACGCTCTTAAATACTCTGCAAAAAGTTTACGTAATCAACGTGGTTTCATTTCTGCAGTTCTAAATTTCTCCGGCTATAGCATGCCGGAAGTTGCTGTAAAACCATCTGAAAACAAAACCATTTCAGTTCCTAATAAACAAGAAGTAGAACGAATTATAACGCTTTTAAAAGATGTTCCTAACATTGAATGTCAAATTCTATTAGCCGCAACCTGTAGTTTAAGACAAAGCGAAATATATGCTCTTACGCCCGCTGATATTTGTGGAAATGTAATATTAATCCATGGAGCACGGGTACCCGACCAAAACAACAAAATTGTGTATAAGCCCACCCCTAAATCAAAAGCTGGATATCGTAAAGTTGTAGCCCCCGAATATTTGACTGAAAGACTGCAAAGGTTATGTCAAGATAAAAACAGTACAGACTGGATATTCAACACCACTCCATCAGGCGTATTAAAATCGTTTAAACGTTTATTAGCGCAAAACGACATATATCCTTATACCGTACATTCTCTAAGACATTATTTTGCCGCTATGTTACATGCAAAAAACGTGCCTGATAAATATGTTTTAGAAATGGGTGGATGGTCTACTGACGGAGTGTTGCGAAAAGTATATCAATATACTTTTGAGGATGAAACTAAAAAAGTTAAAGAAGAAATGAATCAATATTTTGACACTTTACTTAAGTAAATCTCGTGTGATAATTCGTGTGATAATTTTTTTTAAAAATGTGATAATTTAAAGGTTTTTACTCAAAAATAAGTCTTGAAATTTAAAAAATAAAAACAAATAAACCCCCGAAACTTCGGGGGTTTTTGCTTGGCGGAGAGAGAGGGATTCGAACCCTCGGTACCTTTATGGGGCACACACGATTTCCAATCGTGCGCCTTCGACCAGCTCAGCCATCTCTCCATGCCGAAAAACAACATAATATATTATACTGCAAAAAATACTATTTGTCAATCGTAAAATTACCTTTTGTTTTTAAGAATGAAATAATTTTTTATATAAATCATTTCGTTTTAAAAAAATGATAAAAGGTATGCCAAAAAGATAGCAGACAGCAAATTGACCCATAAAAACAGAACAAGCACTATAAAGCCAAACTGCAAAAAACGCTTCGGCATTAGCATAAAAAATCGCCATTTCAAGACCTACAATCACAGCATTGAAGACGACAGCCGGCAAAGGTGCGAACACATAATGAATCCATTTATGAGATGTCTTACCAATTAAATAAGTCAAAATAGCAGATAAAAAGGTCGCTAAAACGCCAAAAAGCAAATCCCAAACCGGTGTAATACCCATCGAGGCGCCAACTATATTAGCCAACAAGCAACCAATGGTTAAACCGGGAACTGCTTCTTTACAAAAAAGCGGTATAACCGTTAAGATTTCACTTATCCGAATCTGTAAAGGTCCAAAAGAAAACGGCGCTAAAAGGATAGTGAGCGCTGCATACATAGCCGCAATAATGGAAGTCTTAACCAATGAATAAGAGCTCTTTTTCATAACATTCATCCCTTAAAAGCACAATAGTATTTTTGCTATTTTAAATACTGATCTACAATAAATCGCGGACGATGTTTTGTCTCCAAATAAATCTTGCCAATGTATTCTCCCACCACACCAATGGACAGAAGCTCTAACCCACCAATTGCCCAAACAGAGATAATGGTAGAGGTCCAGCCAGACACCGTATTGCCAGAAAGATAGATAACAAGGAAATAAATCAGCATGATGATGCTACAAAGAAAAATCAATAATCCCAGTGCAGTTATCATACGAATAGGACGAATGCTGAATGAGGTAATGCCATCAAAAGCAAATGAAAGCATTTTTTTGAGTGGATATTTTGATTCTCCGGCAGCACGAGAATGACGCTCATAAGAAACTGTAGTTGTTTTAAAACCAATGAGTGGGACAATTCCTCGCAAGAAAAGGTTCACCTCTTTAAATTCAGCAAGGCTGTCAATTGCACGTTTGCTCATCAAACGATAATCCGCATGATCATAGACGATGTCAACACCCATGTGATGCATAAGTTTATAAAAGCCGCGAGCAGACAAACGCTTAAATTTTCCATCTGTTTTGCGCGTGCTTCTAACGCCATATACAACGTCGAATCCATGATAATATTCCTTGACAAATTGAGGAATAACCTCAATATCATCCTGCAAATCAGCGTCTAATGAAATCACCATATCCGCAAATTCACGAACCGTCAAAAGACCGGCTAACAAGGCGTTTTGATGACCGCTGTTTTTCGACAAAGAAATTCCCTGAACGCAATCGTTTTGTTGATGGAGTGTTTGAATTGTCTGCCACGTCTGATCGGTTGAACCATCGTCTACAAAAACCAACTTGCTGCTTTTATGAATCAGCCCCTGTACAACCATCTGCCGCAGCTTATTTATAACAGCAGTCGCTGTTTGTGCTAAAACCGCCTGCTCATTATAACATGGGATTACAATATATAAAACATCGCATCTATTCTCCATCTCCAAGCCGATCCTTCCCGCTATTATGCATTTTTCAGTCTTTTCATCAATTCTTCTTTCAAAATATTAGGATTTCCCTTTCCTTTTGTTTTTTTCATGCATTGTCCCATTAAAAAGCCAAAAGCATTCGTCTTGCCATTTGCATAGTCTTGTACTGACTTTTGATTTTCTTCCAAAACCTGAACAACAATTTGGATTAATTCATCCTGGTTTGAATTCTGTCCTAATCCTTGCTGTTCAATAATATTAGAAACCGTCTCATCACTATCAAGCAATTTTGCAAAAACCTTTTTAGCGGCAGTGTTTGAAATTACGCCGTTTTCAATTGCCGTCAGCATATCACAAAAACGCTTCGCATCAAGGCTTGTGTCAAAAATGGAATGCCCACTTTCATTCATATATTGAGCAACATCTGTTAAAATCCAATTGGCAATCAACTTTGGCTTAACTGTTTGAAAATGCACCGTCTCCTCAAACAATTTGCTCCAAATCAAATTATCAGCAATCAAGGATGCGTCCGTTTGTGATAATTGATACTCTTTCATATAACGAATAATCTTATCATTAGGCATTTCAGGAATGGTAGATTTTATCGCCTCAACTTTTTGTTCGTCAATTGCAATTGTCTTCAAATCAGGTTCCGGAAAATAGCGATAATCCTGTGCATTTTCTTTTGAGCGCAAAAGAACAGTCTCTCCCTTTTCACTATCCCAGCGTCTGGTTTGCTGTTCAATTGTGCCTCCATTCTCTAAAATTTGAACCTGCCTTTGAAATTCAAACTCAATTGCCTTCACCGCTCCACTAAAAGTGTTAACATTCTTCATCTCACAACGCGTTCCCATTTCCTCTCCAACTTTTCTGGCAGAAACGTTAACATCGCAGCGAATTGAACCCTCCTGCATCTTGGCATCCGATATTCCAAGATACAGCAGATAAGAACGAATGGTCTCAAGATACGCTTTTGCCTCAGCGCTTGAACGCATATCCGGCTCTGATACAATTTCAATGAGAGGAACGCCACAGCGATTAAAATCCACCAGTGTTCCTGCAAAACTGTCGTCATGCAAAACTTTCCCTGCATCCTCCTCAATGTGCAGTCTCGTTATGCCGATTCTTTTGACTTGACCATTTTGCAAAAGAATATCTAAATATCCATTTTCACACAAAGGAATATCATACTGTGAAATCTGATAGGCTTTGGGCAAATCAGGGTAGAAATAATTTTTTCTGTCCTGCTTGCAGATCCGATTAATATCACAATGCAGTGCATGTCCCATCTTAATGGCATATTCAACGACCTTCTCGTTTAAAGTCGGAAGAGTGCCGGGTAACCCCATACAAATGGGACAGCAAGTCGTATTCACTTCCATTCCAAAGGCATTCCGGCATGAACAATAAATTTTAGAGTTTGTGCAAAGCTCGGCATGAACCTCTAAACCAACGACCATTTCATATTGACTCATTCTTATATATCCTCCCTGATATCCTTTATTCCCGTGAAGCCCCCGACAGCTTGCTCAAGTATCTTTCCTGCCTGCAACAGATTCTCTTCTGAAAAGTGCGGTCCAATGAGCTGCATTCCAATAGGTAGTCCTTTAGCATCTCTTCCGCAAGGAATACTCATAGCAGGAAGTCCGGCAATATTAACTGACACTGTACAGAAATCGTTATAATACATCTTAATAGGGTCATTCATCTCCTCACCAATACAAAAGGCAGTGTTGGTAACAGTAGGCGTCAAGATAAAATCAAATTTATCAAATTGTTTTTTCATTTCCTCTGTAACATGTCTTTGCAACAGCTTTGCACGTTTATAATAGGCGTCATAATAACCGGAACTTAAAACAAAGGTTCCGAGCATAATACGGCGCTTCACCTCATTTCCAAAGCCCTCGCTTCTCGTCTTTTCATACATTTCGGTCAAATTTTTATATTCAGGTGTACGATAGCCATATCGAACGCCATCATAACGAGCTAGATTCGATGACGCCTCAGCGGAAGAAATAATATAATAAGCTGGCAGTGCATACTCTGCGAAAGAAAAGGAGGTTTCTTCTAAAATAGCGCCGCGCTCTTGTAAAAGCTTTGCCATATCTAAGATTTTTTCCTGAATAATAGGATTTTCAATGGATTGAAAATACTCTTTTGGAAGACCGATTCGCATGCCCTTGCAATCAAAAGATTTCAGACCGCTATTTTCTATTTCATCTTTACAAGCTGTAGTAGCATCCAATGGATCTTCTCCGGATATTGCATGATAAATCAGCGCTAAATCGTCAATGCTTCTTGCAAAAGGGCCAATCTGATCCAAAGACGATGCAAATGCCACCAGACCATAACGGGAAACTCTTCCATATGTAGGTTTTAATCCTAAAACGCCGCAAAACGAAGCCGGCTGTCGGATAGATCCTCCTGTATCAGACCCCAACGACACAGCGCACTCAAAGGCTGCAACGGCTGCAGCGCTCCCGCCGGATGAGCCGCCGGGAACACGCGTTAAATCATAGGGATTTTTTGTTGCTCCAAAATAGGAGGTTTCTGTTGACGAACCCATCGCAAATTCATCCATGTTTAACTTTCCGATGATGATGGCGTCCTGCTCCAATAGTCTTTCTATCACCGTAGCATTATAAGGGGGATTAAAGCCGGCAAGCATTTTTGAACCACAGCTGGTCTGTAATCCCTTTGTGCAAATATTCTCCTTAATTCCAACAGGAATTCCGGCAAGCGCTGAAAGTTTCTCTCCCTTTGCACGTCTTTGATCCAACGCATCCGCCCGTTTGAATGCATCTTCTTCACACAAAACTGTATAGGCATGAATTTGGTTATCCACCTGTTTAATGCGCATATATTGACTCTGAACAACCTCTCTTGCAGAAACTTCCTTTTTCTTCATCAACTCTGCAAGGGTTGACGCTGACATTTCAAAAAGTTCCATCCTCTTCCTCCGTTTTTAATCCATAATTTTCGGCACAACCACACAGCCCGCCTGCAAATTAGGCGCATCGCCCAATAACGCATCTCTCGTTGTAGAGAGGCCTACAACATCCTCTCTAAGCTTCATCTTTGCATCTTTCTCTAGCAGATTATCCTGTTGCTCTAAATCAGGCAGATGTGCCACCATGCTTAAAATTCGATCCATCTTTTTTCTAATTTCCTCTTTTTCCTCTTCTTTAATTTGTAAAGCCGCCAGTTTCGCAATTCTCTCAATGTCAAAATTCATAGTCTTTCTCTCCTTGAATCATCTTTAACGTCTGTTCTTCTGTTAAAATAGGAACACCGAGCTTTTGCGCCTTCACCAGCTTGCTGCCCGCGCTCTCTCCCGCCACAACATAATTGGTTTTTCCCGAAACTGTATTGGTAACCATGCCGCCTGCCTGTTCGAGCAGCGCTTTCATTTCGTCCCGTTTGTGATGGGGAAGCGTTCCTGTTAGAACAAAGGTCATGCCCGCAAGCTTCTGAGACGCTGTTTTTGTCTCAAAGGCTTTCATATTCAACCCAAGCTCTCTAAGGCTCGCAATAAACGTTCTCGTAGGCGCTAAGGAAAAATATTTTACAATGTTTCCGGCAATTTTTTCTCCCACTCCATAAATATCTGATATATCCTGCACAGAAGCATTCATCAAATCGTCTAATGTGCTAAAATACTTTGTTAACAGCTTTGCGATGCTGCTTCCCACATTACGAATGCCGAGCGCATAAATCAATCTCCACAAATCATTCTCTTTCGACTTTTCAATTGCCGCCAATAAATTTTTAGCTGATTTCTCTGCAAAGCGATCAAGCGGCAATAGATCGTCAAGCGAAAGCCGATAAATGTCAGCGCAGGAATGCACAAGCCCTTTGTCAACCAACAGGCGCACAATTGCTTCTCCTAAACCGTCGATGTTCATTGCGTCACGTGAAGCAAAATGGATAATATTTTGCAAACGCGTGGCCGGGCATTCCGGATTTTCACAACGCAGAACTGCTTCATCAGGGTTTTTCACTAAACTACTTCCGCAAACAGGACAATGAGATGGGAGCTTAAATTGCGTTTCCTGTTTGTGCGAAACCACCCGCACAACTTCAGGAATAATCTCGCCCGCTTTTCTCACAACAATTTTGTCGCCTATCCCTATCTTCTTCTCATCAATAAAATCCTGATTATGCAAAGAGGCGCGGGAAACAGTCGTGCCGCCTAATAGAATTGGATCAAACACAGCAACTGGAGTGAGAGCACCCGTTCTGCCAACCTGAATAATAATATCCGACAAAACGGTTTCTTTCTCTTCAGGCGGATATTTAAAAGCCACAGCCCATCTTGGATATTTTGCATTACTGCCAAGCATCTCCCTATCAGCCAAATCGTCCAGTTTAATCACTGCACCGTCAATGCTAAAGGAAAAATCGCTTCTATTTTTATCAATTTTATCAATAGTTTCAATACATCTTTCAATAGAGGAATAAACATTAAGCTTTGACAATGTTTTAAAGCCAAGGCTTTGCAAAAATTCTAAGGATTCCTTATGGGAAGCAAAGCTTTTTCCCTCAATTTGCTGAACATTGAAGATGATAATATCCAACCTGCGAGACGCTGCAACCTTTGAGCTTTTCTGACGAATTGAACCGGCAGCCGCATTACGAGGATTTTTAAAAGTCATACCGCTTTCTTGCATCTGCTGTTTAACCAGTTGCTCAAAAGCGTCCTTTGGCATAAAAACCTCTCCACGAACCTCTAAGTAAGGGATGTTTTCCTGAAAAGCCAATGGTATAGAACGGATCGTCTTCAAATTTTCCGTTACATCCTCGCCAACAAAGCCGTCTCCCCGCGTTGAACCGCGGGCAAAAACGCCATTTTCATATTCTAAAGAGACGGACAGACCGTCTATCTTAGGTTCCACAATATAGTGCGGCTCTTCTATTTTTTCCCGCACTCTTTTGTCAAAATGCAAAAGTTCATCAGTGCTAAATGCATCCTGCAGGCTTCCCATCTGCACATTGTGAATCACCTTCTCAAAACTAGAATCCGCCCTGCCACCCACACGCATGGTGGGCGAAGTTTCCTTTTGCAACGATGGAAACATAGTTTCAAGCTCTTCTAATTCACGCAGCATATGGTCATATTCAAAATCTGAAATAGAGGGATTATCCTGAACATAATAAAGATAGGAATGATGATTCAACTCTTTTGTCAGTTCATCAACCCGCTTTTGCGCATCTTGTAAGTCCATTCAATCGCCTCCATTTTAATGCTCCAAACTATTTTACCACATTTTCACTTTTTTTTAAAGTGTTTTGCATAAATTTATAACTGCATCCAATCTTTCATAATTTTTAGACAAAGATTTGTCAATGAAACTTTCTCTAAAGTGACGCGCGCAATGCAATAAAAGAAGCTTTTAAAGTCTTTGAATAATGCTAAAGACTCATAACTTTCGACGCCCTTTTGTTCTCATAGAGAATAAATTTATCTTTCCCAAGCACGTTTTTCTTCATCCCTGCATATGCTAAAAAGAAGAAAACTGTTGATTAACACTGTATAGGAGGAGGACAAGATGCCTGTTGCAAAAGGATATGGCCGCTCCAAAAATAGAAAAAAACGAAAAAAAGCAGCAATAAAGCTGCTGCTCATCGGTTGCCTGCTGCTATTGATCTGTTTATTCATTGGTAACCATGTCAGGCCGGTAATTGAAACAGTCGCTGGATATCAAGCAAAGGCATATGCCACGGATTTAATCAACGACGCAGTTTATGAACAAGTCAATCAATGCGGTTATACCTATCAAGATTTGGTAACCATCAGCAGAAATGAGTCAGGTCAGGTGACCTCCATAGAAACAAATGTCTATAATCTGAATCAAATTCACACCAGCGTGACGCAAAGCGTCAGCGATGCTTTAATGAAAATGGAGGATGCACCTCTATATATTTCTCTTGGAAGTTTGACCAATATAGCCATATTGTCCGGCAGAGGCCCAAAAATCGAAGTTCTCACCGTACCCCGCGGAACAGTCCACACACAAATTATCAGCAATCTTTCAGAAGCGGGTATTAATCAGACGCTCCATTGTTTAACGATACATATAACAGTAAATATCGCCGCTATTATACCGGGCTGCTCGTCCGAAAACACCGTTGAGCTTGAATATCCTCTAGCGGAGACAGTCATTGTAGGCAGTGTTCCGGGATTCTATACTAAAGTTGTGGCAGACAGCGACGAGGCTGTTCAAAATGCAAGCCTTTACGGTACACAAAGGGCTGTGCCATATGAAGTTTTACAAGAAAATAGCTAAGAACAGAGGCTATGTAACAAAAGGTTGCATAGCCTTTTTTACCTCTCAAAAGCGTTGCAAACGCTTCAAAAACAGTCTCTAAACATAAAAAGATTATATGCACAATAAAATTTTATATAATAAATATAAGTTCTTATAGGTCTTCAAATAATACCACATAATTCCTAGAGTTTCTGGCATTTTACCCTATGTGTTGCAAATAGTGGTCAAGTCCGTGTTTATAAAACCGGTCTAAACACGAAAAGTGTTCATTAATTTCTATAACAGCATTTATTTTAAGGTCACTACCGTAACGCCGGAATCCCCCTCGCCAAAAGTGCCTAATCTTGCTTCTTTTACACTTGCATGGTGTTTCAAATGTTCCTGCACAGCACGCCTGAGAGCGCCCGTACCTTTCCCATGAATAACGGTTAGCTGTTCTATATTTGCCATAACGCAATTATCAATAAACTGATCTACCGAATCAAGCGCTTCCTGAATGGTTTGCCCGCGGAGATCTAAAGAAGTTTGCACATTGCGACGAGCAGAATTTCTATTCACATGGGTGGTAGACTTCTTAGGAGTGATCCGTTTGTTTTCCAATAGCCGCATCTTTTTCTCAGAAATCCAAAAACGCAAGCTACCAACCTGAACAAATGCCTCTCCTTTACGGTTGGGCGTTTGCAAGACCGTCCCATTTCCCTTTAAATCATATACATATACCTGATCTCCCACTCTCAACGGCCTGGGCAGGTCTTCTGTGTTCTCACGAGAATTTTCGACCGGATCAGCCTCTTTGTAGAGTTCTCTCAAGCGTCTTCCCGTCAACAATTTTGCCTGAGAATACAATCCCTTAACAGCATCTTTCTCCTGCTGTTTTTTCATCTCTTCAAGCTGGTTCAAAAGAATATTCGACTCTTCTTGCAAATGATCTACCAAATATTTTGCACGCTCTCTTGCCTTTTCCCATTCGGCCTCCATCCGTTTGTCAAGCGTTTCTTGTGCACATTCAAGTTCCTCCCGCAAACGCTTTGCTTGTTGGGCATCATTCTCCATCTGCTGCACTTTCCGTTCATATTCCTGCCTGGCGCGCTGTAATTGTTGGATGACCTGTTCAAATTGTTTATCTTCTGAAGAAACAAAGGTTTTGGCTCGTTTGAGGATGTCTTCCTTTAAACCAAGACGTCGAGAAATAGCAAACGCATTTGAACGTCCCGGTTCGCCTATGAGAAGCTGATAGGTCGGCCGCAATGTTTTTAAATCAAACAAAAACGAAGCGTTCTCCACACCGGAAGTTTGAATCGCAAAAGCCTTCAATTCGGCATAATGCGTTGTAGCAGCAAGCTTTGCACCAGAGGCAAGCAGACTTTCAATGATGGCAACAGCAAGAGCCGCTCCCTCAACCGGATCTGTCCCTGAACCCAATTCGTCAATCAAAACAAGGGAACTTTCATCTGCTATATCGAGAATCCTTATCAAATTGGTCATATGAGCAGAGAAGGTGGAAAGAGACTGTTCTATGCTTTGCTCATCGCCTAAATCTACCAAAACACGGGCATATGGGGCAATCACACTTCCCTCCTGAACCGGCAGCAACAAGCCGCATTCAGTCATTAATGTGAGAAGTCCCAATGTCTTCAGAGCAACCGTCTTTCCTCCCGTGTTAGGTCCAGTAATAATCAAGGCCTGATTGGCCTTTCCCAAGGAAATATCAACAGGAACTACCTCATCGGAGGAAATGAGCGGGTGTCTTGCCTTTTTTAAATGCAAAGAATAATCCGAAGACAGCGTCGGCTTCACAGCTTGCATCTCCTTTGCAAACTGCGCCTTTGCAAAATATAAATCCAAAAGCACAATTAAGCGATAATTGTTTTCTAAAGCGTCTCCGTTAGCAGCACATTCACCTGACAACTCTAACAGGATTCTCTCAACTTCCTCCCGTTCTTTTCCTTGCCAAACACGAATCTCATTGTTTGCCTGCACCACGGAAATAGGTTCAATAAAAACTGTCGCTCCGCTTGATGATATATCATGCACCAAGCCCGGAATTGCATCTTTATGTTCCGCTTTGACCGGAATAACATAACGTCCGTCACGCATAGTAACTAGGCTGTCCTGTAAGTATTTATGACTATTCCGAAGCGTATTGTCTAAGCTTTCCCGCGCCTTTTGACTGAGGCGTCTTAACTTGGTTCTAATCTGAAAAAGCGTCTCACTCGCATGATCAGAGATTTGATCTTCTGATTGAATAATGTGTTCTATTTGGTTCTCTAAATTCCTATTTTGAATAAAGTGACGAAAATAAGAATCCAACGCCGTATGCTCATTCCCACAATTCTCCCACCAATCACATAGGAGTCTTGCCTGACGTAAAACAGCGCCTAAATTGAGAATTTCCTTGATTTGCAATGTGCCTTGGGCACGTGCATGTTTTAAAGATGGAGATGGAGCTAAAACAGCATAAAACGGTGGTAAACCAAAACGAAAAATAAGCTGTAATGCATCATCCGCCCTATCAAGTTCCTTTTGCAGCTTTTGTGGATGATGTGTAGGAATAAGATTTAAAGCTGCCTCTTTTCCCCCTTGCGTGACAGCCTTTTGTGCTAACATCATTAAAATTTTATCAAGTTCTAAAATTTTATAATATTTATGTAGTCTTCTCATGATTCCTCTCTTATTCTCTTAGCTTAATTGTCTAAAAACGGTAAGAGAACGAAAATTTCTATCCGTTTTTAGAATAGTATAATACTCAACAACATCGCCAAGCTGCGCCAAACATTCCGCCGAAAGTTTAAAATTATAAAAAGAATTGTCTTCCTTATAAAGAATATAACGCATAGCATGCAGCGTCGGTGGCATTAAAACAAAATGCTTTTTATAGCTTTTTTTCTGGGCACATGCAGCGCACAGAAGAACGCTCTCCTGTGGAAAAAAGGACATAGGAGGGCGATTATAAACACCACAAGACTCACACCCAACCAAATCTGGCATAAAGCCTAAAATCGAAAGACTGCGCAACTCAAAAACCGGCTTTAAAAACCGGGGCGTTCGCTTTTGCGTCATGAGGAGATAAAGACTATTCAAAAGCAGTTGCAAAGTGGCCTTTGTTTGAAAGCGCTCAGGATGCAGGCAATCAATTAATTCACAAAAATATTCTCCTAAAGCCAAATGCTGCGCGTCATTTCTTAGCATATAAAAGTCTTCAATCTTTTCGGCGGCGTTCACAGTGTAGCGCTGGCGCTGCTCAAATAAATCAAACTGATAATATCCCATCACCGAAATATTATTATAGTTCTGGCGATTGATCTGTCCGAATATCCGTAAACGAGCCTCAACTATACCATGCTTGGCTGTCAGAATGGTCAGATATCGTTCCTGCTCCCGATATCTCCTCTGGCTCAAAATAAATCCCTCTGTTTTGATGTTCATCAAACTTCCCCTTGGAGGCCTCTGCGTCCATCTGTTTTCTATATTGTAAATAGTCTTCTATTTTCCCGGAATGATAAAATTGCATCCACGCCTGTTGTATATTCATACTATGATCTCCTATAAAACCATTCAAATAAAAAATAAATCCTCTTGCCATACAAGATGGAAACGAAGCTTTACAAATTCAATCTGCTTTTATATTGTAATCATAGACACGGCTTTTATTCGATGGAAAAAAATGTGATTGCTTTCGTTAAAATGAATCATTATCAAGTCCAAAATTCTTAAGTAAATATGCACTATTTTGCCAATTCTCTTTCACCTTAACCCAACAGCGCAAAAATACCTTTTTCTGCAAAAATTCCTCGATGTCCGTTCGCGCCTGGCTAGATATTTTTTTAAGCATAGCACCCTGTTTTCCAATAATAATCCCCTTATGTGAATCTCTTTCACAATAAATTGTTGCACTCAAACGCACCATCTGTTTGGTTTCTTTCATCTCATCAATGCCAACAGCCACACCATGCGGAATCTCATCTCTTAATGAATAGAGTAGCTTTTCACGAATCATTTCCGCGACAATCGCACGCTCCGGCTGATCTGTAATGGCGTCGTCTGGGAAAAAGTGCACACTCGGCTGCGCAAACTTACATAATTCCTCCAACAAAATATCAATTCCGTTTCCTGTTAAAGCAGAAAGAGGAACAATGGACGCAAAGTCATATAACTGCCTGTATTTCTCTATTCTATTCATAATTATAGTCTTATCAGGCAACAAATCTATTTTATTAATGGCCAACACCATCGGAATGCCCGCTTGCTTGCAACGCTCTATTAAAGTATATTCAGCAGGCGCAACTTCCCCTTCCGGCTCCACCACCAACAAAGCGGCATCCACATCGGCAATGCTTTTATGAACCGTTCGAACCATAGTTTCTCCAAGACGGTTCTTTGCGCGAAAAAGTCCCGGGGTGTCTAAAAAAATCATTTGGATTTCGTCCAACGTGAGTACGCCGGTGATTCTTGTTCGAGTGGTTTGTGGGCGGTGAGAAACAATAGATATCTTCTGCCCAACTAACCGATTCATGATAGAGGATTTGCCCACATTCGGCTTTCCTATCACAGTGATAAATGCGCTTTTGGTATTAATTCAAATCCCCTCCTTAATCGTTACTGTTTTTAGAATTTCGCCTTTCATGAGGGGCTCTATAAATCTTTACATCACTGTTTTCATCGATGATAGTATTAAGTCTGCTCTTTTTCGGATGATAAATTTTCACGCCCTCATGGCTTTTGTGTAATGTCGGAATTTTTGTCTTAACAGATGTGACGCCCCTAAAAATAAAAAGAACGCCTAAAATCAAAAGAATCAAAAAGGAAATCCAATAAACGGGCGTTGTGATAATCACAACAAGCGTATCCCACAACTTTGCGGGATGCCAAAACAAAGCGAGCCCAACACCCACAGCTGCTAACGCGCACAATAAGACGGCCGCAGCCGCAACGTCCTTTGCGATTCGCGCAAGACTATCATATGCAGGCGCCCCCAGATTCACCAGCGCTTCGATAGCCGTATTTACCAGCTCACACACCATAACCAGACCAAGCATCATCACCAAAAGGGCATACTCTGTTCTTGTTAAACCATAAATCAAAGAAAAAAGTAATACCACCACAGCCGCTACGATATGTATGCGCATATTCCTTTCATTTTTAACACAAAACCAAAGCCCGCGAAATGCATAGGCAAAACTTTTCACAAGGCTTTTAATTTCTTTATTATTAATTTTCATCAGGCATAGCATAACTAGCGCCTCTGGGAAGCCCTAGGTTATTCAAAACAGTTTCTTCTTTTTCACGCATACGAACCGCCTCAATGCCCCCATTTGCATGATCATATCCCAATAAATGCAACATAGAGTGCACCGTTAAAAAGGCAACTTCTCTTTCTAAAGAGTGATTATAAAGCTCAGCCTGTTCTAAGGCCTTTTCAACTGATAAAACAATATCTCCCAATAAAACGACGCCGTTTTCCTGTTCTTCAAATTCTCCCTCTTTGCCAAGCGGAAAGGAGAGAACGTCTGTAGCTATATCCTTATCTCGAAAAGTTGCATTGAGTCTACGAATTTCAAGATTGTCCACAAATGAAACGCTAATTTCTGCATCTCTATCAAAATTCTCATTCACTAAAACTGCATGACAACATTTGCGAATGAGCAATCTAATCCCTGTCGGAATCTTTACTGCGTTCTGCTTATTGTTGATTAAAACTTTGATTTTTCTCATGCTTCTCCCCTCTTACTTTCAGTCTGGCTTGTCCTACTTTTTCCGGAATAATATTTTTCATAAGCCTTAATAATATCCTGCACTAATTTATGACGAACAACATCCTTTTCGCTAAAGCAAACAGACGACAAATCAGGCACATTTTTTAAAACCCTAAGCGCCTCTAATAAACCTGACTTTTCTCGAACCGGCAAATCAATCTGTGTAATATCGCCGGTGATAACCGCTTTAGAGCCTGCGCCTAAACGAGTTAAAAACATTTTCATCTGTTCTGAAGTCGTGTTTTGCGCTTCATCAAGAATAATAAAGCTGTCATCCAAGGTTCGGCCACGCATATAAGCCAAAGGAGCCACTTCAATGTTGCCCCGCTCCATATATTTTTGAAAGTTTTCAGCGCCCATCATATCAAACAAAGCGTCATAAAGCGGCCGTAAATACGGGTCTACTTTATTTTGCAAATCGCCTGGCAGGAAACCTAGTTTCTCCCCCGCCTCAACTGCTGGTCTTGTCAACACAATTCTATTGACTTCGTTTGCACGAAAGGCTTTCACCGCCAGGGCAACAGCGAGATAGGTTTTTCCTGTGCCGGCAGGCCCCACACAGAGGGTAACCGTATGATTTAGAACCGATTGAATATATTTTTTCTGCCCCAAGGTTTTTGCTTTAACCGGACGCCCTTTAGAAGTGATGCAAATGCAATCAGAGGGAAGATCGGCAAGAGAAGAAGAATTTCCCTCTTTAACCATGGAAATAATATAACGCACATTCTGCTCACTCAAAGTCTCTCCACGATTAATCATGTTCAACATGCCATCAATTGCCTGCTGTGCCAACAAAACATCGTCAGCTTCACCCGACACGCGAATGCTCTCTCCCCGATTGATAATTGCAATGTGAAATTCTTCCTGTAAAAGCTTAATGTTTTCATCAAAACTGCCAAACAGGGCCAATGTATGCTCCATTCTATCTATTTGTATAGTCTGTTCATACATGAATCCAACCTCTCATCCTTTCCATTTAGCTATTTTCACTACATGAAAGAGATAAACAATAAAAACAAACGAAATAATATATTTTTTCATATTATAGCACAAAAAAGAGAACTTGTAAAACCATTTTTTAGATATGGCCAATTTTTGACGATAAAAAATCCAATTAACTCGGTGTCTTTTCAGTGGCAAATACATTTTCCTCCTGTGGAGGCTGTGGATTTGCAAATGCTATGGGTTCTTCTCGTCCAATTTGTCTTTGAACAGTGTAGGTGGCGTGGAGAATTAATGCATTATCCGTCTGTTCAAAATCATATTTCCTCTTTAAAATTTTTGCGTCTTTAAATTGATTCAATTCATCCTCCTTCGCCTGTTGTGTGAGCGCTCGTTCTAACTTGTCAATCTCTCCGGAAATTTCTTGATCCTCAATCATTTGGTAAGTAAACGTCTCAATTTCCATAGGAAGTGTAAAACCAAAAATAGTAACCGGCCTTTTCTCAACACAAACCTCAGCTTTTCCTTTAGGAACGCCCCCTAAATAGAGTGGGATTTCCAAGCCCAGAACACATAATTTCTTTTTGGTAACGGTTTCTCCTGTCTTTTTAGGAATAGCGGTGGTCAGTGGCAAGGAATAATCAAACGTCTGCGTCACCTCTCCAATCACCTTTGCATTGGCATGTGTATAATATACCACCTCTGACCCCTCATACTCTTTAATACCGCTTACCAAAAGCTGCCCTTTCTGGACAACATCTCCCGGTTTAATCTGCGAAACGCCTCGATAAGGTTCAACGGAACAAATTAAAGCATCATAGTCAGATACAACATTGCAGGGTTGCTCATTTTCCTCTAAATCAGGCTTAGGAGTGGCTTCGCTGATCTCGATATTATATCGTGTCCCGGAACGATTGATAGAAATCCAAGAAATCTCTGGAAAGGTTTTCTTCAGAGCATATTCAACCTCCTGCACATCAAAAGAGTTTCTCAGTGCCCCTTCTTTTAATCCTGCATCAGCAGCAGCAGATAAAACCGCCTCTGTGGTTAACATAATGTTGCCATCCACCTGAACCGACCAAACAAAAAAAGTGGAAAAGAATAATAAAATTAAAACCAATGCTCCGCCGACAAGGATACCAAATCGAAATCTATAACGATGAATCCAAAAGGGAAGTCCTCCTTTTTCTTTATTATGAATCCTACAATGCGTTTTCTTTGCCTCTTTTGCAATGCTTTTATAATGCTTCGCAAAGCAGCATCCGTAATAAACGCCGTCTTTTTCTCTAAAGTTCCATACATATCCCTTTGTAGCCATCAAAAATTCTTCGACTCCTGCTCCAAGCAACGAAAAGGTTATCCATCCTCTTATCCATCGAAAAAAACGTAAAGCGATCATTCGCTCTTCACACTCCGTCCACCATATTCAGCCGATGCAATATCTCCTTCAATAATGACACTGTCCTGCGTCATAGATAACAAACTTAAATTGCTCCCTAAAATGCGCACCTCATTTTTCCCATCGTTCACTCGTAAAATGTTTTCATCATACTCAATAATATTTTTAATTCCTTCGACAACCGCCTGCTTCCCACAAAATAATTCCACAGAAATTCCTCTTAATAAAAGGTCTGGGGTGAAATCCAGCTCTTTCCCAAGTTTTTCTAATAGATGAAAACCTTTTTTTCTGGACATCCCGCTCACCTCCTGATTGAATTCGTCTTTTTCCATATATATTGTAAAGCTTTGCTGCATATACATAATTTGGAGTGATATTATGATTTCTATCAGGTTTTTAACGAAGAATCTATTTTCCATTTTACTAACAATAAGTCTTGTTCTTTTATTAGTCTTTGCCCAACCGATTGCCGCCTCTGTTAGCAGAGGACTATCCATTTGCCTAAATACTTTAATCCCATCACTATTTGTCTTTATGATAATAGCAGATTTCACCGTAAGAACTGGTGTTATAGACTGGATCTCCCGGCCTTTCGGCATCCTATGTGCAAAACTTTTTCACATAGATGCATCTTTTGGAACTCTGCTCGTCATGAGTCTCATCTGCGGTTATCCCGTAGGGGCAAAACTCCTAGCGGATCAAGTAGCCTCCGGAAAGCTTTCAAAAGATGAAGCATCGCGTATGCTCGCATTCTGCGTAAATGCAGGTCCTGCATTTATCATTGGAAGCGTCTCAGTTCCTATTTTTGGCAGCGCAAAATTTGGATTTTTCTTATTTCTCTCACACCTCATCGCTTTTTTTGTGGTTGGAATTGTGAGCGGAATCAAAAAAAAGGTTTTTTCTGTCAATATTTCACAGCAAAAAACAGGCTATGCGAACGGATTGGTAGACGCTGTGGGCTCCTCCTGCAAAGCGATGCTCAATATTTGTGCTTTTGTTCTCCTCTTTTCAGGCGTCATCGGGCTTTTGGAATTAACCGGCGTCATCCCGGCATTAGCTTCCCTTTTTAACCCTTCTATCCCCCAAGAGTTGACGCAGGTAGGACTCTACGGAATGCTGGAAGTAAGTAATGGAATTCTTTTATGCAAAGGACTTCCCTCTGCGTTTTTATTGGCGGCAGCAATCACGGCCTTTGGCGGACTGTGCGTACAATTCCAAATTCAATCAATTGTTGGAAAAAGAAACATAAGTATGAAATACTTTTATTTATATAGACCGTTGTATATTTTCGTCAGCGTTTTAACAGCTTGGATATTTTCACATCTATACCATCCTGCTATGCAAACAATGATTGTCAATTCGTCAACAATCCCACAAACAACCTCCTCCACCCCTCTGGCTTCTCTTTTTTTAATTGTTTTATCCGCTTCCCTGTTGTTATGTGACAAAAAATCTGGTACAATATTAGATAATCAAAAAATAAAAAGGAGATAAAAATGCGTTCTTTATTGTTTGGAAAAAATATAGCGCCGGCTTGTGAATATTGCTCACAAGGGAAAAAAACAGCTGACAGTCAAATGATTCTCTGCTTAAAACACGGCGTAGTCTCCCCTTACTACCATTGCCGAAAATTTAATTATGATCCTCTAAAAAGAATTCCGCGTTCTCTGCCCGCTTTGAAAAAATATTCAGATAAAGACTTTTCTTTAGAAGATTAAAAGAGGTTGACTATGGACTATCAATTAAACACAGCTTCCCTTGGCGCCATGTTTGCTTTACCCGCCGCGGTGAAACCCCACTTGAGGGAGGCGAGCGGAATTTCTTTAAAAGTGCTTCTGTTCATCCTCTCCTCCTTGCCGGACAAGCCTCCTATCGAAAAAATCACCTCCTGTCTTGAGCTTACTGGCGAACAAACGCAAGACGCTATACGATATTGGATAGAAAAGGGCATATTGACTTATCCTCAAAAAGAAACGCCTGTGATTCAGGTGATAAAGCCAACTGCGCAAGCCATCACAACAAAAGAATTGAAAGAAGAACATTTGCACAATGAACAAGCTAAATTTCTTTTCCAAAGTGCCGAGCAATTATATGCGCGTCCTCTCAATGCAACAGAACGGCGCACTCTGCTTTATATTTTGCAATCCACTCTGCTGCCTGTAGACGTCGTTTTAATGATCTTAGACTACTCGCTTCGTGTGGGAAAGGCCTCGCCGCAATATATAACAAAGCTATGCGAGGACTGGAATGCAAACGGAATCAACTCACATCAAGCCGCTGAGCAAAAAATCCGCTATCTCCTTGAAAAGAACAGCAGAGAACAACTTGTCAAATCCTGCTTTGGCATTCATGGAAGAAATCTGTCAAAAAAAGAATGCGATTTTGTAGACAAATGGATGGTGGAATATGCATTTGAAATTAATATGATCCGTTTAGCATATGAAAAAACGATAGATGCTATTGGAAAGATATCATTTCCATATATAAACACCATTCTCGCATCATGGTTTAAAGAAAACCTCTCCACGCCGGAACAAGTTGGCCGCTTGCAGGAAAAAAATAATGGCAAAAATGAAGCAAGTCCATCTTATGACTTAGATGAACTGACCAAAAGAGGGTTATATATTCCGGAAACATAATGGCAGAAAGGAAAAATTATGCTGACAAAAAAGGAATTATACGCACAAGCTTCTGCAGAGCTTGTGCAAAGAAGAAGACAGCGTCTAAAACAGCGGCAAGAACACCTGCAAATCGCCTGCTCTTTAGAGCCTTCGATAGCAGAATTATATCGTCAGCTTTCAGCAACTAGTCTGAAACTAAGCAAAGCCATTCTCAATCAAAGCAAAGACGCATCTATTTTGATTGAAAAGATAAAAAATGAAAATCTGCAAACACAGGTAAAAATTCAATCTCTTTTAAAGAAAAATCATCTCCCGGCGGATTATTTAAACCCACCGCCTCATTGCTCCATCTGCTCTGACCAAGGATATGTTGGACATGAATGGTGTGCGTGTCTGCGTGATTTAATCGCTAAAATAGCAGCGAATGACTTTCAAAGTGCCTCTCACCTAAAGCTTTCCTCTTTCTCATCCTTCCGCCTGGACTATTATAGCAAACAAGTCGACGAAAAGTTCAACATCTCGCCTTATCAACAGATGGAGCAAGTCTTTCACTTTTGTCAACAATATGCCAAAGAGTTCACGCCACAGTCTAAAGGCATTTTTATGATGGGCAAAACAGGCCTTGGAAAAACGCATCTATCGCTTGCGATCGCAAATGAAGTGTTGAAAAAGGGATTTGCAGTCGTTTATGTCACCGCCTCTGATCTGACAAGGCGTCTTTCAGCGCAATACTTTCATCATGATAATCGGGAAACGGATTACAATCTTCTCATTTCCTCAACCGATTTGTTAATCATTGACGATTTAGGTGCAGAATTTGAGTCGAGTTTCTCAATCTCTGCGGTCTATGATATTATAAATACAAGGATTTGCAGTAATCGTCCAACGGTAGTAAACACCAATCTTACCCCGGCTCAATTGCAAAACCGATATGAACAGCGCGTTGTCTCCCGTCTTTTTACGCAATTGTCTCCAATGACTTTCATTGGCGAGGATGTTCGTGCAATGCTCTCCCAAAAGACTTGAAACGCTCTATGGTCTATAAGGTTTTTATACAAAAGCAAAAAATAAATTTGGTTGGATGGTTATGCATATTCATAAATTTTATTTGTATAAATAAAGGAGGAAATAAAATGTTAAAAAAATGGTTTGCAAAATTAGGAGTTCTATTGAGTTCAGGCGCCGTTTTCTTGGGTTTTCCAGCATCTGCTGCTTCTGAACAGACGCCAACTGTAACAAGCGTACCCAACGTCCAAACGGGCGATGTCATCGCATTGGGTGTAGTGATTGGCATAATTGCTGTTGCGCTCATTTTAATCATCATAACGTTAGTAATGAAAAAACGCAAAAAATAAGCGATAACAAATTCAAAAGACGCTTCGTATTTTATAATATACGAAGCGTCTTTTCGCGCATCTGTTTCTGCATATCTCCCCGTTATTTTGTGCAGAACAATTCTAAAGAATCTTAAATTTTATTAAAGAAAAAGAGAACAAAAATAAAAAATAGTAAAAACAGTTGCAAAAAAACAGACTTTGTGATAAAATTATCAATGTTGAAACAAACGTAACACACTCTTTCAAATTGAGAGGATGATTGATATGGAAAAAACGCAAAATCAAGCTACACAAACAGGTGTTGTTAACAGCGTAGAGACGCTGGAAGCAAAGCTCAAAGAATTAAAAAAAGCACAGCAAATTTTTGCAACCTTTAATCAAGAAAAGGTTGATCAAATCTTTTTTGCCGCCGCTAAAGCAGCAAATGCGCAGAGAATCCCTCTTGCCAAAATGGCTGTTGAAGAAACCGGCATGGGCATTATAGAAGATAAAGTAATTAAAAATCACTATGCTTCTGAATATATATACAATAAATATAAAAACGAAAAAACATGCGGCATTGTAGAAGAAGATGCTGCCTTTGGCATTCAGAAGATTGCCGAGCCCATTGGCGTTGTGGCAGCTGTTATTCCAACCACCAACCCCACCTCAACCGCAATCTTTAAAACGCTCATTTGCTTGAAAACCAGAAATGCCATCATTATCTCCCCCCACCCAAGGGCAAAAAAATCTACGATTGCAGCCGCAAAGGTGGTTCTAGACGCTGCAGTCAAAGCCGGCGCTCCTGAAAATATCATTGCATGGATTGACGAGCCATCATTAGAGATGACCAACATGGTGATGCAAGAATCTGATATCACGCTCGCAACGGGCGGTCCGGGCATGGTCAAATCTGCTTATTCCTCCGGAAAACCCGCTTTAGGGGTAGGCGCCGGCAACGTGCCCGCCATAATTGATGATACTGCTGATATTCAAACAGCAGTCATGTCAATTGTTCATTCCAAAACTTTTGATAATGGTATGATCTGTGCATCAGAGCAGTCAGTAATTGTCCTTGACAGTATTTATGAGCAGGTCAAGCAAGAATTCATCCGCCGCGGCTGCTATATTCTGAATGAACAAGAGGTTGATAAAGTACGCAATACCATCATCATTAACGGTGCTTTAAATGCAAAAATTGTTGGTCAGAAGGCTGCCAAAATTGCAGAACTCTCCGGTTTTACTGTTCCGGAAGACACGAAAATTTTAATTGGAGAGGTTTCATCTGTCGATATCTCAGAGGCCTTTGCGCATGAAAAACTCTCTCCAGTGCTCGCGATGTATCATGCAGCTTCTTTTGATGAAGCAATTCAGAAGGCTGCCCAATTAGTTGAAGACGGCGGCTTGGGGCATACTGCATCAGTCCATTTAAATGCTGTCACAGAAAAAGAAAAGATTCAAAAATTTCAAGCTGCAATGAAAACATGTCGTATTGTTGTGAATTCTCCCTCCTCTCATGGCGGAATTGGAGACTTGTATAACTTCGCTATGAATCCATCACTAACACTTGGATGCGGTTCATGGGGAGGAAATTCCGTTTCTGAAAACGTCGGTATTAAGCATCTGCTAAACATCAAAACAGTCGCTGAAAGGAGAGAGAATATGTTGTGGTTTAGAGCTCCTGAAAAGGTATATTTTAAAAAAGGATGCATGGGGGTCGCCTTGCAGGAATTAAAACAGGTTTACAATAAAAAGAAAGCATTTATCGTAACAGACTCTTTCCTGTATAATAATGGTTACACCAATAATATTACAAAGCATCTAGATGAGATGGGAATTTCGCACCATACCTTTTATGATGTAGCTCCTGATCCAACCCTAGCCTGTGCACAAGAAGGCGCAAAAGTTATGGCTTCTTTCCAACCTGATGTGATTATCGCAATCGGCGGCGGATCGGCAATGGATGCAGCGAAAATTATGTGGGTTTTATATGAGCACCCAACTGTAGATTTTCAGGATTTAGCTATGCGCTTTATGGATATACGCAAAAGAGTTTATACATTCCCAAAAATGGGAGAAAAGGCTTTCTTTATCGCAGTGCCAACCTCTGCCGGAACCGGTTCCGAAGTGACGCCTTTTGCTGTTATCACTGATCAGGAAACAAACATTAAATATCCCCTTGCTGATTATGAATTATTGCCGAATATGGCTATTATTGATTCTGACATGATGACCAATATGCCAAAGGGACTCACATCTGCTTCGGGAATTGATGCACTCACACATGCATTAGAAGCCTATGCGTCTATGATGGCAACCGGTTATACCGACGGGCTTGCTTTAGAAGCTATGAAAAGTATTTTTGAATATCTGCCCCGTGCCTATCAAAATGGCGCGCAAGATCCACAAGCGAGAGAGAAAATGGCCGAAGCCTCCACAATGGCCGGTATGGCTTTTGCAAATGCATTCTTGGGAATCTGCCATTCGATGGCGCATAAACTCGGCGCCTATCATCACCTCCCCCACGGTGTTGCAAACGCCCTGTTAATCACCTATGTAATGCGCTTTAATGCAGATGAAAATCCGAAAAAAATGGGAACATTCCCGCAATATAAATATCCGCATACATTAGAGCGTTATTGTCAATGCGCCTCTTTCGTTGGACTAAGAGGCAAAGACGACAAAGAATTGTTTGAAAACTTCCTCAAAAAGATTGAAGAGCTCAAAGAGACCATTGGCATTCCTAAAACAATTCAAGATGCCGGGGTAGATGAAAAAGCATTCTTAGAAACATTGGATGAGATGGTGGAAATGGCGTTTGACGATCAGTGCACAGGCGCAAATCCACGATATCCTCTCATGAGTGAAATAAAAGAATTATATTTGAAAGCATATTACGGAAAATAAATGCATAGAATGAAAGCAGGATGAGTTGATACATCCTGCTTTTTTATTATGCAATAATGAATAGGTATGCAGTTTGAGCTACAGTGCGGGAAAAATAATATAAAGAAATATTTATCAAAGGTATTGACAAAATTAAAATAATAGGATATAATAATATCCGTTGCATGGGAATGCTTTAATATGGCCCAATAGTTCAGTTGGTTAGAACGCCTGCCTGTCACGCAGGAGGTCGTCAGTTCGAGTCTGATTTGGGTCGCCAAAGCCATCTATGAATAAATGATGGCATTTTGCCTCTGTAGCTCAGTCGGTAGAGCAGAGGACTGAAAATCCTCGTGTCGATGGTTCGATTCCGTCCGGAGGCACC
>CAKSAY010000009.1 GCA_934438055.1 uncultured Oscillospiraceae bacterium | reverse complement strand
TGCGTTTGCTTCTGCCATCAACACAAAGTGTGCTTGGCAGAATTGTGCATGTGCGTTTCTGAACGCAGTGAAGAAAAATCGCTTGCACCTTTAAATCAATAATAAAACGCTTGCGTTTGCTTCTGCCATCAACACAAAGTGTGCTTGGCAGAATTGTGCATGTGCGTTTCTGAACGCAGTGAAGAAAAGTCGCTTGCACCTTTAAATCAATAATAAAACGCTTGCGTTTTATTATACCATAAATATTTCTACATCACAACAAAGGAGCCTTTCCATACAACTGCAAACGCCGTCATGAAAGCCGCCTAAAGCCACGACACGCGCTACTTCAAAAGAGTGAACCAACTCCACAAGAACTTTGAAAGCCAAACAATAAAAATTTCTCTTGATTCAAAAACAACCTGCCATGCTCTTTGAAAGTTGATGGTGCGCACAGGGCAAACAGATCGATTCGCCTTGTCGTTTCATAAGTATATTCTAATCATTCTATCATGAATACAAAGTGTGCATGGTAGACTTGTGTATCTACGTTTCTGAACGTCGTGAATAGAAATCGTACGCACATTAAAATCAACAACAAACGCTTGCCTTTGGTTCTGCCATAATTAAATTTCAAACAAAACAGTTATTTGAACGCCGGAAAACAAAAAAATCTGAGAAAGCCCCAAACAAACCTCCTCAGATGCAAAACATTTGTATTTAAAAATTCTAATCATCTATTCCATATTTCAATTCAATCTGATTATCCAAGACGTCTATGCGAGACTCTAAACTCTGAATCTGCATGTCCTGATTTTGATAATCACTGAAAGAGACAGAACCCATTCGCATACCCTGCTCTAACTGATCCTCAATCACATCCAGTTGATTATCTAAAGCCTCTAATTGATTATGAAACTGATAAAATTCCTGATAACGAGCCGTATAATCAGCCGGAGGCTGCGCGCTGCTGATTTGCCCCTCCAAAGCATTTAATTGTTCCTCAATCGAAGACAAGTTTGCATTTGAAGAAGGCGCCATCGAAGCAACCTGTGACGAAGTTGATGCACCAGAACTTGAAACGGAATCGTTTCCCGCAACGGAAGCTGCGTCAGACGACGTAGAAGACGCAGGCGCCATAGAAGATGCAGATGGCGTAACCTGAACCGTGCATCCTGCAAACAAAACAGAAACTGCTGCAAGTGAACAAATAACTGCTATAAAATGTTTCATCTTTAAATTCTCCCTCTTCACTTTTATCTCATCTTATTTATTCATGGGAATCACAATGGCAGCAGCTCTGCCCTGTAATATCCCCAACGATTGGAGCAGGGTCAATTCCCTGCTTGGTGTAATAATCGGCAATTGCCGCCTTAATGGCCTGCTCCGCCAAAACCGAGCAGTGCACTTTCACAGCAGGAAGACCATCTAACGCTTCCACAACGGCCTGATTGGTCAATGCAAGCGCCTCTGAAAGCGGCTTGCCTTTAATCAATTCTGTTGCCATAGAGCTGGTTGCAATTGCAGAACCGCAGCCGAACGTTTGAAATTTAACGTCTGCAATCACCCCATCTTTGACTTTGATAAACATTTTCATAATATCGCCACAACGGGCGTTTCCAACCTCTCCAATTCCATCCGCGTCTTCTATTTGACCGGTATTCCTAGGATTCATAAAGTGATCCATAACCTTTGGAGAATATTCCATCGCCATTTTTCTTTCCCCTTTCCGACTCTAGGTCTATCCGCACTTAAGATACGTAAAACACAAATCTTTACTCATTCAACAATATGCTCATTTAAACAAAACGCTCTCTTTGCAGTCATAAACACACACTCTGCAAGCCACATGCGCGCAATGCAACTGCCTCTTTTGGCCAATAATTCTCATTTCGCAGCAGAGAAAAACAAATGTTGGTCTCAAAGCATTGCAATACCTTTGTGCAATTTCCATCAATCCCGCTGCGCATTGAGCTTTCAAATCAGCTATGCTTCATGCCAAACAGGAGAGAGCTCTCTTAATCTTCCAATAATCTGCGGAAGTGTCTGCAAAACTCGTTGAACCTCCTGCGGCGTGTTCTCCTCGCCAAGCGTCAAACGAAGCGACCCGTGCGCAATTTCATGAGGAAGCCCAATTGCCAGCAAAACATGCGAGGGGTCGAGCGAACCGGAAGTGCATGCAGAACCACTCGAAGCGGCAATGCCAAACCCATCGAGCATAAGCAAGATAGACTCTCCCTCAATTCCCTCAAAAGAAAAATTGACGTTTGAACAAAGGCGTTTTTTTCTATCGCCATTCAAGCGGGTTTTGGGAATCTCACTGCACACAAAATCAATCATCTCATCTCGAAGCGGCGTTAAATAGCGCTGCTTTCTCTCCACGCCCGCAGCAGCGTCAGCAAGCGCCTGCCCTAATGCAACCATAAAAGCGACGTTTTCGGTTCCACCTCTTTTTCCATATTCTTGCGCGCCTCCATAAAGCAGATTTGGAAGCCGCACACCACGACGGATAAACAATGCGCCGACCCCCTTAGGCGCATGAATTTTATGTCCGGAAAGCGAGAGCAAATCCACCTGATCTTTTTGCACATCAATCGGAAGATTGCCCACCGCCTGCACAGCATCAGTGTGAAACAAAACGCCGCGTTCCCTGCAAATAGAGCCAATTTCAGAAATCGGCTGAATGGTTCCAATCTCGTTATTAGCATACATAACCGTCACCAAGGCTGTGTCGTCTCTTAACGCATTCAAAACCTGCTGCGATGAGATGAGGCCCTGCTCGTTCACCGGCAGATAGGTCACCTCAAACCCCTGCTTTTCTAAAGCCTGACAGCAATGCAAAACAGCATGGTGTTCAATGTTGGTTGTGATAATGTGCTTTTTTCCTTGCAAAGCGCCCATTTGCGCGGCCGAAAAAATCGCCCAATTGTCAGCTTCTGTTCCACATGAAGTGAAAAAAAGCTCGTGAATGCCCCTTTTTGAATCTTCACAAGCGCCAATTGCCTCTGCCGCCTGTTTGCGCGCTCTGTCGACCGCAAATTTCGCCTCATGGGCAATGGAATAAATACTGCTTGGATTACCATATTGTTCTTTTAAAAAGGGCAACATTGCTTCATAAACCGAATCAGATACCTGTGTCGTAGCTGCATGATCCATATAAATAAATGTATTTTCCATTTTATTCACCTCTCAAAGCCCTCAAAAAACAAATTATCACTGCATCAAAGTCTGCAAGAATATTGTATACTATTTTAGTGGATATTGCAAGTCCTGCCTTTAGTTTTCAATTTTTATTCCAAATTATGCATACTGTTCACACTGTTTTTTTGAGACAACCAAAATGCGGTAAACAAACCGGGTGATTCTATGCTTCATCCTTTTGATAGCGCATACTCTGTGCCACTGCAAGGGCGTCGCAACGCTCATTCTCCGAATTACCGGCATGTCCTTTCACCCAAATGAACGTGACCTGATGACGCTCAAGCAAAGGAAGAAGCTTCTCCCATAGGTCCTGATTGAGGGCTTTTTCTCGCCGATTTCTCATCCAGCCGTTTGAAGCCCATTTTTGCAGCCAACCCAAATTAACAGCATCGACAATATATTTTGAATCGCTGTAAAGCGAAACAATGCAAGGCGTCTTGAGCGCCGACAAACCCGCAATCACGGCTGAAAGCTCCATGCGATTGTTGGTAGTGTTCGCCTCCCCGCCCGCAATTTCTTTGCGATGATCGCCGCAACGCAAAACAGCCGCCCATCCTCCTGCGCCCGGATTCCCACTGCAAGCGCCGTCTGTATAAATTAAAACCTCCTGCATTCTTCTATTCCCCTCTCTCCTGATTTGTAAACTCTCCGGGATATGCATAAACGTCAAGAAGAATTCCCTCCGGCAAATATTCTATCTGCTGCACTCTGCCTTGTCTTTGCAGCTCTGACACCTGTGCCGATTTTTCATAGGGCAGGAGAATCTTTCTTCTTTTCATTCCCTGATAGAGTGTTTGCTCTATTTTTTTCAATAAATCCTCCATGCCAAAACCGCTTTTTGCACTAACATAATAGCACGAATCGGTGTTTTTCGGCAGAAAATCGAGTTTGTCTGCCTTGTTAAAGACAACTAAGGTGTTGATTCCCCCGGCGCCAAGTTCTGCTAAAAGCGCCTGTGCTACCTCCATCTGCTCCTTGTCATAGGGGTCGGAAGCATCTACAACATGCAAGAGAAGATCTGCTTGGGTGAATTCCTCCAGTGTAGAACGAAAAGCGGCCACAAGTTGGTGCGGCAACCTTTGCAGCAGACCAACCGTGTCGATTAACAAAACCTCTGTCTGATTGGGAAGAATCATCTTTCTTGAAAGGGGATCAAGTGTTGCAAACAGCTTGTCCTGCGCAAGGGCAGCAGCGCCTGTCAGACAATTGAGCAGCGTGGATTTTCCGGCATTGGTGTAACCCACGAGCGCCACTGTGAAAACACCATCTTTTTTTCGACGCTCACGAAGGCGCTCTCTCCTCTTTTTGAGCTCTTGCAATTCCTCTTGCAAAGCTTTTATCTGTCTTCTGATGTGCCTTCTATCAGTTTCAAGTTTGGTTTCTCCAGGCCCGCGTGTTCCAATACCACCTCCTAAACGGGACAAGGCGTTCCCCATTCCGGCAAGATGAGAAAGCTTGTAGGCATATTGTGCAAGAGCAACCTGCAACTTTCCCTCTCGGCTCTTTGCATGAAGCGCAAAAATATCTAAAATTAACGCCGTTCTATCCAAAACAGGAACGCCAAGTGCGTTTTGCATATTTTCATATTGCGTATTGGTCAGTTCTGTGTCTACAACAGCAAAATCGACTGAATGCGCATCGCAATATTGCGCCAATTGCTCTAAAAATCCCCGACCCACATAGGTTGCACTATCATAAGAGGGGCGCTTTTGAACCATGCTTCCAACCACAAAGGCTCCCGCTGTTTTGACCAGCTGTGCAAGTTCGTCCATCGACCTTTCTACCAAATACGCACCCGTATCCACGCCAATTAATACGGCCTTGAGTATTTGTTCCTCTGTTTCATACATCATCTGTTATTGATATCCTTTCTTTATTACACAGAATATGTAAAATGCGCTGCCTTTTTCGCCCTTTCTCCCATGAATGACTTCAATAAAAGAATACCTTTGGCAGGCATGTTTGTCGCCATCATCTCACCTAAAAGTCACGCTGTTCTTTTTTGTCGTGAAGCTGTCCAAACCAACCGTCACATCCCCGGCTTGAACTTCTCGGCGACGAATAAATGCGTATTTTACCTTGCAGCGAATACAGGATAAGTTCCTGCGTAAACAAACCAAACTGCTCTATCTCTGATGATACCTTATGCGGTCTGTACGCTATTATGCAGCAATCAACACAAAAGATAGCACTCTCTGATAATTGTCCAAAATGCAGAGAAAATTCTCGACTAAAGAATCTCCCGCAAAAGACCTGTTGGTGTGATGCCGTTGCAGAAATCATTTAAATTTACTCTGCAACCTATCCCTAATCCGGAATGAGGGTTCCGTTCATGTTAATATGATATGCGCCGTCCGGCAAAAGCTCGTCGAGCAAAACAAATTGATAGGAACCGTTTAACGTGTCAAGAATTTCGCGCAGAGCCGCGGCTGTGTTTTTCGCTTTCGAGTCAACATGGAACAATAAAATAGAGCCGGGACAAAGACCCTCCAGCACATTTTTGCAAATGGAATCAACCGTTGCATCCGGCTTCCAGTCGCGGCTGTCTACATTCCATTGGATTACCTGATAATCGGACAACGTCTCTAAAACACGATTGTTATATTCCCCATAGGGCGCACGATAAAACAAAGGCCGCTTGCCTGTTAACTGCTCTATGACGTCGCTGCACCTTTCCGTGTCCTTTAAAAGAGTGTTTGCCGGAAGCTGCGCCACGTGCGGATGTTGATCGGAATGGTTCTGCACATCATGCCCTTTTTCCGCCAGCTCACGTACATGTTCAGGATATCGGCTAGCCCAATCACCCGTTACAAAAAAGGTCGCTTTGAGATTATTTTCCTCCAACAGGGAAAGTATTTCTTCAAAATCAGTGTCCCCCCATGCTAGGTCAAAGGTGATTGCCGCTTTCTTCTCCTCCATCTGCACATTGTAAATGGGCAATAGACGCTCTTGTGCTGAAGCCGTCCATGGAAGAAGAAATGCTATGAGAACACCTAATGCAAGAAAAACGGCAAGCCATCGCTTTTGCTTTCTGCCTATAATAAAAACACGCATACTGCACCTCCATTATCAGAGTATGCGTATTTTTCTGTTTCTATGTAAAGACAAACACCCGGCAAAAGAAAGCGGTTGAAACAGGATTATAATGTCTACCCAACATAAAATGATCTGCACTGCCGCCTGCGCTGATATATTGCTTCATCTATAAGATACCGGACAGCTTTATCATTGCACATATAGGAATTTCTTATTGTTTTCATATTGTATATTTTTTGTTTTTTATACAATCGGTATTTTTATTTCTACACTTCATCACCGCAGGGTTTGAGCACGTTTTTTTAGAATGGAAACACCAATGCATTCAGTGCGTTGACTGAAATGGGCGTCTATCTAAGGTCACGCTTTGCAGACTGTATGTTCATCAACAGGCATTTGCTCACAGAAAACCATTATATCAAAATCTACGTTAAATCAAAAATGTACGAACCTTCCACTTCAAATTCGGGCGCTTATCAGCGCCCCACCGGCGCTGCGCGGCGATGCAAACGTAAAACGTTTGGAATTTGAAGCTATTTTAGCACAAAATTTTATAGATGTAAAGAAAAAATGCGCTAAAATCAAGCTGCAATAAAATAGACTCATTAAAAGGACTGCTCCTTATCGATATCTAAATAAAAAATCCCGTAACGCATAAAGCTTACGGGATCCTGTTACTTGTCACAAAAGGCACAAAGCTTACCCATCAATTTTCCAAAGACCATGCAGATTGCAGTAGGAATACACCGAAAACGGCTCGCCAGAAACCGCATGAAAAACAGCTTTCGGTTCTCCGTCCGGCTCCAAGTAGGCAATCTGCAAATTCTTGCCTTGCACCAATGCAATAAAACTAATATTATGCTCCTCACTCATTGGGTGCGTTATCTCCCCAACCGACACATAAACCTTATCTTTCTGCTGATTCACCAAAGGAAGATGTTTTTCGATTGCAGCATCCACAGAATTCGGAGAAAGCGGCTCCATCTTTTCACCACAGCAGACAATTGGAACGCCCTTATCCACCAATTTTACAACAACATTTTTACAATGCTTGCAGAAATAAACCATCAAATCATTCTTCATACCAAACACTCCTTATCGTTTATATGATTCTTATTGTAGCACAATTTATTCTCTTAAGTCTAGCCTTTTCTTTGTTGATCCTTTTCCAAAGCCGCCCGAATAAAATCAACAAACAGTGGATGAGGACGGTTGGGCCGCGACTTAAATTCAGGATGAAACTGAACCCCCACAAACCATGGATGATTTGGAATTTCAAAAATTTCAAGAAGCTTTCCGTTTGGAGAAATGCCTGCTAAACATGCACCCGCATCCTGAAACATGGTTCTATAATGATTATTAAATTCATAACGATGGCGATGCCTTTCATAAATGACTTCGTCGCCATAAAGCGAGCGGCAACGACTGCCCTCTATTAATCTGCAAGGATAAAGCCCTAAACGCATTGTGCCGCCCTTTTCGGTTATATCCTTCTGATCATCCATAATATCAATCACAGGATGCTGCGTTGTTTCGTCAAATTCAGCGGAATTCGCCCCCTGCAAATGCAAAACGTTCCTCGCAAACTCAACAGCCGCCATCTGCATACCCAAGCAAATTCCAAAAAAGGGAACATCATTTTCACGACAATAGCGAATCGCCTCAATTTTTCCCTCAACACCTCTGTCGCCAAAGCCGCCGGGCACCACAATTCCGTCACACTCTGCAAGCAGCTCTGCGGCATTGTCATGGTGTAAACTCTCTGATGGAATATAATGAAGTTTTACCTGTGCGTGATTAGGAATTCCTCCATGATATAAACTCTCTGCAACAGAAAGATAAGCATCACGCAGTTCAACGTATTTTCCCACAATACCGATTACGACCTTTTTGTTTGCCTGATTGACATTCTCAAGCATCTGGATCCATTTGCTGTGATCCGGGATGCGATTCTCAATTTGCAGATGATGGCAAACCGCCTTTGCCAAACCCCGTTCTTCCAGCATAATAGGCACGCTATAGAGCGTTGGCGCCGTCAGGTTCTGAATCACATCCTGCGGGCGAACATTGCAAAAAAGGCTTATCTTATTCACCATATCATCCGGAATGGGAAGATCGCTGCGGCAAACAATGATGTTTGGCTGAATGCCAAGCGAACGAAGCTCTTTGACAGAATGCTGTGTTGGCTTTGACTTAAGCTCGTTAGAACCCGGCACTGTTGGAACAAGGGTGACGTGAATATAAATTGCGTTTTCTCGCCCCACCTCGGCAGCAACCTGACGAATGGCCTCAACATAGGGCAAACTCTCAATATCACCAATGGTGCCTCCGATTTCTGTGATGACAATGTCACTTTCGCTACTTTTTCCCACACGATAGATTCTTCTCTTAATTTCATCGGTGATATGCGGGATGACCTGAACCGTTCCGCCTAAATAGTCTCCCCGACGCTCTTTATTTAAAACGTTCCAATAAACCTTACCCGTGGTAACGCTCGAGTGTGCCGAAAGATTTTCATCAATAAAACGCTCATAATGCCCCAAATCTAAATCCGTTTCAGCGCCGTCATCGGTGACAAACACCTCGCCATGCTGATAAGGACTCATTGTTCCCGGATCAATATTAATATAGGGATCGAATTTTTGAATTGTCACACGATAGCCTCTGTTTTTGAGCAATCTGCCAATAGAGGCCGCCGTGATACCCTTTCCAAGCCCCGAAACAACGCCCCCGGTTACAAAGATATATTTCACTGCCATGCTTTTTCCTCCACATAAAAATGTCTTTACAGATAATCATACTATTCTTTTCAAATAAAATCAACTGTTTTTGAAGCATTTAAACGGATTCGCAGAAAGTAAAAAAAAAAGCTATCAAAAAAATAATTTTTACACACTTTGCAAATAGACGCACATCTACGCCTTGTAAAGAACATCTGCCAAGTAAATCACAACGGGAGAAAAATTGCTCAAATAATAAGGCGGCAGAGACGAACGAAGACTGGAATCAGCCACCTGTCCCTCCCCTTTCTTGAGAGGAATCGACAAGGCGATGTGTGTTCCCCGATTTTCTTCACTGGCCACCATGCAACTTCCCTGCATGTTTGAAACAAAACGACGAACATAGGCAAGTCCAATTCCGGCGCCCTCTTCACGGTTGGTGTTTGGATTATAAGAATAAAACGGTGCAAAGATGCTTTTTAAATTCTGCTGCGGAATGCCAACCCCTTGATCTACCACCTGAATCATCAAGCTCTTTTCCGTGCAGTTGACTTTAACGGAAATTTCATTGTCAGGACTTGTATATTTAAAAGCATTTGATATCAAATGCAGCAGCGCAACGTTTAGCTCCTCCACAGGAATACAGGTTAAAATGTCGTGCTCCGGCAAACTGAAAGAAAAACGCGGTTGAAGCGAAAAAGAGTGCGCCTGAACAGTTGTGAAAAGCTGAAACAGCTCCTCTCTGACGTTGATATACTCCTCTTTGCACTCGCCCCTAATCAAACGCCGATAATCACTGTAGTTTTGCATAAAACGAAGAATAAAGTAGCAATTTTCTCCTAACATCTCCATATATTCAACATCTTCATAATACTCTTGTACCTCCAAATCCGTCTTCAAAACAGAAAGCAGGTTAAACATATGACCAACTGTAGGACGAAGAACCTTTGTAAAAATCTGCATAACGCTTCCCTCGTCGTCCATAAAAGTTTCCAAATAAGAACGCCTTTGCAATTCCGCTTCTAAAACCACACCATCATCGCCAAACAAGCGAAAGCATAACGCATATTCATGCTCGCCAAACAGGCTAACCAGTTTAAGCTCTCCTCTTCTTTGAATTTCCTGCAAAGCTTCTTTTCTCTGCTCAGACTCAAAATAGGTCATAAATCCCGTCACCGTTTTTTCGTCAATTTTACAGGCAGCTTTGTTCCTCCACAACACTTGAAAATCCCTATCACAAAGAAAAACGCAGGTAGGAAGATTCTCATAAAACCCCTTTGCATAGGCAAATGCTTGATCTTTAGCAAATGTCATGACATATCTCCTTTTTTTATAATAAATAAAACAGTTTATTAATTTTATAAATTTCGTCTTTTTAAACAATAAATCCTTTTCATACAGCGCAAAAAAATCTAATGAATCGATTGCAGTAACACATTAAAAACCAAAGGTACAGTTTTTTGTTATAATTTGTTTTTTTATTGGATTCATTTCCAATTTATTCTTTTATATTATATATTATCTACAACTATCTGTAAAGATAATTTATGTCAAAATTTATATTTTTTCGTCCCATTTTGTTATTTTCTGTGTTTTTTTTGGTTTTTAAGCTCGCTGTGGAAAGTTATTAAAAAATAAATTTTTAAGTTATATTCAAATTTCCGGAAATATCTTTATAAAAAACTCTTGTATCTTTGCCCAATATAGGTTATGATATTATTATAAAAATATTTTGGAGGTTTTAAAAAATGGCTATTAAAATTGGAATTAATGGATTTGGCCGCATTGGAAGACTTGTGTTCCGCGCCGCTGTTGCTCAACCTGAAAAATTTGAAATTATGGGTATCAACGACCCATTCATCAGTGTTGATTATATGGTCTATATGACAAAATATGACACGATGCACGGTCACTTCGACGGTGAAATTTCTGAGAAAAACGGCAAGCTCGTGGCAAACGGCAAAGAGATTAGCGTGTTTTCTTGCATGAACCCGGAGGAAATTCCTTGGAGTGACTGCGGCGCTGAATATGTTGTTGAGTCAACCGGCGTGTTCACCACAACAGAGAAAGCTTCTGCGCACTTTAAAGGCGGTGCAAAAAAAGTCATCATCTCTGCGCCTTCAAAAGACGCTCCAATGTTCGTTATGGGCGTTAATCATGATAAATATGAAAAATCAATGAACGTTGTTTCAAACGCTTCTTGCACAACCAACTGCTTGGCGCCTTTGACCAAAGTCATTCATGACAATTTTGGCATTGTGGAAGGCTTAATGACAACTGTTCATTCCACCACTGCTACACAAAAAACAGTGGACGGCCCTTCTAAAAAAGATTGGAGAGGCGGCCGTGCTGCAGCCGGCAACATCATTCCCTCCTCAACTGGCGCTGCAAAAGCTGTTGGAAAGGTCATTCCTGAGCTCAACGGAAAATTAACAGGTATGTCTATGCGTGTTCCTACGCTGGACGTTTCCGTTGTAGACTTAACCTGCCGTCTCCAAAAGGCTGCAACCTATGAAGAGATCTGCAAGGCAGTCAAGGATGCTTCTGAGGGCTGTATGAAAAACATCTTGGGTTACACAGAGGACGCTGTTGTTTCTTCTGACTTCTTAACCGATCCGAGAACCTCTATCTTTGACGCAACTGCCGGAATTGCTTTGAATGACAACTTTGTCAAACTCATCGCATGGTATGACAACGAGTGGGGTTATTCAAACAAAGTTTTGATGCTCATCGAGCATATGAACAGCGTTGACTAATATTTAAAATAAAAAAAGCCCTCCGGTATAATCCGGAGGGCTTTTTTGCAACTATTTTTGATTGCAAAAGATATTTCTATAATAAATAGATGTGGCTGCTATTAATTGATTTTATTTGAAAGAGATGACTCAGGCAAATGGGCATCTGTGTTTATTCATAATACACACATCGATAAGTTACATACGGCTCGTCTTTTAAACTAACAGTCATAAGTTCCTCCCCTTTGGAAAAATCATAAACCGTCATACACTGTGAATCCTTGGTGGGCATTCCCCATCCTATAACATATATCTCATCAGTAATATGTTGAGCAGAGCCGCAAGCCATGGAAAACTTATCCCCTAATGCATACTCTTTAAACGACTTTAATTTCTTGTTTTCAGTATCAAGCTGATAAGAAACAATACGACTGGACTGATTTTTGTTGCCATTATCAAAAGCAGTGATATAATCATTGTCAACCGTTACATAATGTTGCCCTGAAGTTTTTTGATAATCTGTAAGCCCAAATTCATCGCCATTTCCCGACAACTTCCATAGTATTTGATTACTTGTCCTATCTAGACAAAGAATGGTATTGAGATGCCGAAAAGAACAAATCAAATTCCCGTCTTGATCTAATTGCATGGAATTAAAGTGCATATAATCCGGTGTGTCCGTCTTTTCATTCGCAAAATCGTTGGCATTAGGATCCGCGTCCTGTACAGTTAGAGAATACAACTCCGGATGATCTATGCTTTTGAATTCCCATACAACTTCTCCGTTATCCACTTCCTGTAAATAAGAATAGACAACGCTCGAGCCATCTGGATAAGCCGGATTATTATATACAGTGTCCTTTATATATCCTGAAAGAATATAGTGTGTAGGAGAAATCATCAAAAAATCATGACCATCCACCGGTGCTCCTTTTTCGGTAACATCAGATTCCTCAAAGGTAATGCGATTAATTTCATGAAAGTTTTCATCCAGAATCACTCGTTCTCCGGGCGCATAACCCGGCAAACCATAATCGTCGTAAGTTCCGGTTTGGTCATGATAGCTATAATAGGTTTGTCCATCCACTTCATGCTTTTTAAAATCCCAAAATCCAGTCTTAGCATCCGCAGTGGGCTGTTCTTCATGTTTAGACCAAACAATGTTCCCCTTGCCATCGAGCATAATCAAATCTCGACTGTAAACAAAAGACAAATAGAAGTTTCCGTCAAGATTAGTCTCACCGTCTACAGAAATTTCTCTCAACCCATCTGCAATAACATTTTAATTTTCTACCGTCGTACATCCAGTGAATGAGATGATTGTAAAGCAGATAACCAACACAAAAGGTAATATTTTTCAAATTTTTCCTCCATTTTATTACTTCTCAAAATTACAATTGATATAATTTTTGCATCAAAATGGCATACATTCCTTTAAAACAAGCTTTTTCAAAAAAATCTTCTCATATAAAAAACTTTTAAACACAAAAAGATGAAAAGCAATCTGCTCTATTTTCCTGAAAGTTTTTCTTTGTTTTATTCATTAAACAAGCCCTGTTCCTGCTTAAACGTAAGAATTCGTAGCACCGTTTCGTCCAGTTGCGGCTCGCTGATAACACCCTGTTCAACCGCTTCAACCACGGCGTCAAACGCCTCTTGCAGACCATTTGGCATCAATAATAAATCGCACCCTGCTTGCAATGCGCCGATGGCAGCATCGCCAGGGCTATATTCTTTGGTAATGGCGTCCATGGAAAGCGAATCTGTGATAACAAGCCCGTCAAATCCCAGTGATTCTTTGAGAATATCATGGACAATCTCATGTGAAAGGGTTGCCGGCGTAAGATTATTGCATACGTTCGGCAACGCGATGTGGCCTACCATAATGCAGTCATTCCCGTCAGCCTCCTCAAATGGAAGCCACTCACACGCACGCAACTCCTCTTTGGTTTTATAACTAATAGCAATCCCTTGATGGCTATCCTCTGCTGTGTCTCCATGCCCGGGAAAATGCTTAAAAACAGGAGTAATTCCCTGCGCATGCAAACCATCTGCCATAGCACCCGCCATCAATGCGGCAACAGAAGCGTCAGATGAAAACGCCCTCTCTCCAATAACCGGATTGTTCGGGTTGGTATTGACATCTGCAACCGGCGCAAAGTCCATATTAAAACCATAGTTGTGCAAGTATGCGCCAATTGTATTCCCCATTGCAAAACCATCATCATACTTTCCACTTGCGCCAACAGCAGCTGCACTTTCGTATTTAGGCAAATCAAATCCCTCATGATTCGCCAATCTAGCAACTCTTCCGCCTTCTTCATCAACAGCAATCAGCAAGGGAATATCACTTGCCTGCTGCAAATCTTGATTAAAAGCAGTGATTTGTTCCGGTGATTCGAGATTCTTTCCAAACATCACAATACCGCCAACCGGATAGTTTTTCATCATTTCTGCCATTTCCGGCGTAAGCGTTGTAGCGCCGGCCTCATCAGAATCATTGATTTGCTCCTGTGTCTTGGTGAAATCCAAAGCATCCGGCCGCACAACAAAAAGTTGTCCAACCTTTTCGCGTAAAGTCATACTGTCTAGCATATCTTCTAATTCTTTTTTTGATGAAGCAGAATCCCCTCCGCCACCATCTTGTTCAGACGTTTCAGCCTCATTTGCATTGATGCCATCTGACACCGCATTTCCCATAGAACAACCTGTTAGCAATATCAATAATAATAGGCAGGCCAAAAAATTCTTACAAATTTTCATACTCTACAACCTCCATACAATCCTTAGGATGGGAATTCCGTAAAAACTCGTATGGTAACGGGGAAATATTCCTCTCATCGCCAAATTGCAACGCTTTTAAAGGCAAGAAGCCCCAGAAAATCTTACTGCATTATAAAATTGATTCTGTTAATTATAAAACTTTTCTTTCATCAATCACCTTGAGCACGCCCATTGTCTTTGAGAAGCACATCATGTGCGCCGCCCTCAACAATACTGGTTGCTGAAACCACGGTCAGCTTTGCTTTTTCCTGCAACTGCGGAATGGTCAAAGCGCCGCAATTACACATGGTGGATTTCACCTTTTTCATCGTCACAGTGACATTATCTTTCAGACTCCCGGCATAAGGCACATAAGAATCTACACCTTCTTCAAACGAAAGCTTCCCGCTCCCGCCAAGATCATAACGCTGCCAGTTGCGCGCACGGTTCGAGCCCTCACCCCAATACTCTTTCATGTAGTTTCCATTAATGTTCACCCTGTTTGTAGGGCTTTCGTCAAATCTCGCAAAATAACGCCCCAGCATCACAAAATCTGCACCCATTGCGAGTGCAAGCGTAATATGATAGTCATAAACAATGCCGCCGTCTGAACAAATAGGGATATATACACCCGTCTCTTGATAATATTCGTCACGCGCACGCGCCACCTCAATCACAGCGGAAGCTTGCCCTCTGCCAATCCCCTTTGTTTCACGGGTGATGCAGATGGAACCGCCGCCTATGCCAACCTTAACAAAATCAGCGCCTGCCTCGGCAAGAAAGCGAAAACCGTCTTTGTCAACAACATTCCCGGCACCCACCTTTACGGCGTCGCCATATTGCTTTCTGATATAAGAAATGGTGCGACTCTGCCACTCGCTAAAACCCTCTGATGAATCAATGCAGAGAATATCCGCTCCTGCCTCCACCAAAGCCGGAACCCTCTCCTCATAGTCCCGCGTATTAATTCCCGCGCCAACCACATAGCGCTTGGAAGCATCGAGCAACTCATTTGGATTTTCCTTATGAGAATCATAGTCTTTACGAAACACAAGATAAAGCAGGCGGCGATCTTTATCAATAATCGGCAGCGCATTGAGTTTGTGATCCCAAATAATGTCGTTTGCTTCGGAAAGCGTAATTCCCTTTTCGCCGTAAATAAGCTTATCAAAAGGTGTCATAAAATCTTTCACCTTTGTGTCAGGAGACATACGAGAAATTCGATAGTCCCTCCCCGTAACCACACCGAGCAGCTTGCCCCGCGCCGTTCCGTCATCCGTCACAGGCATGGTTGAATGCCCTGTTTTTTGCTTTAGAGCAATCACATCACGCAGCGTGTGCTCCGGCGTAATGTTAGAATCACTATCAACAAACCCCGCCTTATGGCTCTTGACTTCTGAAACCATCTGCGCCTGACTCTGCGCACTCTGCGCCGCATAAATGAACGAAATGCCTCCCTCCCGCGCCAGGGCAATTCCCATCTCTGCGCCGGAAACAGACTGCATAATTGCCGACGTTAACGGAATTTGGAGCGATAAAGGAGGTTCTTCTCCCTTTTTGAACTTTGCAATCGGTGTTTTTAAGCTAACGTTTTCAGGACGGCACTCACAAGAAGAATAGCCAGGAATGAGAAGATACTCGCTAAACGTTCTGGAATGCTCGTCAATAAAATTTGCCATAACAATCGTCCTCCATTTTGTTCACTCTTTTTTCTCTTTTCTTGCAAAAATGTCTATCTTATGAATAGAATTTTCTAAAAATCTATGCATCTGTTTGACACAGGTGCTATAAAGACGCCGTCCGCTTATATTCCTCGAAACAAGCGAACGACGCCATAAAAAGCTATTCTTCCCTCTCTTTGCGGCTCAACCAAACGTCAGCAACGTCCAATGCCTGAAACAATCCGGTTCTCTCCGAACGCTTTTCAACCATATCCTGCGGAGGCATTGTGGGATCCGTAGAGATAAGCTGCACTAAAATCTTGTCAGACAGGGAAACATCTTTAAAAGACTTGGTTGTGACAACAGTCAACATGGTAACATATTCATCTGACATGTTTCCATAATAAATCGTATTGCCCTTTCGGACAAGAGGTCTATTTTTATAGGTAAAAAAATCCATTTTTTTCTTTACGGGCATAAACAAAATCCCTCCCTGAAAGATTTTCTAGGCTCTATTTTTTTCACATAATCGACAGCAAAACCGTAGTATATGCTATTTACAAGCATATGCCAAATCAGTTTTGCATCTAACTGTGAAGTTATTATACCAAATAAAAACACAAGTTGCAAGATTAAAATAAAACTAGGAGATTTTAATAATCTCACCCTCAACCTTGCCCGCGCAGCCGGCGGCGTTTGATTCGTCCGTGTCAATATGCATAGCAAGCACATATGAATCCGACACTCTCACCACAACATCACCAAACACAAGAGAACGGCCTTGGGTGTCAACTTTAACCCAAACCGTATCTTTATCCTGCACACCCAAACGAGACGCGTCCTCTTTAGTTGCATGAATGTGTCGTTTGGCAATAATGACGCCCTGTTCAATCTCCACTTCACCGGCAGGCCCCACCAACTTGCACCCCGGCGAACCGGCAACATCTCCCGATAAACGCACAGGGGCTGCAATGCCAATGGCTCTTGCGTCAGTTGCCGAAAGCTCCACCTGCACCTCTGAGCGCTCCGGTCCTAAAATAGACACATTTTTAAGTGTACTTTTAGGGCCCACAATGTCGATTCGTTCATTTGAAGCAAACTGCCCCGGTTGAGACAGGTCTTTCTTATTGGTCAGCTTTGCACCCCGGCCAAACAGCACGTCAAGCACCTCCCTAGTGACATGAACATGCCTTGCTGACGTTTCTATCAAAAATTTATCCGCCATTCTTCTTCCTTCTTCCTTAAATCATATTCTTTTTCTCTATTATAGTATAATTCGACAATCAGGTCAAGGTATAAAACGCATAGTGGCTACAAGGGCAGCTTGGTAAACATCAATACACCTAAAGACGGCATATTATCAAGCATTGTCTGATAGAACCTTTTTTCTCCTTTGTTCATAAAATGTCGTAAGAATAGTATTGTACGGAGGGGTATGGTATGACGGATGAACAAAAAATTGATTTCTTTCTCGGAACCCATTCAGCCAAAGGTTTTATATCTCTATTTGACAGACTCTCGCAACCGCCTTATCAAAGTGTGCTCTTAAAGAGCGCGCCGGGTTTAGGGTGTTCCCGTCTGATTCAAACTGCCGTTGAGCGATTGGAGATAAACGGGTATGTGGAGCAATATCGCTGCGCGTTGTTTCCTAAAAAGCTCGACGGCATTTGTTTCACGCATAAAATGCTCACGCTCTTGCAGTCATTTTTTCCACATTCTCCCACTGTGCGCTTTCCTTTAGCATATGAAAATGAGTTCTTGTTATATGACTGTGTGGACAAAAAAGAAATACTCTTTGAAAAAGAACGGCTTCTCTCCCTCTATGCATCACAAATGCAACTCTTTAAACGATGCTATGGTTTTTTGCAAGGTGTGTCTTCCCTTTTGCAGGATAGCTGCTCAATGCTTTTACCCTATACGGATACGGATAAAATAGCACGTTATGCAAAGAGAATTTGCCTCAAGGAATTACATAAAACCGAAAACCATGCGCCGGAGAAAAAACGCTTTTTAAGCGCCGTCACCCCTGACGGCGTCATAACACTCTTTGAAACAGTGCAAAAGCTATGCCCCAAAATCTATGCAATTCATGATGAATATGGCTGTGCACAAAGACTGCTTCTTAGCTCGATTCGTTCCCATGCGCAGGCGACAGGTCAAACATTTTATAGCTGCTATTGTCCTCTGTGTCCATTCGAAAAACTCGATCATCTCCTGTTTCCTGAAATCGGGATTGGTTTTGTCACTGTTCATCGGCATAATCATCTAAACTTCATCCCCCATCGCAACATTCACTTTAACCGTTTCACTGACGCAAACGGACTAAGAGCACACAAACAACGCCTTTCCATCAACCGCAAAGCAGCTGCTTCACTGCTAAATGAAGCCATTCTCTCTCTCAACGACGCCGCAAAAGTGCAAAAAGAAATTGCAGCAGTCTATCAAAAAGCCCTCAACTGTGACCAAATTTCGCAAAAAACGAGTGAATTGATGAAACTGCTATCGTTTTATGTCTTTTCTTAGTTAAATAAAAAACGCAAATGCACAACTCTACCCTTAACGTCATTTGCAACATGAGCAACCAATGCTTTTGCCACACAACCAAAAGGCGCTGCAAATCCCTATGAAATAAAGGGAATCACAGCGCCTTTTCGTTTATATTTGCGTTTTCATCTTTTCTTTCGCTTTGTTTTTTGCGTCTTTTTGTCCATCGTCTGCACATATAAATAGTCTGTGGTTTTCACAGAAAGATTTTTTTTCAAAAGTCTTGCATTCACGCCCCGCGCCATGACTGTGTAGAGAACCGAAAAAACCGGCACGGCCAAAACCATTCCTAAAAAGCCAAACAATCCGCCCCCTAAAAGAATGGAAAAGAGCACCCAAAAGGTGGGCAAACCTGTGGTGCCACCCAAAATTTTTGGGTTCATAATATTGCCGTCGAATTGCTGCAACACCACCATAAAAATGATAAACCAAATGGTTTTCTCAGGCGTCTCAAGCAAAATGAGCAGCGCAGAGGGGACGCCTCCCAAAAACGGCCCCAAAAACGGAATCACGTTGAAAAAACCAACCAAGCATGAAATCAAAAGCGTATAAGGCATTCCCATGAGGGTGACGCCAATAAAACAAATGATACCAACCAAAGTCGAATCAATGATAATGCCTGTAAAATAACCGCCAAACACAATGTGCGTTTCTCCCAACAGGCGAATAAATTTCTTTGAAAAATTTTCGGGTGTAAAGGCAAAAAGCAGTTTTTTTGCTTGTGCAATAAACCTTTCGCGGCTATATAATACATAAAAAGAAATGATGATTCCCAGAATAAAATTCTTGAAAAATTCAATAATGCCCATCACACCGCTGGTAAGCGTATCGAGCATAGCAGGCAAGGCGGCAACCACTGAGCTCACCCACTGCTGCGCATTGTTAAAAATCTCCTCCATAGCTTTATCTAAAATCATCTGGAAGTCAGGGTTATCATGAAAAATGCGCGCAAGTTCATCGCTCACACTTGCAATGTAGCCGGGAATCTTCTCCACTACGCCCACAATGCTAATAATGAGTTGGGGAATGAGCAGCGTCAGCAAAAACACAATCACCAAAATGGCAATTAAAATTGCTGTCAGAACAGATAACCCCTTGCAGAGCCTCTCTTTCTTTTTTTTACAGCGAGAAAAAAAGGGGAGAAAACACTTTTTTTCAAAAAAATTTGCAATCGGACTAAGAATATAAGCTAGCGCAAAGCCTATAATAAATGGCATAAGAACGCCAACAAACAATTCTAATTCCGACAAAAGATTAAAAGAGAAAAAAAGATTAAAGCAAATGATGCAAGCGGCAAATGTACAAAACAGAGTGAAGCCCCATTTAAAATAACGGTTTTCTTTAAAAAAATTCATACAACTCCTCGTCCTTTAATAGATTAACAACGCAAGATTCAAACAATTCAGGATTTTAAGACCCAAACACAAGCATTATGGCGAATGATTCGCCCTTTCAAAACAAAGCAGAAACTCTGCCACATGCTCGCTCATCGAATCATAAATTTATGTTTTTACATTTATGAAATATTTATACTACGACCATAAGACAGCCGTTTAAATCAATATAATATTCACTTAATGGATATTATACCGCATATGCAAATAAATTTCCAGTATATGTTTTTAAAACGTTATCATTAAAAATTTCAAATGCGCTTCTTGACAAGCTGCCAAATTAAGGTTATAATGACTTCAACTTAAAGATATGTTTAGAAAGGGTGAATGAAATGGACGAGCAGATTAACAGCGTGTTGCAAAATTTAAGCTACGGACTTTATGCGTTGGGGGCAAATAATAAAGGCAAGGCCGCCGGCTGCATTGTTAACACCGTCATGCAAATTACAAACGTAACTCCTATTATTGCCACAAGCATCAATTTAAACACTCACACCTATGATGTGATTCGGAAAACAGGCTTTTTCAGCGTGAGCGTTTTGTCAGAAAAAACCGACCCCGGCGTCATTGGAAAGTTAGGATTCTTTTCCGGGCGGAATAAAGATAAATTTGCTGACATTGATTTTCACTGGGTGGATGCACTCCCTGTGATTGACAGCCACATCTGCTGTTTTGCAACCTGCGAAGTGGTTTCAATGCATATGAGCAACACGCATATGGTCGTTTTAGGCCGCGTGATGGAGGCTGAAAATGTGGAAAATGTGCCGCCGATGACCTATCGTTACTATCGTGAGGTTGTAAAGGGAAAAGCGCCCAAGGGCGCCCCTACTTATATAAAAGAAAATGCCTAATACAACAAATCAAGAAAGACAGGAGGAAGAAAAAATGGAAGAAAAGGTTTCTTATGTTTGCACTGTGTGCGGTTATGTGCATGAAGGTGACCTCACAAAAGAGCCGGACGATTATGTCTGCCCTATCTGCGGCGTTGGCAAAGATATGTTTGAAAAACAGTAAAGTTTTGTTTAACTAAGCGTCTGCCAATGACTGCTCTTTGCTTTATTTATGCAGAGAACAATCGCCGCTAAACAGATGCAAAATAATCCTGATTGCGTTCATTAAAAGAGCCGTGCTTTTGCACGGCTTGTTTGTTTTTTCAATTGCATAAACCAGGCATCTTGTGATAAGCATGTTGGATTCCTCGTTTATGCAATCGAAAAGTTAAGAGCTGTTGTGTCTCCTGTTTAAATCAAAACGCCACCGAGCTTTTTCAAAAAAATTCACCTCATGCTTCCTAAACCCTGCCTGAAGCTTATCATCATCAATTGATAATTGCATAGTCAAATAGATATCCGCTATCTGCCTAATCCAATTTGTTGTCTTCTAAAAGTTTTTTCATTATCTCTATTTCAGGTTCTAGTTCCTCTGCAACTGCTGTGGTGCTGACAATCGTTATGAATTGTACATCACAATCTGCACTTAAAGAATCCCAAAAAGCATTCCAATTCTTTGCATAAAAATCCGGAGACAGAAAGCGTGAGGCATAAAGATGATAGACGACAAATAAGCTTCAAACGCGATTTACCGCCCAGCGCAGTTGAGACGTATACTATTAAGAATATACAGCAACAATGTGTGAGATTAGTGTTATAGATGATAAAAGCCTCACATGCGACTTGCGCATTGAGGCTCTTGACTAATATAAATAGCGATAAAATAAAAAAATCGCAAACTGCTGCATGTGCAATTTAGCAATTCTTTTAGTTACTTTTCTTCAGATTTTTCAAGAATGACAAATGAAACAAAAGTTTCTTTATGAAGATAATTTTCAAGCTTCGGATCAACATCCACAGTATACGGGTTCATCTGTGAAACTACCCGGCCTTCTTCTAATAATTTATTAATACGAACAAGGTACTTATTCTCATTAATATCATTTTTCTCAGAATAATCTCGACTGTTTCTGATATAAACTATCTTTTGTATTTATCTTTCTCCTTAGCAGATTTTACAATAAATACAAATAAATATATTTTGGTCGGGGCGACAGGACTTGAACCTGCGGCATCTTGGTCCCAAACCAAGCACTCTACCAAACTGAGCTACGCCCCGAAATGTTCTGACTTTATATATTATACTATACTAAAAAAAAATGTCAAGATAATTCTGAAAAAAGATTAAAAATTTTTTCTAACACTAATTGTTATACACATCCGCACGCGATGAATTTCCCGGTGACTTGCTTTTGTCTTGACAGCGCGGTTTGATGGAGCATCCTCACTCCAAGAAAAAGGCTGTGTGTTCACCCCTCACTGCTATCAAAAAAAGACCGTAGTCAAATTAATTTCAACTGCGATCTTTTGATGTTATTAAATACCAATATCTGATGACGTTTTTCATTGCAGACTCAATCTTTAAACTTTTAACAGTAAAACGGTTTAAATTCCATGTGTGCACGCTAAAGGATTTTCCCTCCGCCTAAAATAATATCTCCATCATAAAAAACAACCGATTGCCCGGGTGTAACTGCCTTTTGCGGCTGTTCAAACACCAAATGCATTTTGCCATTCTCCAAAGGATACAGAATCGCATCCGCTTCTTGAAATGAATACCGTATCTTTGCTCTCACCCTTTTTGGTTCTTTTATTTGATCATCAAGCAACCAGTGAATGTCGTGTGCATACAATTCTTTTTCATAAACATCCTCTTTGGTTCCTACGATTAGTTCATTCGTTTGAGGACGAAAACCCACCACAAAGAGCCTCTCTGAATAAGCTATGCCCAATCCTCTCCGCTGCCCTATCGTGTAGCGATATAACCCATGATGTTTTCCTAAAATTGTGCCATCTCTTTTAACAATATTGCCGTCTTGCGGATAAACCGCTCCATGTTCCTCCAAAAAAGCCTTATAGTTTCCATCAGGAATAAAGCAAATGTCCTCACTGTCCGGCTTATGAGAAACCTGCAAGCCTTTTTGTTGTGCAAGCTTTCGCACCTGCTTTTTATCCGCAAAATCTCCTAACGGAAAGAGAACCTTGTCTAACAACTCTCTGGGAATGGGATAAAGCACATAGCTTTGATCTTTTTGCACAGCATTGGATTTTGCAAGCACCCATTGTTGATATCCTTCATGGTAAAACGTCTTTGCATAATGCCCTGTTGCAATATAATCACAGCCTATTTCCTGCGCTTTACGATACATAACGCCAAATTTTAAATATTTATTGCACTCAATACATGGATTAGGTGTCCTGCAACACTGATATTGACAGATGAAATCCTGTATTACAAATTGTTGAAATTCATCCTGAAAATCCAGTGTGTAATGTGGTATATTTAAAAAACCACATACCTTTTTGGCGTCTAAAGCTGCATCAGCACTGCAACAACCGCTCTGTATCTCTTTGTTTTTATCCTCCCAGAGCTTCATTGTAATTCCAATAACCTCATATCCCTGCTCTTGCAGAAGAATCGCGGCCACAGAGCTGTCTACTCCACCGCTCATGCCTAATAAAACCCGTTTATTCATTGCATTTCCTTATTATTAAATCTAAACTGTATACTCTTTCTCTGTGTTTCTAAATATTTCGCAGTCGTTTTATGATTTGTTCTAAATGAACCAGCAGATAATCAACCTCTTGCTTTGTGTTGTTTTTGCCCATTGAAATTCGCAAAGAGGAACGTTCCTCTTCTTTAGAAAAACCCATCGCTTGCAGCACATGGGAGGGCGTGAGAGAGCCTGATGTGCAGGCGCTTCCACCGGAGGCGCATATCTTTAATAAATCCAAATTTAATAACAGACTGTCTTTTCGAACACCATCTATTGTAAAATGACTAAAACCGGGAATCCTGTTGTTGACATCCCCGTTTATTTTAATCAACTCCACCCTCTTACAAAGTGCGTCTTCAAAATAATCACGCAGCTTGCTCACCCTTTGGTTCTTCTCCTCTAAACCACTGTGTGCCAATTCAAGGGCTTTTGCCAAACCAACAATTCCGGCAACATTTTCCGTTCCGGCCCTCTTGTTTCGTTCCTGATGTCCCCCGTCTATATGTCTATCAAAAGCAATATCTTTTTTGATATACACAGCGCCTACCCCTTTAGGCCCATAGAATTTATGGGCGGATAAGGAGAGGGCATCAATATGAAGTTTATTGACATCCACGGCAATATGCCCCATGGCCTGAACGGCGTCGGTGTGAAAACAAACATGATGCGCTCTCGCTATCTCTCCCACCTCTTGAATCGGCTCTATGGTACCAACTTCATGGTTGGCAAAGATAAGCGTTATGAGTATCGTACGCTCACAAAGTAAACGCCTTAACTGTTCCAAATCAAATCTTCCCAAAGAGTCAACTTCAATATAAGAAACGTCAAATCCTTCTTTTTCTAATTGCCTGCAAGTTTCTAAAACAGCAGGATGCTCCACTTTAGAAGTGATGATATGATTGCCTCTGTTTTGATTGCGATGTGCAATTCCCTTAATTGCCATGTTATCGCTTTCGCTTCCGCCAGAGGTAAAATAAATTTCGTCAGAAGCGCAATGCAAAATAGAGGCTACTTTCTCCCTTGCCGTCTCTATCGCCCTCTTGCTCTCTTGACCCAGTTGATGAATGGAAGAGGGGTTTCCGTAATGTTCCCGCAAAAAGGGCAGCATAGTGTGAAACACTTGTTCATCTAATTGGGTGGTCGCTGCATTGTCAAAATAAAAATATGCCACTTTGTTTTATATCCTGCTTTCAGTAGATTGCAGTAAAAATTTTATCACAAATATTGTCACAAATCAATAGAATATGCGACAAAAATTTTAAATCAAAAATCATAGGCAGACAAACGCCTGACTGCACAAGACGGAGGCGGTTGGAATGCATTGCAACGATTTTACTATGACCGAACAATGGTCTGAATAACGTCGGATAGAACTAAAATCACACAATAAAAAGTTTTAATTTTAAGCAAGAAGCTGCTCCCTTGCCTGCATCATTGGGTTTGACGTCATGCCGGCGCAAACCACATTAACGAAAGCTATGACTTCCTATCTGCAAACCAAACTTCACTCCCATGATTATATTGTTTAAGATAATTCTAAAAAAGATTGCAATTTTTTCTAAAATTGATTATAATAATAAATAAGATCATTGCTTTCACCGAAACGCTTGGTGTAATCATGGCAATGTTTCATTATATGTTGCATCTTTGTGCACTTTGTAAAAACTATTTTAATTGCATTCAAACGCCCCTATAGTTCAAGGGATAGAATAAGATCCTCCTAAGATTTAGATACAGGTTCGAGTCCTGTTGGGGGTGCCATTTCCGTAAGTGAAAAGCTTGCGGATTTTTTTGATTTTTAAAGAACAAAACAACAATCCATCACCTGTTCATTGTAGACTAAATTTGCTTTTTAAACATTTTTTAAATAAATCACGCTGTGCAAAAGGAGGACATTATGCTTGCAGATTTGCACATTCATTCAAAATATGCAAGAGCCACCAGCAAAACCTGTGAACCCGAATATCTCGACCTATGGGCTAGAAGAAAAGGGATTTCTCTCATTGGAACGGGCGATATGACCCATCCGGCATGGCAGGAAGAACTCCGTCAAAAACTAATTCCAACAGGCAACGGACTATATACGCTCAAAAAAGAATATGTTGTTGACGAGTTTGCGCCCACAAATCACACACAAACCCATTTTGTCATTTCCGGGGAAATCAGCTGCATCTACAAGCGAGGCGGCAAAACAAGAAAGGTGCACAATCTTATTCTTCTGCCCTCTTTAGAATATGCTCAAGAGCTATCAAGGCGCTTGGTCGCAATTGGCAACATCCACTCTGATGGACGTCCTATTCTCGGGCTGGACAGTCGAGACTTGCTCGAAATCACACTTGAAACATGCGAAGACGCTATCTTCGTTCCGGCTCACATCTGGACACCCCATTTTTCCCTCTTTGGCGCCTATTCCGGTTTTAACACCATAGAAGAATGTTTTGCTGATTTAACGCCATATATTCATTCATTGGAAACGGGGCTTTCCTCAGACCCGGCAATGAATCGAACCGTTCGCGCATTGGACAGCTATCATCTAATTTCAAATTCAGATGCACATTCACCTCAAAAGCTAGGACGAGAAGCCACAATTTTGGATTGTTCTCTGAGCTACGACGGTCTTGCCAAGGCTCTAAAAGAGGGAAAAAACGGTGGGCTTGTGGGCACGATTGAATTCTTTCCGGAGGAGGGGAAATATCACTTTGACGGCCACAGAAATTGCAAACAGGTTTTTTCTCCTCAACAAACCGCGCGCCTGAATGGAATCTGCCCCGTTTGCGGAAAAAAGTTAACCATCGGTGTGTCCAACCGCATTTATCAACTCGCTGCGCAAAACAGCGAATCTCCTTGCCCTGACCTTTATGAGAATCTCATCCCGCTTCCTGAAGTTATCGCCGCCTGTGGAGGTTATGGCGCGGCAAGCAAACGGGGCATGCTGGAATATCAGTCGCTTCTTTCATCTCTTGGATCTGAATTTTTCATTCTGCGAGAGGCCTCTTTATCAGATATTGCAATTGCCGGCGGAGAAGCGCTTTCAGAGGGAATCAGACGAATGCGCGATGGTGAAGTCATCCGCATTCCCGGCTATGACGGATTATATGGCAAAATTGAGCTTTACACCCAAGAGGAACTGTCCAACCTCAAAGGGCAGCTGCGCCTATTTTCTCCCGCCGCAAAAAAAGCCACGCACGCAGCCAATTCCCCTGTGTTCAATCAAACAGAGCAATCGATGCAGGATTCCCCCAAAACGATCGACGAATTTAATGAACAACAATGCTGTGCAATTGAGGCGGACGAGCCTGTGATTGCCGTTATTGCAGGCCCCGGAACCGGCAAAACAAAGACATTGATTGGCCGAATTGTCTATTTGATTCAAACAAAAGGGGTGAAACCCTCTCAAATCACCGCCGTCACCTTTACACAAAAGGCGGCAATTGAGATGAAACAAAGACTGCAAAAAAAATTGAACAAAAAAATAGCTGACAAGGTCAATATTGCAACCTTTCATCAACTCTGTTTGAAAAAGCTGCTCAAAACGCAGCCCGATCTCAAGGTTTTGACCAAAACGCAGGCTTTTCAGCTTGCAAAAGAAGCCCTTGCGGCAACCGATTGTTCTCTCAAGCCACAGGCCTTTGTTCGCCAAATTTCGCTGCTAAAAAACCAGCTACAAGAACCAACAGACGATGCTTTCAAACAGGCCTTTTTATATTATCAAGAAAAACTTGACCAAGCCAACGTCTGCGATTTTGACGATTTGATTCAAAAAGCATGTGAAACATTTAAAAAACAGCTCGAAGAGGGCAAAAAAATCGATCCATCCTTTTCTCATCTGCTTGTCGATGAATTTCAAGATGTGAATCCAACCACTTATGCGCTGCTCAAGACGATTGAACAAGGCGCTTGCTCGCTTTTTGTGATCGGCGATCAAAATCAAGCAATTTACGGCTTTCGAGGTTCTGATCCGCTCTGCTTTAAAAAACTACAAGACGATTTTAGTCCTAAAATCATCCGCCTCCTAACTTGCTACCGATGCACGCCCGAAATTCTCAAAGCAGCCTCTTCGATTCTTTCCGAAAATGAAATGCTATCTTCTCATAAAACCTCGGCGGAAAAGATAAGGCTCGTTCAAACAGAAAGTCAAAAGCAAGAAGCAATTTTTATTGCCAAGCATATCAACCGCTTAGTGGGTGGGATGGACATGCTCGACGCTCACCGCTGCACACAAAACTCTGTTAAGACGAATCTCGACTTCTCCGACTTTGCCATCCTCTATCGCACGCATCGTCAGGCGGCTTTGTTGGAAAAATGCCTTGCAAAAGAAGATGTTCCCGCTATTGTTGTTGGCAGAGAGCGTTTTTTAGACGAACCGCTCATTGCAGGAACCTTGGCTTTTTTTTCATTTTTGCAAAACCCTCTGTTGTTTGACGCTCTTTTTGAATCTCTCTCTTGTCTTTTTGATTTTTCGTGCTCTTTGTTTTCCCTCTCCTCTGACGAAAAAAAACTAGCAAAGCGCTTTTCTCTCGCATTGCAGAGCACAGAACCAATCCCAACAGATTTTCAAAAAGAACCCTTTTTGTCTTTATTGAATTTTGGGCGAAAAACCATTCCCTTTTTAAAAAAGGAAAAACCCTTTCATCTTGTTTCAGATTGGTTTGACTTTCTAAAAATTGACCAAAACCAATCTGTTCACAAATTTCTCTGCTTCTGCTGCATGCACAAAAACATACGCTCTCTTCTCTCATCCCTGCTCTATGGAGATGACGCTGACTGCGTCCGCACCGGAAGCACAAATGGCAACGCAAACGCTGTTAAACTCATGACAATGCACGGCGCAAAAGGATTGGAATTTCCCATCGTTTTTCTAGCAGGATTTTCAAAGGGAATCATTCCTTTTGACGCGTTTGATTCTGCTGGTGACTTAAAAGAGGAGGAACGTCTTTTATATGTTGGCATGACTAGGGCAAAAGAACAGCTATATCTTTTACAGCAAGAGCCTTCTTCTTTAACCGATAGGCTCCCCCGGGAAATTCTCACCTTTGAAAAAGTGAAACTGCAAAGCGTAAAACAGCTTTCACTCTTTGATAAAACCTGATATGCCAAACGCCTAAAACTTTCCTCTTTTCAACTCTTGACGGTTGAATTGTTGACAAATTTATTGTTTAATTTCAATCAATATCTAACAACAAAGCAATCTCTCCATCTTACAAACTCTCTTGCTTTGAAATTTAATAATCGCCTTAAGAATAGGCCTAGTCTCTGAACAAATCGGGAATTGCAATGCATTTTGAAACATTTGAATCGTGCCTCTGTGATGGGAAATCATTTCCCGCATAAAATTCTGATTGATGTTGTTGTTTAAACAGGTATTCTTCATTTTTGAAAACATAGTCTGTGTTATTTTATCGATGTTTTTTGATATTGCTACAAAGTTCTCTGCGAATTCTGCACGTTAATGCCTTGATTTAATATGTTTGACATATCTTGAACGCTCTGCGTCTGTGCATCAATGATGTTTAAAGCAATATTTTGTAAAGAAATAAATGTTGTGTATTGCAGAATATTTTGTGACATCTCTATGGCCGCCTTGTGATGTGGTATTATTTAAACCATAAAATTATGTGATATGCTTTCATCGAGCGAGGCATTGGTCATTCCCTAAATCATTTCCTTCAATATTTCACGAAATTTACAAAGATACGACTTAGTAATATTTCTAAGTCTTCTGTGCGTACCCATACTCTATTTCCTCCTACTTAGTTTCTGCACTGATATCCCCATTCCATAGTCATGCAAATAACACGGCATAAGACAGGGCTTTTGATATCCTTATATTTTATGAATAGCAAAGAAAAACCATTTCAAGCACAAAAATCACATGAAAGCTACGCCTGCTATATTATATAAGTAACATTATGACTATATCTTAATAAAATGCAAGATTCATCGAAATTTAGGCATGTAACATCAAAAGCGTCTTAAGATAGACGTCAGCTGTACAAATTCAGTTGATAAAATAGTTTTAAACAGCATTTGTTATGCCATGAAAGCATCCCAAATCTTTTGCTGCTAAAAAACAATTTTTACAATAAAGAACAAGGTTTTATCACTGTAAAAATCATATATTAAATAGATTCTCGCTATACTCACTATACTATATTTAATTATTTAATAAAAAACCGTTAATGACTTGTTTCTGCAAAGTTATATAAGCTATTTATGCCCGATATCTATGTTTTTAAAGATTTTTTATTCATAAATCATAAATAAAAAGCTATAATCATTTTTTGGCCCCAAATATAGAATTATCAATTATAATACATAAAAATAGACTGAATTTTGTTTTTATTCTCTTGTATTTCTATGATATACTACCAAAAAGTAACGATATTAATCATTAATTCACATATAATTAATACTGAGTTTATATTTATTGCGTATTTTTATATTAGATGTAATATAATATAAATTTAAGGAATAAATAATATCTGTTTGGAGGTTGTACTTTATGAAAACTAAAAAATTCTTCGCAATACTTCTTTGTTTTGGTATGATTTGTACTATGTCACCGGTTTTGGCAGCTACCGACAGTGCTGCAAACAATTCAGCTGAAATCAGCGATGCTAGTGTTTCACAAACAACAGCAGGGCATGAAAATGTCAATAGTAATGGTCCAACAATTACTATAGAAGATGGAGATTATGTTGATATCTCTTACCATGATGGAAAATATTATGTCTGGTACAACGATATTCGTGATACCATAACCTATACAGATTCCCCAACGATTATATCTAATGGAACAGTAAAGGGAGATATTACTTTTCACGATTTCCGTCCTGATGAGGCAAACCCACATCCAACTGTTTATTTGAATAACCTCAATCTTTCAAATCGTGCAACATCTTCTATCAATATTGTTAATTCAGATATCACATTAAACATACAGGGTGACTGTAATCTCTGTAATGGATCTTCCTATGTAGCTGTAATGCGTGTAGATGAAAGCTCGACATTAACGATAAGTGGAGATGGAATTTTAAATGTAACCTCCCATGGATATGGCGCAGCGATTGGCGCTGATGGTTATCAATATCAAGGTGGAGCAACCTATACCGATAATTCATACCAAGCTGCTTCCGGTAATATTATCATTACTGATGATGTACATGTAAAAGCAGAAAATACCGATAAAGGCTCTGCAATCGGCGGTGGGTATGTTGAAATTTCAAGAGTTGGTCCCATTCAGTGCTTCTCTCAACATGGAGGCGATATCAATAATATTACAATAAGCGGTAATGCCTGTGTAGAAGCTCAATGCAATAACGATTCAGCGGTAATCGGCGGTGGCGCAGTTAATAAGGCTAATCTTGTACGACCCGGGAAATTAGGCGAATTGAATGTTCTTAATAACGCAAAAGTATCTACAACTACAAGCGGTTCATATGCAGCCGTTGGTAATGCTATGTCGGATTTAAATCAAGTAGGGGTTGTCAATATATCCAGTACGGCACAATTGGCCTGTTTTTCTACTACTCCTGATTGTAATTTAATTCCAATGACTTTTGAATCGACTAACCAAAATGTTAAGCATGTAAATATACTGCAAGGAAATTTTTCTCCTGACGTCAGCTTTAATGCCGGAAATAATTATAAGATAGTTAATGCCGATACCAATGAATATGTTAATGATATCAGTATTCCGGTCGGTGCTAGAAGCTTTTTTATTACAGTTCCGGCAGATGGAAATTATAATATAGCACATACACTAGACTGGAATGAAAACAATATAAGCCCTGCAGATGCTAAAAATAATAGTGTCATTATAGAAACTTTATCCAAAACCGGTTCCGACACTGTTGCTGTAGAGTCACAAGGTATCTCCAACGGCACAACTTATACAGCTTCATCATTGCCTACTTTTGAAATGAACTTTGCAGGTGCTTCTGTAAATTTGAATTTAGGTAATGTCACAATTTCCCAAGCAGGCGATATGTTAAATGTCGATCAAAACGGCACAATTGTTTCTATACCATTTGATTCACAAAATATCCTAATTAGTCAACCATCTGGGCAGAATCAAACAACACAAAATACAATTACTGTTAAGGGAAATGTAACCGGTCAAACGATTATTATAAAAGATGTTCATATGCAAAGTAGTCGTCCCATTGTGACTGAAGAAGGTGCAGATGTCAACTTTGAATTTATAGGAGATAATACGATTATTGGCACCGACTGTCAACAATCTACAGACTATCCCGCTATTGAGGTCCCGGCCGGCGCAACGGTCACCCTTTCAGGAGATGGTTCTTTAAATGCAACGGCTAATGGTTATGCAGCTGCTATTGGTACAAAGGGTTATTATCGCGATGGTAAGGATCATAGCGATGGAAATAAGTCAAGCGGAACGGTTCAGATAGAAGACTCCTTAAACGTAAAAGCCCACAGCGCATATGGCGCCGGTATTGGCGGCGGTGCTATTAATGGAAGCTCCTGCGAACAACATGCGTTTGATAATGGTACGGTAATCATTAAGGGCAGTGCAGTTGTTGAAGCTCTCGGTTCAACTGAAGGAGGTTATTCCGCCGGAATCGGTGGAGGCGGATGCTACACTTCCACCTGTGCAGCAGTTGGAGGCAACGGCGGCGATGTGCAGATATTGGAGAATGCAAATGTAACTGCTGTCTGCAAAGGAAGCTTAGGCGCCGGCATCGGCGGCGGTGGCGGCTGCGGCAAAACGGCAGATGGTTTTGGCGGCGATGGAGAATCTTTCAAAGCAGATAATAGCGCTGTTGTAGTAGCAACCGGCGCTGAATATGGCCCGGGTATTGGCGGTGGCGGTGCACAGCAAAAGACTTGCTGCGGAACCCATACCGGAAACAGCGGAAGCTGCAGCATTTTGGGTAATTCTAACGTAACAGCTCAGAGTAGTGGAAAAGCCAGTAATTTTGGCATTGGTGGACACACCGGCGGCTGGGCGAACTATAACGGGTCTTACACCGCGCCTCAAGTCGATTCAACAGCTACTTTCAAAATTTAACTAAAATCATAAGAAAAAGGATAGCCTGCGGGCTGTCCTTTTTTATTGTAATAATGATATGAATTCAAATCAATCGTCTCAATAAAGCTTTGAAAATGCTAAAACTGTACTTCTTTCAGCTAAAAATCGCTTAAAGTAGATGCCAAAAGTATTGAGTTACTATCAACCATCTGTCTGATGCAGGAGAATGAGAATATGGGAAATAGAATCAGTGAGGAAAAGCTATCAAACAGGAGACAAAAAACCTGACACTCAAAAACAACTTTCGCAGTTTACACAGACCATACTTCCTGAAATTTTTTCAGACTCTAAAGAAACAACAAAGTCAATGTGATGTTAAGAGACAATTAGTAGCAATTACCGCACAAAATCTTGAAAATTAAATATGAAACACGGATGATTACGCAGGATAAAAAGCTAATAAACAATATCTATAAAAAATCGCAACTATCACCTGTCGTATTATACTGTATATCCTAGTTTTTTTCAAAGAGGATTAATAAATGGAAAAAACAATAGGAAAGAGAAAAATAAAAAAGGCAGGCGCCCCATTTTTCAATGATACACCTACCTTTTTTACATTCATAGAATCTGTGTGCAATTCCCGATTTAGAGGTCGAATTACTCTTTATGCCATTTCAAAAACACGCGTGAATTACAATTTTTTTATCGTATGCTAATAGAGCCTGAAAGCCTAAATTGTGTGTATAAAAATTATAATTTATAACTAAATCCCGGACGCGAATTGCGCCCAGGTGCCACCTATTCTTGAACGTTATAATAAACTTAAAAATTAAACCACGAGAATCTATGCTCCCCAATAAAAACTAAGTCCCGGACGCGAATTGCGTCCAGGTGCTACCTATTATTGAACGTTATAATAAACT
>CAKSAY010000008.1 GCA_934438055.1 uncultured Oscillospiraceae bacterium | reverse complement strand
TCAAGGTCCTTCGCCGCTTCATCGTTCAGCGACTTTATTATTATATCACCTCTCCCTCCCTTTGTCAACACCTTTTTTCGATCTTTTTTTTATTTTTTTATTTTATAGAACACATCGTTCTATAAAAAGACGGTTTTATAAAGGATTTATCGGTATATTTGCCTTTGCTATATTTTTTTGTTATACTAGTAATAATTCAATCAAGAGGAGATTATCTATGCCTATTAAGATACCAAAAAGTCTACCAGCAACAGCAATTTTAGAAGATGAAAATATCTTTGTAATTTCAGAGGAACGTGCTAAAGTGCAAAATATTCGCCCTTTAGAAATCCTGTTATTCAATTTAATGCCTAAAAAAATTGAAACGGAAACGCAAATTCTTCGGCTTTTAAGTAACTCTCCTTTGCAAATTAATATAGAATTATTACAAACATCTACTTATGAGCCAAAAAACACATCTCAAAAACATCTTCTTAGCTTTTATAAAACTTTTGCAGATATTGCAAACAAAAATTATGACGGCTTGATTATAACAGGAGCGCCGGTTGAACATCTTCCATTTGAAACAATTGCTTATTGGGATGAGTTATGCTCTATCCTAGAATGGTCTAGAACACACGTTTTCTCCAAATTCTTTATTTGCTGGAGCGCTATTGCCGCACTATGGTATTTTTACAAAATTCCCCGCCATATTGTGAATAATAAAATCTGTGGAATTTTTGAGCACACCATCGTAAACGAAAGGCATAATCTTCTGCGAGGTTTTGATAACATCTTTTACGCGCCACACTCTCGATATTTTACCATACTTGAAGATGACCTTCAAAAACATAATTGTTTAGAACTGCTTGCAACATCTCAAAATGCCGGGCCTTACATTATTGCATCAAAAGATCAACGCGAATTTTATGTCACAGGACATTCTGAATATGATAGAGATACGCTAAAAAATGAATATTTGAGAGATCTGGAAAAATCCAGCCCAGTAGCATTGCCATATCACTATTTTAAAGATAACGATTGCAAAAAGGAGCCTATCTTTAATTGGAGAAGTCATGGAGCGCTTCTTTTTTCAAATTGGATAAATCATATTGTTTATCAAAATACTCCATATGATTTATCCCAGTTTTGTTAGTGCAATCTATTCCTACAAGAATCATAAAAATAAATGATTTCCCTTAAGCTCTGTAGGTAACTATTTCCTTTTAAAGCATAAAACAGAAAAACAAAAACCCAACTCCCATATAAAAGTCTAAAAACAGCAATTGATAGACTAAGATAATAGAGGGTAGGCTCTTTTTTAAAGAACCTACCCTCTATATCATTATTTAATTTTTTATTCTTCTTCCAAATCGAGCAAGCCCGAAAAATCAAACTCTAAATCCTCATCGCAGTTAGGACATTTAATAGTTCCATCATCAAGTATTTCCTCAGTCACACAAATGGTTTCACCACAAGAAGGACAAGTGACTTCGTAAATTTCTTCATCTTCATCACATTCTCCACAAGTGCATTCATTATCGCCATATACATATTCTTCGATTTCAGCAAGATCCTCGTCCATAACCTCCAAAAGATCGGAAGCTTCGTCTGCTCTTTCCTCCAAATCATTCACAGTTAGCGCCATATCCTCAAGAAGATCGACAATTGCATTTAAAACCTTAACTTCGTCCTTTTCTGCATTCAGCTTTAGCCCCTCAGTCAAACCTTTAATGAAAGCTACCTTTTCTGTTAAATTCATAACTCTTCTCCCTTTTATAGTCCTAACAATTCTGACAGATAAATATCACTTTAGGCTCTCTCCATATATTCTCCGGTTCGAGTATCAATGCGAATTTTATCTCCCTCTTCAATGAAAAGCGGAACCTTAATTTCAGCACCAGTTTCCAAAACCGCAGGTTTTGTCGCATTAGTGGCCGTGTTTCCTTTAAAACCGGGGTCAGTCTGCGTCACCTCTAATTCTACAAAATTAGGAGGTTCAACTCCAAAAACATTTCCCTTATAAGAAAGCACTTTTACTTCCATTTCCTCTTTCACAAACTTAAAACTATCTCCAAGTTTTGATTCATCAATCGGAATCTGTTCATATGTCTCCATATCCATAAAATATCTTAGATTGCCGTCCGGATAAACGTATTGCATTACACGACGCTCGATATACGCATTTTCAAACTTTTCAGTAGGATTAAAAGTTCTTTCAATCACTGTTCCGGTGATGACATTTTTCACCTTGGCGCGAACAAAAGCAGCACCTTTTCCCGGTTTAACATGTTGAAATTCAATCACCTGCAGGACGTTTCCATCCATATCAAAAGTTACACCATTTTTAAAATCCCCAGCAGTAATCATAAAACGCCTCCATATATAACTTTAGTTTATTTTATTGTAACTGATTACGAAACTTTTTGCAAGTGCTTTTTGTAAAAGAATCTACAAACATATTAAATCCTTGCGACTATTTGTCAAATTTTCACAGCCATTATCAGTTATAACAACCATATCCTCAATACGAACGCCAAATTTACCGGGTAAATATAGGCCCGGTTCAATGGTCACAACCATTCCGGAACGAAGCACTGCAGCCGCATTTTTGCCTAAATGCGGTTTTTCATGAATTTCCAATCCCACACCATGACCTAGGCCATGACCAAAAGCGCCCTGATATCCCTGGCTATCAAAATACTCTCTCACCAGTCTATCCGACTCCATTCCCTGCTGACCGCTTTTAATATAATCTAAAGCAAGATTCTGTCCAATATAGACATTTTTATAAACCATAATTTGTTCTTCGCTAGGTTGGCCGACGACAATTGTCCGAGTCATGTCGCTATGATAACCGTCGAGCATAGCGCCAAAGTCCATCGTAATAAAATCGCCTTCTTCAATCGGTTTGTCAGAAGGAACCCCATGGGGGGAAGATGAATTCCTTCCTGACACAACAATCGTGTCAAAGGATAATTCCGCTTCATTTTGACGAATAAAGCGATTGATCTCAGCAGCAATTTGCCGTTCTGTCTGCCCCTCCGTAATAAAAGAAAGAATATGAGAAAAGGCTTCATCCGTAATCTTTTGCGCTTCCTTTATTTTTTCAATTTCATGGGGTGTTTTAATTGCTCGCAAGCCGTCAATGAGATCTTGAAAAAAAGCCGAAGATGTAAAGTGATAATCAGGGAATGTTTCACAATAGTGATTGTATTCAAATAAAGACATAGCATAAGCTTCAACCGCTATATTCTTACAATTATGCTTTCTTAGAATACTCTCTAATTGAGAACGAGAATCCTCCAATAAAATTACGTCACAATCTTGAATCGAACCCGCTGCACGTTCATAGTAGCGGAAATCAACAATAAAATAGGATTTTTCTCTCGTTACGACAAGCACACCTGCCGAAGAAGAAAAACCGGTCAAATAACGCCGATTAACGGCAGATGTAACAAGGCCGCAGTCAATATTTTTAGGAAGATTATGCATAAGCTGTGTAAGCTTATTCTCCATCTTAATCCCTACCTTTCCAAAGTTAAAACCGCATTTAAAGCAAGCATGAATACCTCTTATAGCTATTATACTCTTCATATAGTCTGATTTTAATTATTCAATGAAGCTCTACAAGAGGATCAAATAATTTCTTTAATTGCATGAAGACCTAAAAAATAACTAAACTTGCCGAAGCCGGAAATCTGACCCGCACAAACAGGCGCAATAACGGATATTTGACGAAAATCCTCTCTGTTGTAAATATTAGAGCAATGAACTTCAATGCAAGGAACCTTAACGCTTGCAATGGCATCGCGAATTGCATAGCTGTAATGCGTATAAGCACCGGCATTTAAAACAATACCATCAAATTCATTAGCAGCCTGCTGAATAGTATCAATAATATCTCCTTCATGATTAGATTGATAAATCTCGCACTGTAAATTCAGTTTTCCTGCCAAGTGTGCAATCTGCTCGTTCACGCTTGAAAAAGACTCCTTGCCGTAAATGCTGGTTTCCCGTACGCCAAGCAAATTAATATTCGGTCCATGAATAACAATTACTCTTTTCATTCTCAAAACTCCTCAATAGCCATTGGTTCATTTGCTGAGCGTCTGCATACTCTGCAAATAAATTTGCCGCATTGTGCGTGCATCTTCAGCCTGTGTCCCTGCTGATTCGCAAATAATCGTTGGAAAAAGACTTCTCTTCACAAGCAACTCCGCAAGTGGTTCAAAACAAGGGCCATATGTTTGATCTTCAAAGGTCAAATGACATTTTTCCCCACCCTTTTGTGTATATTCAATCTTGCTAAAATGTGCATGAAAATGCATAAGCCGTTCATATCCTAAATGGTTCTCAATCTTATCAAGAATCAACGCAAAATCATCAATTGTCTGCAAACCCCCAAAAGTTCTGGCGTTTAAATGTCCAAAATCAATGCAAGGCAATAACCTTTCGTCCAAAGAACACAGTGCAATAACCTCGTCGAGTGTGCCAAGCTGGTTGATTTTCCCCATTGTTTCAGGGCATATCGTAACATCGCCTAAATTTGCTTTGTCTAATTCCATCAAAGCCCGTAGCAACGTGTCTTTCGCAAGTCCTAAGGCTTCCTCTCTGGAAATTTTCGCGCAAGATCCGGTGTGCACCACTACTCTCTTTGCGCCCATAGCCTTTGCTGCCTGTGCGCTCTGTAATATATATTCAATACTGTTATCGCGTTTTTCCTTTTCAACGCTTGAGAGGGATATATAATAAGGTGCATGTAAAGAAAGGCGAATCCTCCACTTTCTCGCTTCATCACCGAATGCAGCGGCCTTTTCTTGAGAAATTCTCACACCGCGGCCACATTGATATTCATAAGCATTCAGTTGAAAAGTCGACAAATATTCAGGCGCCTGTATGGTATGTCGATAGCCCAACTCTTTAAAACTCTGTCCATTTCCGGCAGGCCCAAAATACGCTTCCATACGATTCACTTCCTTTTACGATAATACAGCCAAATGAAAGGACGTTCAACAAACCTTTTGCATTGAAAAAGAAAACCATTCTCAACCTCAATTGGTTTAACAAGAATCGTTTGAATTCCAACCAGACTTCCTCCCAAGACATCGGTAAACACCTGATCTCCAACGATTGCAATTTCAGATCTCTGAACGGAAAATTGTTTAATAGCTCTATTTAATCCAAAAGGAAAAGGCTTACAACTCATAGAAATAAAGGGAAGTCCTAAAGATTGAGCAAAGGGCGCAACTCTTTTGGCAAAATTATTTGAAGATATAACCATAGAAAATCCACTGTTTTTCATTTGAGCAAGCCATTCTGTAACGCCCTCATATGGTATAGGATTCCCATGTGTGCTTAATGTATTATCAACATCTAATATCATAGCACGAACTTTCAATTGTTTTAAAATATCAGGCGTAAGATCAGTGATTCTATTAAGAATCAAATCAGGTGTAAACATTTTAAAATTCCCGCCTTTTTCATCAAATTGCGTAAAAGCACATTTTGCCACAAATGTCCTATATACACAGGAAAGCCCGATTTCTCGGGCTTTCCAATAATAAAATATTTATTTATATTTGCGTTTACGAGCAGCCTCGGACTTCTTTTTGCGCTTGACCGATGGCTTCTCATAATGCTCTCTTTTACGCACTTCTGAAATAATTCCAGATTTTGCACACGATCTTTTAAATCTTCTGAGTGCACTGTCTAATGATTCGTTTTCTTTAACACGAATTTCCGCCATTCTATATTCCCTCCCTTTGCCACACAGACAGAGGTGTTAGTATTGCAATTGCAACCGTATTTTAACAAATAATATTATAATACATTGCTAAATGATTGTCAAGAAAAACTTAACACAAAAATAATAAAAATCTATCTAACTACAAAATTCACAAGTTTTTTTGGAACATAAATTTCTTTCAAAATATTTTTCCCCTGCAAAGCCGCAGCAATCTTTTCTTCTTTTCGTGCAGCTCCAAGAACATCGTCTTTTTGCGCGCCAACATCAATCATGAGCTTTGCTCTGAGTTTTCCATTGATTTGAACCACAATCTCAACTTCATTGTCCACACATTTACTCTCATCATAAACCGGAAAACGCTGTGCATGCAATCTCCCGCCAAACTGCATATTTTCATAAATTTCCTCTGTAATATGCGGTGCGAACGGATTGAGAAGAATAAGCAAAACTCTATATTCCTCTTTTGTGATAGAACCAATAGAAGTGATATGATTCACAAAAGACATCATTGCAGAAATTGCTGTGTTATATTTCATGCTCTCAATATCATTGCTCACCTTTTTGATGGTTTTGTGCAATAAAGATTCCGTTTCTTTTCTAATATCTCCACTTATCACAATATCCTGAAGACCCCATATCTTATCAAGAAAGCGCTTACAACCTTTAATGCTGGAAGCGCTCCAAGGCGCTGACTTTTCAAAATCGCCAATAAACATTTCATATAATCGCATAGTGTCGGCGCCATATGTTGCAATAATTTCATCAGGATTCACCACATTGCCGCGAGACTTGCTCATTTTCTCTCCATTTTCCCCCAAAATCATTCCATGACTGGTTCTTTTTTGATATGGCTCTTTACAATTCACCACACCAATATCATAGAGAAATTTATGCCAAAAGCGTGAGTAAAGCAAATGCAACGTCGTGTGCTCCATCCCACCATTATACCAATCCACAGGCATCCAGTAATTGAGCGCTTCTTTGGCCGCCAGTGCATTGACATTGTGCGGATCGCAATAACGCAAAAAATACCAGGAAGAGCCTGCCCATTGCGGCATTGTGTCAGTTTCTCTCTTTGCCTTTTGTCCACAAATCGGGCATGTAGTTTCCACAAAGTCCGGCAAATTGGCAAGCGGAGATTCACCATTATCAGTTGGAGAAAAGACCTCTAAATTGGGCAAAGTCAGCGGAAGTTGATCTTCAGGAACCGGCACCGCACCGCATTTTTCACAATGAACAATCGGAATCGGCTCGCCCCAATAACGCTGTCGTGCAAAAACCCAATCTCTTAATTTATAATTAACCCTTTCCTCTCCCTTATGGTGTTCTTTAAGCCACGCTATCATCTTTTTCTTTGCTTCCGGCACGTTAAGTCCGTTCAGAAAATCGGAATGAATCATTTGGCCTGTTTCACAGGAAGTAAAAGCCTCATTTGAAACATCCCCGCCTCCGACTACTTCTATAATAGGCAAAGAAAACTTTTTAGCAAAAGCATAGTCGCGCGTGTCGTGTGCCGGAACCGCCATAATTGCTCCTGTGCCATAATTCATTAACACATAGTCGGAAATAAATATAGGAATTGTTTTTCCGGTAACAGGATGAATCGCTTGAATGCCCTGCAATAAAACGCCGGTTTTCTCTTGATTCATTTCGCTGCGTTCAAATTCCGACTTTTTAGCGGCAGTCTTCTGATAGTCAAGCACTTCATCTTGATTCTGAATATTTTTCCATTGTTTCTCAAGCAGTGGATGCTCAGGAGATAAAACCATATAAGTAACGCCAAAAAGTGTGTCAGGACGCGTTGTAAAAACCTCTAACGAATCCCCCGTAGTGGTCTCAAAGCAGACATTGGCACCATATGACTTACCGATCCAATTGCGCTGCTGCACTTTCACGGGTCGAATATAATCCACTAAGTCTAAATCCTCAGCTAAACGATCTGCATATTCGGTAATTTTCAGCATCCATTGAGACTTTTTCTTGTGAACAATTTCGCTTCCACAGCGTTCACAAACCCCATTAACAACCTCCTCATTCGCTAAAACACACTTACAGGAGGTACACCAATTAACATCCATCTCTTTTTTGTAGGCAAGGCCTTTTTTAAAAAGCTGAACAAAAATCCATTGCGTCCAATGATAGTAGGCAGGATCAGTGGTGTTAATTTCGCGCTGCCAGTCAAATGACAAACCCAACGACTGCAACTGGTTCTTAAACCTCGCCACATTTTCTTGCGTAACAATCTCCGGATGAATTTGATGTTTCATCGCATAATTTTCAGTCGGCAAGCCAAACGCGTCCCATCCCATAGGATATAATACATTGTATCCTTCAAGGCGCCGTTTTCTTGCCAAAATATCCAAAGCAGTGTAAGAGCGCGGATGGCCAACATGAAGTCCCTGACCGGAAGGATAAGGAAACTCTACAAGCGCATAATATTTTGGCAATGAAAAATCCTGCTTTGCCTCAAAAGTGCGTTCGTCCTCCCAAATTTTCTGCCACTTATGTTCAATGTTTTTAAAATCATAAGTCAAAGATTTTCACTCCTTATTTAAAAACTGCTCCATATCTATCGTCTCGCCGTCAGACCATAAATTTTCCAAATTATAAAACTCTCTTGTAGGTCGATGGAAAATGTGAACTACTACATCCTCATAATCTAAGATAATCCAACTAGCCGATTCATCCTTTTCAATTCTTCTAGGATTTCTGCCGCCCTGTTTGGTCTGAAATTCCACCTCGTCCACCAAGCTTCTCACATGTGTTTGATTGTCCGCATCTGCAATAACGAAATAATCTCCAATCACGGTTAAGTCATCAATGCGAATCACCTGAATGTTATTTGCCTTCTTGTCATCTAAAGTGTTTACAATGCAATCAATTAATTTCAATGAATCCACAGTCTTCCTCCTCATATTCAATGCGTTAACTTTTTTGTGAAACCGTAGCATCTTGCTCATTGCCCACAATTTCATTCACGCTACCGCCCACGTCATCGTAATTATCCACTGTATTCGCAATTTCAGGCACTAAAATTTGCTCTTGCGTAATCGAACCTAATCCATCGCGATAACCGGCATTAATCATTTGAGTAAGCAAATCCTTATGAATGCTATAAACGGATTGTTTTCCATAAGCGCTTGTGTTCACATAAGTGCTCTCTCCGGGAACCATTTCAAAAACAATATTATCAGCTGAAAGCTTGGTCGCCTTATTAACCAAATCCGTCATTTCACCGGTTGTCATGTCTGTGCTGATTTGTTCAGCCAGTTTAGGCACCAGTGATATTAAAGTCATCTTATTCGTTTGAAGAAGCTGTTCCACTAAGGAAGCCATAAATAGTCTCTGCACATTTAATCTGTCTAAATCTCCGTTAGAATATCCCTCTCCATGACGTTGACGAATAAACTTTTCTGACTCATTGCCATCTAAAGTCTGCTCTCCGGGTTCTAGCGTCACACCATCTAAATCAATCGGATAGGGAACATCAACCGTCACGCCTCCAATGGCATCAATGAGCATTCGAAATCCTTCCATCGTCACTGTTGCATAGTGATCAATGGGGATGGCAAAATCATCGTAAATAAATTCAGCCAAGCCATCAATCCCAGTGTATTCTCCGCCTGACGAATACAATGCGTTGATTTTTCCGGTTTTGGTATAGGTTGTTCCAATATATGTGTCTCTTGGAATCTGCAGCACATGTATCTGCGAATTGTTAATATCGAAAGAGGCCACCAAAATAGTGTCTGTTAATTGATTGGTCTCTCTTCTTTCGTCGCTGTCAATTCCAACAAGTAAAATATTAATCGAGGCCTTATCAATTCCGCCAATGTCAGGGCTCAAACCGGCTGTGCCGGTGTCTGTCTCATTGGTAAAAAAACTGCTGTTCCAAACATAGAAAAAAGCGCCCACGAGCAAAACTAAAATTAGAATCAAAATATAGGGCCATTTCTTCCTCTTCTTTTTTTTGCTGTTCACCTTAACGGGCTTAGAAGAAGATCGCGAAAGACGCTGCATATTTGATTGTATAGTTTTATTCGATTGAGACTGCGATGCATATCGAAAGCTTTGCTGACGAGCCCTGCTATCGTCCCCAAAAGCAACGCTTGCATTTGACGCAGATGTCTTTTGCATCTGCGCCTGTTGACAAGCTCCTTTATTAAAATGTGTCTTATTATAGTAGGTTTTAGCGCTGTTGCCACTGTTTTGTGAACTGCGCTTTCTAGAGATATAAATCTCATCATCGTCAAATCCTGTCTCTTCTCTTGCATCCTTTTCCTTTGAAAGTTTCGCTTCTCCACCATCCCCAAAACCGTTAGACGGCTCTGGAGCGAAACGATTGTTTTGAAAAAACTCATCCGTCATTCATTTGCCTCCGGCTTGTAATCTATTAGTGTATTATACGCAGACAGGCTATCAGGATGAATTGGCTGACTATTATAGGCTAATCTTAAAATGGTGCTCCTTAAAGAACAAAAGAGGGCTTTGTTCAAATCCAAATCAGCACAGTCTCTAAGTTCCTCAACACCGTCATATTTTCTATCATCACTAATGCAGTCTGCAAGATAAATTATCTTTTCAAGAATATCCATATGTTCGCGTGCAGTCGTATGATATCGCACTGCCCGAATTACCCTTGTATCTTCAATACCCAGTTCTCTCTTGCTATAAACTGCTCCCGCAATTGCATGCCACAATGCCGGAGTTTTTTTTTCAATATTGGTTAGTATTATACCATTAGAATGAAAATATTTCAAGAAATAATTGTGACTTTGGTTTTTCATGATGTCATGAAGATACCCCGCCAATTGTGCATCTTTCGGATCAGCTCCATATTTTTGCGCAAGATAAGCCGCCTTTTTCGCAACCTCTTCTGTATGACGATATCTTTCCTCGGTTAGCATTTTCCGAACGATAGGTTTGATTTCTTCCAAAAGAGCTTGTCCATCATGGTTGTCATATAAACGATTTTTCTGAATATAGGATAACACAGAACGCGGAACAGCGAAAGAACAATCAAGTCCCTGCGCAAGACGGGTTCGGATCTGTGTAGACGAAAGAGGCATAATTTGAATGGGAATTACTTCAACTCTCCCTCCAGCTCTGGAAAGTTCTGCCGCCTTATCCAACATAGAGCGATACGCTTCCCGGTCGCGTGCACCCGCTAAAACCACCGCCATCTTCATGATTTCACAATAATCGCGCCACAAGTCAAATGTGTAAATCATATCGCTTCCAATAAGGAGAAAAAAGCGATCTTGGGGATGTTGTTTTTTTAATTCTCTTAATGTATGAACCGTATAGCTCATACCACCCATTTCAAACTCTAAAGAGCTCACCCTAAAGTCCTCTAATCCCTCAAAAGCCAGCTTACACATAGCAAACCTAGCCTCATTCGAGGCTAGGCGCGCCACCTGTTTGTGGGGAGGGCGATTCGCGGGAAGAATCCAAACTTCATCGAGTTGACAAATTTCTTTTATCTGTTTTGCAAAGCTCACATGACCATTATGCACCGGATTAAAAGTGCCGCCAAAAATACCAATCCGTCTCATCGAAACTCTATCACTTTCTTTTCAGGATTTTCTTTAAAAAGGACAATGCGTGCACCAATAACTTGAACTACCTCGGCGTCAATCGCCTCAGATAATGCTGCCGCCGTCTCTTTTGCAGTTAAGCCGGCCGTTTCCAAAACACGAATCTTAATCAATTCATTTGCAGTGATTGCCTCTCTCACCTGACAAATCACCTCATCAGTAACGCCATTTTTCCCAATTTGTATTGTAGTATTCAGTTTATTGGCCATGCCCTTTAATTTTGCTCTTTCTTTACTGGTCATCTTCTTTCTCCTTTTTTAAAAACTCTAAAAATGCACGCAACGCATTTCCCCGATGGCTAATCTGATCTTTCTCTTCACCAGATAGCTGCGCAAATGTTTTAGCCCCAACCAAAAAGATTGGATCATAACCGAAACCGTCGTTTCCAACGGCAGTTTTGGCGATTGTTCCCTTGCAAACACCTCTTGCATAAAAGGGCTCTCCATCTTTATTAATATAGCAAATAACGCAAACAAACTGTGCCGATCTATCGCTTTCCCCATCAAGCTCTTTCAAAAGTTTTTGATTTCTCTCAAAATCATCAGCGTTTTCTCCTGCATATCGAGCAGAATATATACCCGGCGCACCGTGCAGAGCGGTCACCTCAAGGCCGCTGTCATCTGCCACAGCCGGCTTCCCTGTTGCATCATAAAGCGCTTTTGCCTTTATATAAGCATTCTCCTCAAAAGACGAACCAGTTTCTTCCACCTGTGCAAAAACACCTGCCTCCTTTTGTGAAACAACCTGAATTTCCAATGGTGCAAGCATTCTTGCATATTCTCTGCATTTATTTTGATTTCCCGTAGCCAACAACAGTTCCGTCATATGTCAGTCTCCTCATTTTCGGCGTCATGCTCCAATGTGCCAGAAGCGGACGAATCAAATAGAGCGTCAACAAAGCTCTTTGGATCAAAAGGCTGTAAATCGTCAATTTGTTCACCAACACCAACAAATTTAATGGGAATGGAAAGCATATCCTGAATGGCCAGCACAACGCCGCCTTTTGCCGTTCCATCCAATTTGGTCAAAACAATACCCGTAATGCCGGCCGCTTCTGCAAAAGCCTCTGCCTGCTTAATGCCATTTTGTCCGGTGGTGGCATCTAAAACCAATAAAATCTCGCAATCGGCACCTTGTGCTTCTTTATGCATCACTCTTGTGATTTTCTCTAATTCATTCATCAAATTCTTTTTGTTGTGCAGTCGACCGGCTGTGTCGCAAATAGCAACATCTATCCCTCTTTTTTTCGCAGCAGTAATCGTGTCAAACACAACAGATGCCGGATCAGAACCCTCCTCATGCTTCACCATTCTGCATTCGCTCCGCTTTGCCCAAATGTCGAGTTGTTCAATAGCAGCAGCACGAAAGGTGTCTGCTGCTCCCAAAATCACCTCTTTGCCCTCTCTTTTCAAAAAGGCTGCCAGTTTTCCAATCGTAGTCGTCTTGCCAACGCCGTTTACGCCAATCACCAAGATGACAGAGGGCGTGGTGTTCAATGCCAGGGAAACATCACAATTAAGTCTCTCAAGCATAATGTCCTTAAGAAGCTGGCGAACCTCTACAACCTCTTTAATTCCCTGCTCTTTCACGCGGAGTCTTAATTCTTCACAAATCTTGCTCGACGTCACAGCCCCAACATCTGAAAGAATAAGAATCTCCTCCAGTTCTTCAAAAAGCTCGTCATCTATGCTTTTAAAAGAGTGAAAAACACCCTCCATCTGACGCACCATATTCTCTCTGGTTTTTTGCAGCCCTTTTTTAAATTTTTGAAAAAAACCCATCTTTTATGCCCCTTTCAATTCTATCTGTTGTTCCATTAGCTCCTGTACTCTCAATTCAATGAGTTTAGAAACGCCCTCTTCCTGCATTGTAACGCCATATAAAACATTTGCTTCTTCCATTGTCCCCCGTCTGTGTGTAATAACAATAAACTGCGTTTTATTCCCCAAGGTTTTTAAATACGAGGCAAACTTGTTAACATTGACATCATCCAAAGCTGCTTCAATTTCATCTAATATACAAAAAGGCGCAGGACGAATTTTTAAGATAGAAAAATAAATAGCAATCGCAATAAAGGCCTTTTCTCCACCCGAAAGAGCAGACAAATTTTTAACAATTTTGCCAGGAGGCTGCACCTGAATCTGAATGCCTGATTCCAGCACATTGGATGGATCCTCCAAAATTAAATTTGCACTTCCTCCACCAAAGAGTTCAACAAAAGTGGTTTGAAAGGTTTGATTGATTTTGTGAAAGGTTTCTTCAAACATTGACTGCATGGTTGTTGTCAACTCATCAATCAATTTTTCCAACTCTCTCTTTGCATGCTCCGCATCTGTGACCTGACCATGCAAAAAATGGTAACGTTCCGAAACTTCTTTATATTCTTCAATAGCGCCAAGGTTTACATTTCCCAATGCCTTAATTTTAGAGCGCAAAACCTGTAACTCCTGTTTTGCACGCGCCATATCTTCAATTGATTTAGCCATTTTCTTTGCCTGTGGAACTGTCAAATGATAGCTTTCCCACAGACGATTGTGCAGACTGGAAAAGTCTTTCTCAAGAGAGGCTTTTCGTTCTTCCAATCGTGCAATCTCCTTACTAACACCTTCTTTTTTCACAAGAGATTCTTTTTCCAGAGAAAAAAGTTCATTTGCCTTCTTTTCCGCCACGCGTTTGCTTTCCAGCGCCAATTCAATCGAATGAGAAATGGTTTTCTCGTTCTCCAGCAACTTTTGAATCTCCTCCTGCGTTTGGGTTATTTTCAATTGTGACTGTTCAATTTGTTGTTCCTTTTCCTGTTTTTCCATCTGCAAGGCTTTTAGATGATCTGAATCTCCCTGCAAACGCATATGCAGCGTTTGCACTAATTCTCTTTTGCTCTCTAAATCGCGATTCTGTTCCGCAATCTTAATTTTCAAATCATTCAACACATGCTCTGTTTCCTGCTTGTCTGCCTGAATGGACGATAGCTGATTTGAAAGCTTTTCTTGTTCTTCTTGCCCCACAGCTAATGCTTGTTTTAAATCTTCCAGTTTCCTCTGCGTGTGAACCTGCTCCTGCTGCAAGGCCTGTTTTTTCTCTCTTTCTTGCTGCAACTCTCTCTTAGTGTTCTCAACGGCCTGATGAAATTGTGTCAACAAATTCTGTAAGCGCTGTTGTTCGCCCTCTGCTCGAATCCTATCCTGCAAGGCGAGCTGCGCTTCATTTTCAATTCCTTTTTGCTGTGCGCTTATTTTTTCAATTTCTTCTATGAATGCGCTACGTTTTTTCTCTAATGCAAGCTGCTCTTTCCCAGCTGAGAGAATCGACTTTTCCAACTGTTCCAATTCATTTTTTCTGCTCAAAAATCTAACACTTTTGCTCTGCGAACCACCTGTCATAGACCCGCCGGCATGAATGAGTTGTCCGTCAAGCGTCACAATTTTGCACTGATATTTATATTGTTTCGCAATTGCAGAAGCAGCGTTAAGATCCTCTGCAACAACCGTTCTGCCCAAAAGATTCTCAATAATCGCACGATAAGCCGAATCTGTAGTAATCAAATTACTCGCTATGCCAACAAAGCCACTCATCTGTTCCAATCCTTTTAGATGGAGTTGATTAGAACGAATGGCTGTAATAGGAAGAAAGGTAGCTCTACCCGCTTTTTTATCCTTTAAAAAATAGATAGCCCGCTTAGCAGCGTCTTCATCTGTAGTAACGATATTTTGCAGTGCACCCCCTAAGGCTGTCTCAATCGCCATCGTGTATTCTCCCGGCGTTTGAATCAGAGAAGCAATTGTGCCATGAATTCCCTTTAAAAAACCTTCCTGCTTTTTTTGAAGAATTTGCTTTACACTATAAGCAAAACCCTCCATATTTCTGTCAAGTTCCTGCAAAATCTTAACTCTTTCTTTTGCAGCATCTATTCGTCTGCTCAAGTCTCCAATGTTTTGCTCAAGCTCTGAAAGCCTTTTCTGCTTTTGCGCAAGCTTCAAATCAAACCCCGCCTGTTCGTTGGATAAAGAAGCCTCCTTTTCCTCTAAGATCTGCAAAAGAAGCTGCACTTCATCTAATTCTTTTTGTAAATACAGCAATTTGTCCTCCGCGGTTTGCTGTTCTTTCAAACGAACGGCCGCCTGTTCTTCTCTCTCCATTAAGCGAGTTTGAAAACCTTGCAGATTCATTTGCAGGGCTGAAAGGTCAATGCGGGACTGTTGAACCTTTTTTTCTGCCTCCAGCAACAGAGTAGCAACTTTCTCTTGGCCTTGCTCTTGAGAACGAAAAACGTGCTCTAATCCATTCATTTGTTCAGAATCCTGAGAAATCTGCCCTGCGAGCTCTTCCAAAACACGCTCACTCTCCTGCGCCTCTTTTTCTAAGCGTTCGCGGGACAAATCAGTCCCCAATAATTCTTCTTGAATCCTTTGTATATCCCTCTGAATATGTTCGATATCATTCTTTAACACTGCAATGTCTGACTTCATAGAAGATGCATCGTTGAGTGCGCTCTCTTTATCCATTCGCAGCTGCTCTGTCTTCATTTGAAAGGATAAAACTTCCTGTTGAAGCTTCTCACTCTGACCGGAATAGCGCAGGATTTCATCCTCAATTGTCTGGTAGTCCTGTGTAGCAATAAGCCATTTGTCTTCCTGCACTCGCAGTTGTTCCTGCAGCTTCTCCAACTCGTCAAGCCAAATAGAAACCTCCAAGTCCTCCCGTTGCCCATCAAGTTTCTTAAACATTTTTGCTTTTTCCTGCTGTTCTTTCAAAGGGCCAATTCGGGCTTCTAATTCGTCTAGAATGTCTCTCAAACGGACAAGATTCTCTTCAGAGGCAGAAAGCCTCTTTATGGCCTCTTTTTTTCGATAGCGAAACTTTGCAATTCCTGCCGCCTCTTCAAAAATCTGCCGTCTATCAGATGATTTTGCTGAAACTATCTCATCAATTTTCCCCTGTCCAATAATAGAATAGCCGTCCTTGCCAAGGCCGGTATCCATAAAGAGCGCGGCAATATCTTTGTGCAGCGCCGCTTTTCCGTTTAATAGATACTCGCTTTCACCAGAACGATAAAATTTACGGGAAACAACCAATTCATCCTGATCAAAGTCAAACGTATGATCGTGATTGTCAAAGGTGAGCGAAACCTGCGCATAACCCTGCGCTTTTCTCGTCTTAGAGCCAATAAAAATGACATCCTCCATCTTAGAACCGCGCAACGCCTTAGAGGACTGTTCTCCTAACACCCAACGAATCGCGTCGCTTATGTTGCTCTTGCCGCTTCCATTGGGGCCGACCACAGCGGTAAATCCCGAATGAAACGACAAATGCGTTTTATCCGGAAATGACTTAAATCCCTGTATATCCACTGCCTTTAATAACAAACTATTCCATTCCTTTCCCTTTTGCTTCATGTCTCTGCTGCATGGCGTTTGTATTCAATCGCTTGATTATCACCGCACAAACGGTTGTTTCGCATTTACCTAATCAATATCACGCATTTCTCAATAAAGTGCACTTTCCTATATTTTATAAACGTTTAAGAAGATTATAAGATTGTAAAAGAGAGCTCCATTGCTCTGTCAAAAGGTACAAGACTGTCTGCTTAAAAACATCCTATCACACAAATCAAAATACCAACACAACAAATTCTTCTGCAAATGAACAAAAAACTATCACACTCTCTTTCGTTAACGAGATGAACCCTCCACAATGGTTTCATTAAATAATCTGATTCAATATACAGATGCGATCTCATCAAAAACTTTCCCCATCATGCAACGTGGCAAGGTGTGGCTCTGCCGCACTGCAACCATCAAAATATTAGACTTTTAGTGATTATAAAACAGAACCCAATCGCCTTATAGATTGGGAGGGATTTCTTGCCTAAGTTATAAACTCCATATTATGCATAGGATTATCTCTCCAATATTTCTTTCACCACTACAGAGCTTTGAGATAGACTTTCATCAGTTGATATCTTCACACGAAATCCATGTTCTTGAAGATATTTGACATTTCGTCTTTTCTGGCCAATCATTTTAGATAAAGATTGCGGATGCACGAGAATTTGAAAACAAGAGCAATCCAAATTCTCAATCTGTCTGCATACTCGATTGAGAAAACGCTGATTCTCGCACAATTCACCAAACGCCGGATGATAAGGTCCTTCCAGCATATTCTTCATAAAAAAATCGTCTGCATGAAGACCATTTCGAATGACCCTAATAGATTGATTCTCAAAAAAATCTAAAAGCTGCGCGCACAGATGCACTGTTTTCTCTAACCCCCATGGTTGATAATCGCCTTGAAGATAACATTGTTCCAAATAAGTTCCGGGCAAAACGACAGTGGGATAAATACGCATTGTCTCAGGATGACATGCTGCCAAAGCTTTTGCCGTATACAACACAGTATCTTGACTGTCTCCTAATAAACCAACCATCATTTGCAAGCCCAATGAAAATCCATGAGAACGGATCTTTTCAGAGGCAATCACAACGTCTTTTGCAGAATGCCCACGTTTGTTTTGTCTCAAAACTGCGTCATCCATGCTCTGTGCACCCAATTCAATCGACGTAACGCCCTTTTCCTTTAACAGTGCAAGCACAGAATCAGAAATTGCGTCAGGACGAGTGGAAACTCGGATTCCAGCCGTTTTCTTCTCTTTCACAAAAGGAAAAACATGATCAAGATAAAGACGCATCGTAGCATCAGGAAGTGCAGTGAAACTGCCTCCAAAAAAGGCTATTTCCGTATTCAATCGTTCTTGCTCTCCCATCTGTGCACAGGTCTTAGCACAAATCTCTGCAATCTCTTGAGGAGAGGGAACTTCCTCCTGCCCTGCAATCACCCTTTGATTACAAAAACTGCATTGATGTGGACAACCCATATGGGGAATAAAAAAGGCAATATTCGAATGCTTCATACGTTATATCCCATTAAATCTAACGCCTGCTTTGCCGCATTTTGTTCCGCTTGCTTTTTGCTCTTTCCTCGTCCTTTGCCAATCACATTCGAATTCAAATGAACCTCAACATCAAAAACCTTATCATGATCCGGCCCACTTTCTCCAACCAGGCAATAATGTATCTTTTCTTCAGGGTTTTGTTGAATGATTTCCTGCAAAGTTGTCTTATAATCACGAATATTCCGAATGCTGTCTAGCTCTATGCTTTCAGGAATAAAACGCATAATAAAACGTCTTGCAGCCTCCAGGCCGCCGTCTAAATAGATGGCGGCAATCAACGCCTCAAAAGCATTTTCCAAATTCGACTTTCGATCCCGTCCGCCGGATGTCTCCTCTCCTTTTCCCATAAGCAGAAACTCACCAAGATGAATTGTTCTGGCAAACTCTGAAAGAGATTGATCGCAAACCAGAGATGCCCGGATTTTTGTAAGCTCGCCCTCCGGTCTATCAGGAAAGGTTTTATATAGATGCTCCGCTACAATCATAGAAAGCACAGAATCTCCTAAAAATTCAAGTCTTTCGTTGTTTTCATGGCAACGCCTGTCATTGTTGCAGGACGGATGCGTTAAAGCCTTTTCTAAAAGGGAGGGGGTTTGGAAGTGATAATCTATAGATTGATAAAATTTATTTATACTATTCATTTCTACTGTGTATGCCTCCGATACTCTCAATAATTTCTTCTATAACTCTGTTTTTCACACACAAACGCGCTTGACGAATCGCATTCTTAAAGGCCTTTGCATTGGAACTGCCATGTGCCTTGATGACCGGACGGGAAACTCCCATTAAAACGCCGCCGCCATATTCAGTATAATCCATTTTCTTCTTTAATGCCTTTATGGAATCAAGGAGCAAAGCAGCGGCAATTTTGCCTTTCATATTTGACACAAACATTTCTTTTAGCGAATCCACAAAAAAGCTACCCATTCCCTCCATAGTCTTTAAAATCATATTGCCTGAAATGCCATCAGAAACAACCACATCGCAAACACCCATAGGCAAATCTCTTGCCTCAACATTGCCAACAAAGTGGCAATACTCGCTCTTTTGAATGAGACTAAATGCCTCCCGAAGTTCCCCGGTGCCCTTATTAGGCTCTGCGCCCACATTGGCAAGTCCCACACGTGGCTGTTCAATATCAAGAACCCGTTCTGCATAGATAGAACCCATAATCGCAAACTGCAAAAGCATATCGCTTCGGCAATCTAAATTGGCGCCGGCATCAATGAGCATAAACGGGCCCTTCTCAGACGGCAAAACAGGCGCTAACGCCGCGCGTTTAATACCTCTAATTCGCTTCACAATCAAAGAAGCCCCAATGGTTAAAGCCGCCGTGCTGCCACCGCTAATAAAAGCGTCAGCCTTTCCCTGCACCAAGAGAGACAATCCAACGGCCATTGAGCTATCTGCCCTAGAACGACGAATTTCAAATGGATCTTCCTCCGGCAAAATAACCGAAGATGCCTCACAGATTTCAAAGTCAGCTAAATCAATAGCCGCTGCACGAGCCGCTTTCTTTATCTTTTCCCGCTCTCCTGTCAAAATGATATGAATATCTTGATATTCTTCGCGCGCCATTGCACATCCCTGTAAAACAGCTAAAGGAGCATTGTCTCCACCAAAGACGTCAATTGCAATATTCACCACATCACCCCATTTCTCTATCTACTCCGTAAAGCCAAAACAGCTTCTGCCAGCGCCTTTTGAAGCATACCAACTCCCCGTCTTCCCAACTTCTCATACCGCGTCTGTTTATTGCGCTCTCTGTCTTCCAAAGGCGGAAGAAGTCCCATATTCGCCCCCATAGGCTGAAAAGGACTGGTTGTTGTCTGTGTAATATAATGCACAAGCGCACCCATCATCGACTCAACGGGAAGTTCTAATGTCTTTCCCGTTTTGAGATTATAGGCCAAAGCAAAGCCCGCCAAAATTCCCATTGCCGCCGATTCAACATAGCCCTCAACGCCGGTAATCTGTCCTGCAAACTGTATGCGTGGCTCTTTGCAATAGCAAAGGCTGTGATTGAGAAGTCTTGGGCTCTCAATATAGGTGTTTCTATGCATGACGCCATAACGAACAAAGGAGGCATCCTCTAGTCCCGGAATCATAGAAAAAATTCTCTTCTGCTCCGGAAAGCGCAAATTGGTTTGAAAACCAACAAGATTATAAAGTTCTCCGGCAGTGTCTTCTCTGCGAAGCTGCAAAACTGCATAATAGTTTTCTTGCGTTTCTGGATTACGCAAGCCAACGGGGCGCAAAGGACCAAAACGGATGGTGTCTCTTCCTCGTTTTGCCATCACCTCAATTGGCATGCACCCCTCATAAACTGCAGGAGATGCCTTATCAAAGTCGTGCAACGGCGCTGTCTCGCCTTCTATCAATGCCTGATAAAACCGATTATATTCTTCTTCATTCATGGGACAGTTCAAATAGTCGGCATCTCCCCGTCCATATCGTGCCGCAAAAAAAGCCTTTTTTAAACAAACGCTCTCTCCCGTGACAATCGGCGCAACCGCGTCATAAAAATGCAGTTTATCACAACCAATTCTTTCAAAAATAACCTGCGCGAGCCTGTCAGAAGTCAGTGGCCCTGTCGCAATGATAACATGTCCATCCGGAATAGAAAGCACCTCATCACGTATCAGCGTAATATGAGGATTCTGCATAATAGCTTCTGTAATCTTGTCCGAAAACAGCGTCCTATCTACAGCCAAGGCTCCGCCGGCCTGAACAGATGATTGTTCTGCAGCTTGTAAAATAAGAGAATGAAATAATCGCATTTCTTCTTTAAGCATACCCGAGGCAGAAGACAGTCTTTTTGCCTTTAATGAATTTGAGCACACCAATTCCGCCAAACCGTCATAACGGTGTGCCGGAGAAAACCTTTTTGGTTTCATCTCATAAAGCCGCACGTCAATCCCATAACGTGCAAGCTGCCATGCCGCCTCACATCCGGCCAAACCGCCCCCTAAAACTGTTACTTTCATTTTCTCTCTTCCTTTTAACACAATTTTCAATCAAGGGATTTTACCCCAACATGCAATAATTTAAGCGCAAGGGTAATCTTTCACTGAAAAACCAAAAAAGAACCTGTAGTCTGCAAAATGGGAATAATTTTATTTTATGATAATCTCCTACAAGAATCTAATTTTTGCAGGGTGTTCCAAAAATGGAAAAGTGTATTTACCTTCTCCTATCTATAATTCAAAGAGTTACTCCTCTAGGCTTGGGCTTCATCAAAATCTTGTGTGTTAAAAAGCGCTGCACAAGACCGCGAGTCATCTCGTCCATCGTGCGAAGATCTAAAACAAATTCCCTCCAACGAAACAAAACAAAAGATGTCCTCGCTACATTGTAACGTTTTTAAATCTCTAACATACTCTCCGCCGCAAAACAACAAGAACCGATCCCGCATTCAGATAGCGGATAAACTATTTTGAACTGTATCCGCAGTCGGGCGAAGCACAGTATAAGACAGTGCCCTTTGCTTTTGATTTTTTCTTAAAAAGCGTCTTATTACATTTAGGACAGCGATCCGCAACCGGTTCATCCCAAACCATAAAATCGCACTCCGGATTTTTCTCACAGCCAAAGAAAACCCTTCCTTTAGAAGATTTTTTCTTTAAAATTTGCCCGCCGCACTTAGGACAAACGCCCGGCGTTTTCACCACAATTCTCTTAGTATTCTTGCAGTCAGGATAACCACTGCAAGCCATAAATTTTCCGTATCTCCCGGTTTTTATAACCATGGGACGACCACATTTTTCACAAACTTCATCCGTCTCTTCATCAGGAAGTTTAATGCGTTCGTCTTTCATAGCCTCCTCAGCTTGCGCTAATGTTTTGTCAAATCCCTGATAAAATTCGCTGATAGTCTTTTTCCAAGGCAGTTGACCCTCTGCCACCTTGTCAAAGCTCTCCTCAATCTTTGCAGTAAACGAAACATCTACAATATCCGAAAAATGCTTTCTCATAAGTTCGGTGGTAACTTCGCCTAACTTTGTTGGCACAAGCTGTTTGCTTTCCTTTTCAACATAATTTCTCTGCAAAATGGTTGATATCGTCGGAACATAGGTGCTTGGACGTCCGATTCCTAACTCCTCAAGCGTCTTGGTTAAAGAAGCTTCCGTATAACGTGGCGGCGGCTGTGTAAAATGCTGATTTCCGTCCAGCGATTTTAAAACCAACTGTTCGTCCTTAACAAGCTTAGGCAGAGAAACCTCCTTTTCTGTTTCCTCGTCTTTGCCCTCAATATATAAAATCGTAAATCCGGCAAAACGCACCGTTCTTCCTGAAGCAGTAAAAAGATAATCCTTTGCGTGAATGTTTGCAGAAACCGTATCATAAACGGCATTTGCCATCTGACTTGCAATAAACCGTTCCCAAACCAAACGATAAAGCTTAAACTGATCAGAAGACAAATTCTCTTTCACCTCCATCGGTGTGAGGGCAGGCATTGTCGGCCGAATGGCTTCATGGCCGTCCTGCGATCCGGCTTTAGAACGGTAGAATCGCGGCTTTTCCGGCAAGTAATCCTGTCCATATTTTTCTGTAATATACTGCGAAGCAGCAGAACGGGCTTCATCTGAAACACGCACGGAATCGGTTCTCATATAGGTGATGAGGCCAACTGCTCCCATACCATCTATAGTAACACCCTCATATAATTCCTGCGCTGCACGCATTGTTCTCTGCGCCTGAAACCCCAACTTTCTAGACGCCTCTTGCTGCATAGTAGAGGTGGTGAAAGGCGGCGCCGGCGAACGTCTGCGTGTTCCCAGTTTGATGTCTCCCACTATATATTCTGCACCCTTTAAATCTGCTAAAATAACATTGGCTTCCTCTTCATTAGCAATTTTAACCTTTTTTCCATTATGCATTACAAGTTTTGCTTGAAAACATTTTAACTGGTCCTGTTTATGAAGCAAAGCATCAATCGTCCAATATTCTTCCTTTACAAACGCACGAATTTCCTCTTCACGATCTACGATTAATCGAACAGCGACTGATTGAACACGGCCGGCAGATAATCCCGGGCCCACTTTTTTCCAGAGAAATGGACTCAGCTTATATCCCACCAATCGGTCAAGAACACGACGCGCCTGTTGTGCGTCTATCAAATCTAAGTCCAATTTTCGAGGATGAGCCATGCCGGATTTAACCCCAGATTTTGTGATTTCATTAAAGGTAATCCTATTTTCTTCAGAAGCATCCAAGCCTAAAATATGCGCTAAATGCCAAGAAATTGCCTCTCCTTCGCGATCAGGGTCAGTGGCTAGATATACTTTCGAACAGCCGGAAGCTTCTTTTTTTAAGGATTTAATAATAGGCCCTTTCCCTTTAATGTTAATATATTGCGGTTCAAAATTATTATCAATATCAATACCCATTTTGGATTTAGGCAGATCTCGAACATGACCCATGGAAGCTACAACCTTATAGCCCCTACCAAGGTATTTTTTAATCGTTTTTGCCTTTGCCGGCGATTCCACAATAACAAGGTTTGCCATTCACTTCCTCCTTCAATTTGTAACAGAGACCGTCATCCCCTGTTCATTACTTTTTAAACAATGCAATCGTTAATTTCCTTTGATAAATGCTCATCAATCATCAAAGAACATATTTAAAATCTCTGATAATATCCGCCCTCTTTTTTAACAAACTTCGCTATTTCAAGCTCAGTAAGAGCAGTCATAATCTTAGGCAACGATAAGTCAATCTGTGCAGCAATCTGTTCCATAGAGGCCTTTCCCTGCGCAAGACTTTTTAAGATTATTTTAGCATTCTCACTACATTGTATTTCATGCTCCATATTCCGGTTTTTCACCGTTTTATGTTCAAATTTCTCAACAGGCTTATAAGAAAAGTCTGTTATTTTTTTAGTTAATGAAGTATATTTCGTTGTCAACGCCTGTTTGCGATAAGTCTGCACAATATCCTCAACGCCCATCACCAATCCGGCACACTCTCTCAAAAGATCTTTAACGCCATCATAACGTGCATTAAAAATATCAGCAGGAGGAATGCAAAAAACCTCCCTTCCCTGATCCATAGCGTTGTGCGCCGTAATAAGCGAACCGGAATGTTTAGGCGCCTCTGCTACAATAACAGCATCAGAAAGACCTGAAATCAACCTGTTTCTAATAGGAAACATACCCCGATTGGTCGGCGTCCCCATAGGATACTCGCTGATGACCATTCCTCCTCTATTAATAATAGTACGTTTGAGCCCGGCATTAAAAGCAGGATAATTTTCATTCAGGGCAGTGCCTAAAACAGACACTGTCACGCCGCCCTCCAAAGCGCCTCGATGCGCGCTCGTGTCAATTCCACCGGCACAGCCGCTAATAACGACAACTCCTTGCTTTGCCAATTCGCTTGCAAGACGAAAAGTTGTGTTGCGCGATTGTTCAGATGCATTACGGGTTCCCACAATTGCAACACAACGCCTTTGCAAAATCGAAATATCGCCCAAATAGTAAAAAACCATAGGCGGACAGTCAATCTCTCTAAGACGAAAAGGATATGTCTCATCGCCATAACAACTTATCTTCACATAATTCTTTCGACAGCGTTCAATAATAGAACGACACTCTTCAAGCTTTGAAGTGCAGATTCTCTTCACATCACGGGGCGTTAAAAAAGAAAGCGTTTTTGCTTCCTGGTGACGTCTTTGATAAAAATTGCGCGCAGTTTTATAGGATTGAATAATTTGCATAGGTTTAACGCTCCCATATGAAAAACACTCTGCGAGCCAAATCCAGTATAAAACGTCTCTATTCATCTTTAAACATCTCCCACATACATAAGGACGCAGCTACAGAGGCATTTAACGATTCAGCACTCGAACGCATGGGAATCGTAATTCTCTCGGTGCACAAAGATGCTGTTTCCTCGTCCAAACCATTTCCCTCATTGCCAATGAGCAATGCGCCTCCACGATGCATTGCAGAGTCAGTAATAGGAACGCCATTACGAACAACTGCCGCATAAGTGATGATGTGCCTACTCTTGCAGCACGCAAGAAAAGAATGAATATCATCGCACAATGCAAATGGCAAATGAAACAAAGCGCCCATAGCGGAACGAACTACTTTAGGACTATAAATGTCACAGCAATGGAATAAAAAGACACCATCCATTCCAAAGGCGTCTGCCGAACGAAGAATTGTTCCCAAATTCCCCGGATCCTGTAATTGGCATAGTGCTAAATAACGTCCCATAGTCTTTATTGTACCAAGCATACATTTTTTGTCAAGTCTTTTTGCAACAGCAAACACGCCCTGCGGTGTTGGAACATCTGAAATATACTCTGCTAATGCGTCGCTAATGACTAAAACATCCGTCTGATTCAAATGATTAGACGTAATAAAAGCAGGATTTTTTGCAAGAAATGTCTCAGACGCTAAAATCATTTTCGCTTCTCCTTTGCTTAGAAGCATTTCGTTCACCAAACGGAACCCTTCTAAACAAAAAAGATCTTCCTGTTCGCGAAATCTTTTATTTGTAAGAAGTTTTTTATAAAATTGAATCGCAGCATTTTTCCTGCTAGTAACAACCATTCTTTTCTCCCATAAACTTTTATTTTTGATAATATTGATAGACGTAGAGTCAAACAAGCAATCATCGAGAATCAAACCGAATAAAAGGCGTTTTATATAGAATTTGCCTAACCATATAAAAATCTGCTAAAAAACCGAAAGTGACAAATATTTGGTTCAGTCGCTACAATCTTGATGATATAAAACAAAACGTTTTATTATGCCTCTTTTTCAAAAATGCTCTTTTATGTTAAAGGCAATACGACTTTCTTTCATCATTTTAAATAAAAATAGTTCTGCCAATTTAAAAACCACGTCTTCTTAGCGTTTGCGTTATTCTAAGCAAAAACTGTATTTCTTAGTAGAACAAACGCTCTCTGCATGTGTCAACCGACAGCAGAGAGCGTAAAATAAGCATTTTTAAAGCGCCGCTTTCGCTTTATCACAAAGAGCGGAAAATGCTTTAGGATCATGAATTGCAATTTCAGAAAGCATTTTTCGATTCAAAGAAATATCAGCTTTTTTCAAACCGTTCATAAAGGTAGAATAATTCATTCCATTCATTCTGCAAGCAGCAGAAATACGAGTTATCCACATTCTTCTAAAATCACGTTTCTTGTTTTTTCTGCCAATATAAGCATATTGACCGGATTTCATCACAGCCTGCTTCGCAGTGCGAAACAGTTTGCTTTTACCGCCAAAGTAACCTTTAGCAAGTTTTAAGACTTTCTTTTTTCTCTTTCTTCCCATAACTGCTCTTTTCACTCGAGCCATATTTTACAACCTCCAAACCAACTGCAATCAAATTTCACACATTTTGTTCTATTATTTATAAGGAATCAGCTTTTTAATGACAGCGGCATTGCTCTTGTCAGCATATGCACCTTGACGTAATCCCCTTTTGCGTTTGGTCGTTTTCTTATTCAAAATGTGAGATTTATTGGCATGTGCACGTTTCACCTTACCGTTTTTGGTAAGATTAAAGCGTTTTTTAGCGCCGCTATGCGTTTTCTGTTTTGGCATTTCTTTCCCTCCTGCTAAATCACAAATTATGATCTCTTTTTTGTAGAAGAAGCTTTCGGTGAAATAATCACCGCCATACTCCGTCCTTCCATTTTAGGCGCTTTATCCATAGTGCCATATTCTGCACAGGCTTCCTTGAAGCGATTAATGAGTTCCTCACCCAATTGCGTGTGTGCCATTTCTCTTCCTCTAAACCGAACCGAAACTTTTACTTTGTCTCCGCTCTTGAGGAATTTAACAGCATTTCTCAATTTTGTGTCAAAATCATGGACGTCGATGTTTAAAGACATGCGCACTTCTTTAACCTCAACAGTCTTTTGATTCTTTCGTGCCTCTTTCTCCCGCTTTGACTGTTCAAAACGATATTTGCCATAATCCATAATACGGCAAACAGGCGGCGTAGCCTGCGGAGCGATCTTCACAAGATCCAAGTCTTTTGAAGCAGCGATTTCCAAGGCTTTATTAACGGACAAAATTCCCAGCTGACCGCCGTCGCTGTCGATCACCCGAATTTCCTTATCACGAATCGCCTCATTAATCTGCAGTTCTTTTTTGCTAATGATAAAGCACCTCCAAACGATAAAATAAAAAACGCGAACAACCGCCCGCGCTCTACTTCTGTAAAAGATTCAAAGGAATCCTTAAAGAGTATTAACCTGACGCGTTTAACAACGGCAGGTGAGAACGGCATGGTTCTTCTTTATTTTTCTCAAATAGTATAACAGATTCACAGCAAGCTGTCAAATCTTTTTTCAAAAACAGGATATGGAAATCTGTTTCATCACCTCTCCAATACCGGCGTGCAGCACTAAATCAGCCTGATTGTCAGCTTTCGTTACGGTTTTGTTCAGTAGCACCAAATATTTTCCCGAAAAAAACTGCAAAAGCGAAGCGGCCGGATAAACCGTAAGCGAGCTTCCTCCCACAATCAGCATATCGGCGTCTGAAATCTTCTCAATAGATTCCTTTATGACCTGAGCATCAAGCGCCTCACCATATAAAACAACGTCTGGTTTAATAACACCTCCGCAACTACACTTTGGAATGCTCTCTGTCTGTAAAACTGTAGATAACCCATAAAATTTTCCGCACGTTTGACAATAGTTTCTTTCAATAGAGCCATGCAGTTCCAGCACCTTTTTGCTTCCCGCTTTTTGATGCAGTCCGTCTATATTCTGCGTAATAACAGCGGCCAATTTACCGGCCTGTTCCATCTGGGCAAGCTTTCTGTGTGCTCCATTCGGCTGCGCCTGTGGATAAACCATTTTACGCCGATAAAAATCATAAAATTCCTTTGTATGTTCTAAAAAATAAGAATGTGACAGAATTTCCTCTGCCGTTATGTCGGCATAAAGACCATGGGCGCTTCTGAAATCCGGAATGCCGCTTTCTGTAGACACTCCGGCGCCTCCAAAAAAAACGATCCTTTTGCTTTTGTCGATCATTTTCTGTAACTTCGTAATATTCATTCCCATTCACTTCCCCTATTCTATTATCTGAAGCGATATTGACCTATTTAACACCCTCCTGAAGAAAATGAAGGAGCGGCGCTAAGTGTTTTCTATCTGTCCAATCGCATCTTTGCCCAACAGAATACACCAAGGCTTTCATCCATGGCTCATATTCACCGGGATCTTTCTTAGCCACTGCCTTTTGCAGCACTCTGAACAGGGTGCGATCTTTCAGGCTCATCCTACTTTCATCCCATCCACCGCAGCCGTAAAACAATGGAATATGCTTCAAATCGTCTTTCAAATTACACATTTTGATTTGTTTCAAGGCCTTTTCGTCAAACGGAAAAGCGCCAACGCAGAAAACGGCAATCAATTTCCTTTGAACCCTCTATAATTCTTACGTATTATGTTCATTCCGGCAATGCCGCTTGCATAAACAACGACGGCAAATATAACTGAATCGTATGATTCGAGCACGGTCTTTTGATACTCTTTTACAGGAAGAACATCGCATGATAATTCTTCTTTGAGCATATCTGCATATTTCTTATTTTGATTGATATAAAACTAGAATTTCCTACATATCTTCCTCCTCTGTAACGCAAACACGCACCGGAAATTCTACATAGATTCTGCTGAAAACCTAATTTTTATGCTCTTTTGAGAAGCGAATAATGGCAAACCCCGCACCTATGCAGAGCGCACCGGACAGGCCGATAACAGCAGTGGAAACGGAAAAACCGGAAACAGATGGAATAAAGGCATAAACAATCAGACAAATACCAATGACAATAAACAGAATTCCCAACAGACGAACCATATAAAAATCACCCTCTCATTCAAATTAAGAATACCATGTTTTGTAGAATCGATCAACATTTTGCCACAAATCTTAGTGAGTGCCGCCTTCAAATAGAAAAGCAGCGGTATGATCATTCACACCGCTGCTACGCACAAATCTTTGTCGTTCAAGCAAAACGCTCTATCTTCCTGCTGCCATAAGCCGACAAATACTGTCAGTAAACGCAACCGGATCCTCAGGCTGTATTCCTTCAATGAGAGCTGCCTGTTGATAAAGCAGCAGACTATATTCCCTCACCTGCTCTTTATCCGTCTCAAAGAGTGTGCAGAGCGTTTCAAAGATAGGATGATTTTCGTTAATCTCCAAAACCTTATCCGCTTTCACTTTCTGATCCGCCGGCATAGCGTTTAATACCTTTTCCATTTCAAGCGACAATTCACCCGCTGCGGTAAGACAAACAGGGTTAGACTTCAATCTGCCGGAAAGACGCACTTGTTTAACTTTATCCTTTAAAGAGTCCTGCATGAATGCAAACAAATCTTTATGTTTGTCAGTCCTTTTTTGAATCTCCTCTTTTTCTTCCTCTGTTTCAAGATGCAAATCGCCGGACGACACATTCTTAAAGCCTTTCTCTTGATACTCTCCAAGCATTTTTAAAGCAAACTCATCCACATCATCTGTTAAATATAACACCTCATAACCCTTGTCTCTCACCAACTCAGCCTGCGGCAGCTTCTCAAGCTTATCAATCGAGCTTCCACATGCGTAATAAATCTCATTTTGTCCATCCGGCATCCTAGAGACATACTCTGCTAAGGTGACCTGTTTCTTTTCAAAAGATGAAGAGAACAACAGCAAATCCTTTAAATCTTCTTTGTGTGCGCCATAAGATGCATATACGCCATATTTTAATTGTAAACCAAATTGGGCAAAAAACGTCTCATATTTTTCTCTGTCTGACGAAAGCATCTTTGTCAAAGCGCCTCTGATCTTTTTGTCTAAATTTTTTGCAATAATCTTTAACTGCCTGTCATGCTGCAACATCTCTCGTGAAATATTTAAAGATAAATCCTCAGAATCCACCAGACCTCTCACAAAAGAAAAGTAATCCGGCAGCAAATCGCTGCATTTATCCATAATGAGTACGCCGCTCGAATAAAGAGAAAGGCCCTTTTCAAACTCTTTCGTGTAAAAATCATAAGGAGGTTTAGCGGGAATATACAAAAGTGAAGAATACGTAGCAGCGCCCTCTGTTTTGAAATGAATTATCTCAATCGGATCATTAAAATCATAAAATTTTTCTTTATAAAATTGCTGATAGTCCTCTTGTTTCAGTTCACTCTTAGGCCGTTTCCAAATAGGAACCATACTATTGAGCGTTTCCATCTCCTGATAGCTTTCAAATTCATCGCTGTCATCTTTCTTTTTTTCTTTAGTGACCAACATGCGAATTGGATAGCGAATATAGTCAGAATATTTCTTCACAATAGAGCGAATTCTATATTCATCCAAAAACTCACTATAGTTTTCCTCCTCCGTATCCTCTTTCAATTGTAGGAGAATTGTGGTGCCGACGCCATCTCTATCACACTCTTGAATGGTGTAGCCATCTGCGCCGTACGACTCCCAGCAATAAGCTGATTCTTCACCAAACGCACGGCTAATCACCGTAACCTTTTCACTCACCATAAACGCCGCATAAAAACCGACGCCAAATTGACCGATGATGTCAACATCATCTGATCTTTCATTGTTCTGTTTAAAGTCAAAAGAACCGCTTTTTGCAATAACGCCTAAATTATTTTCCAACTCCTCCATGGTCATTCCAATGCCGTTGTCTTTAATAGACAAAATGCGATTTTGCGCATCTATAGAAAGTTCAATCTGATAATCCTCTTTTTTCGTCTGCACTGAAGCATCCGTCAAAGAACGAAAATAGAGCTTATCCATTGCATCGCTTGCATTTGAAATCAACTCACGCAAAAAAATCTCCTTATGTGTGTAAATAGAATGAATCATCAAATCCAACAAACGTTTTGACTCTGCCTTAAATTGCTTTTTTGCCATAACCTGTTAACCTCCAACAGTAAATTAGCACTCTTTATGAGCGACTGCTAATTTTTATTATAATAAAGACTCCTGAAAATGTCAAGACAAAACCGCCCATAACACAAAACATCATGCGGCAAGAAATGTCTCCCCCGACTGCCGCTAAGGCGGTCGAGGGAGACATTTTACAATCACCATGAGCACAACCTCCCGGTGATTGTAGTGCGGCCAAACCGCACCTTGCCGCATTGAATTACGAAGCAATTCCCTAAGAAAAAAGCATAACCATATGGTTATGCTTCAACCGTATTAAAAAGTAAAAGCTCGTCTCATCACAGTTCGCCCCGGATCATTTTCAAAAAATAACGATACACTGTTACATTTTGTGTAAGTTCAGGATGAAAGGCCGTTGCCAGTTGACGACCGTCTCGAGCTGCAACACAGTGTCCGTCAACAAAAGCTAAAGGAATCGCGCCGTCATATGCAGTCTCAATCAAAGGGGCACGAATGAAGACCATCTCAATTTCACCCAAATCTGCGAAATTTCCAGTCGTAGAAAAGCTGCCGAGTTGTCTTCCATAAGCATTTCGGCGACATCGAATATGCATAGTAGAAAAATAGCATTGTTCTTGATTGTCTATTTTCTCTGCCAGCAGAATTAACCCGGCACATGTTCCCAACACAGGTAATCCCTCGCGAATTTTATTTTGCAAAGGCGCAAAGAGAGCCGTCTCATGCAAGAGTTTTCCCATCACAGTGCTTTCACCGCCGGGTAAAACGAGCGCATCAAAGGGAGTCTCTATATCTTGTAAAGAGCGTATTTCAAAAGCTTCGACGCCAATTTGCCGCAGTCTTTGCAAATGTTCTGCAAAAGCGCCCTGTAAAGCTAAAACACCTACTCTCATATTACTGCCCTCGCTCCTCTAAAAGCACCTGAATCTCATCCGGATTAATACCAACCATCGCCTCGCCCAAATCTTCAGACAGCTCGGCTAATATCTGTGCATTTTTATAATTCGTAACAGCCTTCACAATAGCCGCAGCTCTCTTTTGAGGGTTTCCAGATTTAAAAATGCCAGAGCCAACAAACACACCCTCAGCGCCAAGCTGCATCATCAAAGCAGCATCAGCCGGAGTGGCCACGCCGCCCGCGGCAAAATTAACAACAGGAAGCTTTTTATTTTGATGGACATATAAAAGCAAATCGTAGGGAACCGCAAGTTCTTTAGCCATAAAATATAGTTCATCCTCGCGGGCAGCAGCAGCCTGTGCAATTTGAGCCTGCATAGTTCTCATATGGGTTACCGCCTGCACAACATCCCCTGTTCCCGCTTCGCCCTTGGTTCGGATCATAGAAGCACCCTCGGCAATTCGACGCAGGGCTTCTCCCAAATCACGGGCACCGCATACAAAAGGAACAGCAAACTGTTTTTTATGAATATGGTGTAGATTATCAGCCGGAGAGAGCACTTCACTTTCATCAATATAATCAATTTCAAGCGCCTGCAAAATCTGTGCTTCCACAAAGTGACCAATTCTCACTTTAGCCATCACGGGAATCGAAACAGCTTCCTGAATCCCGCGAATCATTTTTGGGTCACTCATGCGTGACACACCGCCCGCCGCACGAATATCAGCCGGAATCCGTTCAAGCGCCATCACAGCGCATGCCCCTGCCTGCTCAGCAATTTGGGCCTGTTCCGGCGTAGTAACATCCATAATCACGCCACCTTTAAGCATCTGTGCAAGGTTCTTATTGAGTTCATATCTGTTTTCCATCTAAATTCCCCTCTAACTGTATATGCCAAAAATTTCTAATTAAAAAATCGGTCAAGAAACGATAAATTACAATAACTATTATAACAGAAATTTAGACAATTGCAATATGGAGTTTTTTATATAATTCCTATCTTTTAGGAAATTATTATTCCTTTTTTCATAAATTTGTACTATACTATATTTATATAATATTTTTTGTTTAAACTATTTTGGTGGGATAGAAATAAAAAACAAATCAATAATAAGGAGGTTTATTTATGGATTATGTAATCATCGCATTGATTGGCGCTATCTTGGCTTTGGGTTTTGCTGGAATCTTGTTATGCAAAACACTCAAACAACCTGAAGGTAATGAAAAAATGATTTCAATTTCTCGTGCGATCCGAAAGGGTGCGAGCGCTTATCTAAAGCGTCAATATATTGGCGTAGGAATCTTTTTTGGCGTTGTTTTTATTATCCTTCTCATTTTGTCTTTGCTTGGTTTTATGAGCATCTTTGTATCATTTGCCTTTTTATCCGGCGGCGTGTTCTCCGCTCTGGCCGGATATATTGGAATGAAGACAGCTACGCTCTCAAACACCAGAACGGCCCATGCGGCGCAAACCGGCTTAAACAAAGGGTTAAAGGTCGCCTTTTCCGGCGGCGCAGTGATGGGGTTTGTAGTCGTCGGGCTGGGACTGTTGAATCTTAGCGCATGGTACTTTTTTCTAAAATTTTATTATATAAACATCCAGGGAATGGCAGCTAGCTCGGACGCTTTAATGACTGCAATCACCTCCAATATGCTTACATTCGGCATGGGGGCTTCTTGCATGGCTCTGTTTGCAAGAGTCGGCGGAGGAATTTTTACAAAAGCGGCTGATGTTGGAGCAGACTTGGTGGGCAAGGTGGAATCCGGCATTCCGGAAGATGACCCTAGAAATCCGGCTGTTATTGCGGACAATGTAGGTGATAACGTTGGAGATGTTGCCGGAATGGGCGCCGACCTTTTTGAGTCCTATATTGGTTCTATCGTTTCTACCTGTTCTCTGGCGGTTGTGGCAGGGTTTGGAATGAACGGCGTTGCCCTGCCGCTGGTTTTAGCAGCATTTGGCATCATTGCTTCTATTATCGGTACATTTTTTATTAGAACCAAGGAAGATGCCACTCAAAAAAGCTTATTGAAATCTTTGCGCACCGGAACCTATGTGAGCGCTGTTCTAATAGCTGTTATCTCCTTTTTCTTGGTAAATTGGCTCATTCCAGACGGCATAGGTGTGTTCTTTGCAATTATCACCGGGCTACTAGCCGGCATATGCATTGGTGCTGTCACAGAATATTTTACCTCTGATTCCTATCGTCCAACAAAAAATCTTTCTGCCACCTCTGAAACAGGGTCCGCAACGGTCATTATTGGGGGGCTATCATTGGGCATGATGTCCACTGTATTGCCCGTAATTATTATCAGCGCAGCCGTCTTAATCAGTTATTTCTGCGCAGGAGGCGCAACAAATTTTAACGAAGGACTTTATGGCGTCGGCATTGCGGCAGTTGGAATGCTCTCCACATTAGGCATCACGCTTGCAACAGACGCTTATGGTCCGATTGCCGACAATGCCGGCGGCATTGCGCAAATGGCAGGGTTAAGTGAAAAGGTTAGAGAGAGAACAGACGCGCTTGACGCGCTTGGAAACACCACAGCGGCAACAGGAAAGGGCTTTGCGATTGGATCTGCTGCTTTAACAGCATTAACATTAATAGCTGCCTATGTGCAACAAGTGCAAATCATGGCTCCATTGGACTATTCATTGGATATGAGCATTCTCAACCCCACTGTTCTTATCGGACTATTTATTGGCGCCATGACACCATTTCTTTTTGCCGCCTTAACAATGTCTGCTGTGGGAAAATCAGCACAGAGCATTGTCAAAGAGGTGAGACGGCAATTCAAAGAAATCACCGGATTAATGGATGGAAAAGCAGAACCGGATTATGCCAGCTGTGTCGATTTGTGCACAAGATCAGCGCAGCGGTTAATGCTCCTCCCTGCAATCATAGCTATCAGTATACCCCTCGTGATTGGCATTGTTTTGGGAGCAAGCGGCGTTGTAGGACTGTTGGCGGGAACAACTATCTCCGGATTTGCATTGGCAATCATGATGGCAAATGCAGGCGGTGCTTGGGATAATGCAAAAAAATATATTGAATCCGGGCAATTTGGCGGAAAAGGCTCCAAAAATCACAAAGCTGCCGTTGTGGGTGACACTGTGGGCGATCCGTTCAAAGACACCTCCGGCCCGGCAATTAATATACTCATTAAACTCACTTCCATGGTCTCCATCGTATTTATAGGTGTGGTGGTGGCCACATCCCTAATTCAATAATAAAAAATCCTCTTGACTAATGACAGTCAGGAGGATTTTTTGTAATCAAAAGGTTTACAACTAGAAACTACTTTAACATTCTTCTAGCCTTGGCTGTGTTTTCCCAAAAGCTCTCTGGGTCGAAATGACAATGTGCTTCATCCTAATATTGGTTCTATGATATTCTATGCATCGCACATTCTAACAATCTTCCTCTTTAAAATAACCCTTTGGCACGATTGATGTTTGAACCCCACAGTTCCTTGATAAGGCTTCTCAAAAAACAAGACAAACCGTCTATCGATTTATTTTAGCAAAGCACGTTAAAAGTTGTCTTGTTAAACACATCAAGACATGATAAAATCTTCTACCATGTTATAGATTAATGGTACGCTGGCAAGCGTTTGCAACAACAGGATCATGCGTCACAGCCACAACGGTTTTTCCACTTTGATGCAAATCATGCAACAATCCTATGATTAAATCTCGATTGCTCTCGTCAAGCGAACCGGTAGGTTCATCCGCTAAAATAATGCTGCATGGCTTGAGCATCAACCGGGCAACTGCTACCCTTTGCTGCTCTCCTCCTGAAAGGGTATATATTTTCTGGTTGTATTTTTCTCGCAAGCCCACCTTTTCTAATGCTTGCAGTTTGGCTTCTTTTTTGTCTCCAACCTTTGCGTATTCCAAAGCAATGTCTAAATTTTTCGACACACTCATGTTATCCACCAGGGCAAAGTTTTGAAATAAATATCCTATCTCATATCTTTGCAATAGCGTTGCTTTTTTGCTGTTGATTTTCACCTGCTCTTTTCCATGAATGGACACCATACCCCCATCAGGTTCTTCCAACAACCCCATCATATTCAACAACGTGCTTTTTCCTGTTCCGCTTTTGCCCACAATGGCAACCATTTCGCC
>CAKSAY010000007.1 GCA_934438055.1 uncultured Oscillospiraceae bacterium | reverse complement strand
AAGGAGTTTCTTTTTTTCATCATCGGCTTTCGCCTTCCACTGAACCACTCGCCTAGCGAGTGGTTTTCTTTATACAACAAAAGGCATTGTAGCAAAACTGCACAATGCCTTTTATATTCTATAATTGAGATGGAAAAATCGGTTTCCCCTTAACATAGACCTGTTGAATATCAAAATTTTTATCCGCTAAAATGAAATTAGCAAGTTTACCTACACAGATGCTTCCCATTCTATCATATTCACCTATTTCAATCGCCGGATTTTTGGTGGCCATCTGCAGCGCCTTCTCCAGAGGAATGCCAAAAGATACTGCTTTTTTCATGCAATCATATAAATTCGTGGCAGAGCCTGCAATGGTTCCATCCTCTAGTGTCGCAAGATTTCCTTTCACTCGAACAGGCTGTCCTCCTAAAGAATAATCGCCATCTTTCATTCCCGTAGCCATCATACTATCACTAATGAGCACAACCCGATCATATCCAAACATTTTCATAGTAGCTCTGACAACAGAAGGATGAATATGCACACCATCACAGATAATTTCTACACGACAGTCGCTATCAGCGGCCGCACCAATCACTCCTGGAGCACGATGGGTGAAAGGAGGCATCGCATTATAAAGATGGGTGACATGTGTTGCACCTAACTCAAACGCCAGCATTGCAGTATCATAATCCGACGCAGTGTGCGCAAGAGAAATCTTTGTTTTTCTCGAAACCTCTTCAACAAAATCCAAACCGCCCTTTAATTCAGGCGCAACACAAGCAATCTTGATTTTCCCTTGTGCAGCCTCGTTCAGACGTTCAAACATAGCAACATCAGGCAGCCTTAAATAATCCGGATTTTGCGCTCCTTTTTTCTGCGGCGAAAAGAAAGGGCCTTCCATATCAATACCACAAAACAAAGCACCCGTTTGATTTGAATAATTCGCCGCATTGGTAAAAATGCGCGCCAAGTCTTTCTCCGGCAAAGTCATAGAGGCGGGCAGCACAGCCGTCACCCCATGCTCCGCTTCATACTGCATAATGGCGTCGAACGCTTCATTAGTTCCGTCACAAAAGTCATAACCCACACATCCGTGCAGATGAATATCAATCAGTCCGGGAAAGGCATATAATCCCTCTGCATCAATCGTTTCTCCATGTGAATTTGCAGTAAAGATCTCTCCCTCAAAACACAAATTCCCTCTAGCAAAGCTTCCATCCTCTTTATATATACAAACATTTTGAATCTGCATTTTTCTCTCTCCTATTTGTCAAACAAGGCAAGCGCCTGCGGATCGGCAACAATTGTCACATCCGAATGAAGCTGCAAAATAGAAGCCGGAACCTTGGGGGTTACAGGACCTGTTAAAGCCTCTTTGAGTATCTGCGCCTTTGTATTGCCATTGGCAAGCAGCAAAATCTTTCTGGCGCGCATAATTGAGCCGATTCCCATTGTAAAAGCGAAACGGGGCATTTTATCCTCATTTTCAAAATACTTTGCATTTGCATCAATGGTGCTCTGTGTTAAAGCAACTGTGTGCGTTACATTGGTAAACGACTCATCTGGCTCATTAAAACCGATGTGACCGTTTCTTCCAATACCCAACAACTGCAAATCAATGCCGCCAAGGCGATTCATCAACTGTTCATATGCCTCACATTCAGCCTGGGCATCCTCTGCCAAACCGTCCGGCAAATGGGTGTTCTCCTTTGAAATGTCAACATGTGAAAACAGATGTTGATTCATGTAATAATAATAGCTCTGATTAGAATCTTTTGATAAACCCTTATATTCATCAAGATTCACAGTCTTAACTTCTGAAAAAGACAAACCCTCTTCTTTATGGCGGCGAACAAGTTCTTGATAGGTTCCCTCTGGCGTTGCTCCAGTTGCAAGCCCCAAAACGCAAGACGGTTTGAGCAGAACCTGCGCTGCAATGATATCAGCTGCTCGTTTGCTCAATGCATTGTAATTGTCAACTTTGATGATTCTCATTTCTTTTTCCTCCGATATTTTTAAAAATATGAATGCTAAACTAAAACTACATTAAATATTAAAATCTTATCTATCTCCCAAAATCTTTTCAATACTTGCAATTTTGACACAAACACAGAAGATTTTCATTGCCTGCATCAACTCTTTTAGAGGGGGAAACGTGGGTGCAATTCGAATATTTTCATCCTGCGGATCAATTCCATAAGGGAAGGTAGCTCCAGCCGGCGTTAGCTTCACATCAGCCTGTAAACACAATTCCCCCACTCTTTTAGCACAACCCGGAATGGTGTTAAAAGAAATAAAATAACCTCCATTCGGTCTGGTCCATCTGCCAACACCATAAGGCGCAATCTCTTTGTCAAGATAATCTAAAATGAAATCAAATTTAGGCTTCAATATTTTTGCATGTGCTTTCATATGTTCTTTGAGTTTTTGTTCGCTGTCAATAAACTTACAATGTCGTAATTGGTTAATTTTATCATGACCAATCGTCTGATACTGCATGATTTTTAAAATGGCACGAATATTTTTCTCGCTAGCCGCCATAGCAGCCATGCCCGCTCCGGGAAAGGTGATTTTTGATGTAGAACAAAAGGCATAAACCATATGTTGTGTTCCCCGCTTTAAACATTCATCAAAAATATTGAGTAAAGAGTCTGGATGATCTGTTAAATCATGCACAGCATATGCATTATCCCAAAAAATTCTAAAATCCTCCGCTGCAGGCTGCAAAGAGGCAAAACGGCGAACAACATCATCTGAATAGGTAATTCCCGTTGGATTTGAATACTTTGGAACACACCAAATCCCCTTAATAGACGAATCATTCTGCACGAATTCCTCAATCCTATCCATATCCGGTCCGTTTTCACCCATTTGAATGGGAATCATTTCAATTCCAAAAATCTCACAAATAGCAAAATGCCTGTCATATCCAGGAGAAGGGCATAAAAAACGTACTTTCTCCAGATGGTTCCATGGAACACTTCCACAAACACCAAACTGCATGGCACGCGCAATGGAATCATACATCATATTTAAACTGGAGTTTCCCCCCACAATGATGTTTTCAGAACCAACTCCAAGAATAGCCGCAAAAAACTCTTTTGCCTCCGGAATGCCGTCAAGCATACCATAATTTCTAGTTTCAAAACCACTCTCAGTTTTGGAAAGCTCAGCACAGGTCATATTATTAAGCATATCGGCAGATAACTCTAACTGTTCCTCCGATGGCTTGCCCCTTGCCATGTTTAGCTTAACATGAAGGCTTTTAAGTCTTTGATACTCTTTTTCCAACAGAGACTGACTTGTTCGCAGCTCATCGCTTGTCATATCTTTAAATAACGCCATAGGCATCTCCTTTCTAAAATATATTGTAAATCAAATAATGCACTTCTATATCTATTTAGTCTATATAATAAATACCGTTGCAAAACAAAAATCAGTCACGCACCCGATAACCAACAGAATCCATGAACAATAATCCGTCCATTCAATATTTGGAGGGCTGTTTCTGTCTAAGTAATCAAAGAAAATCCGGGCTAAATAAACAAGTGCATTTTAATATAGTTATACTGTGTATTATACCCTTTATCCTCCGTCTTTGCAACTCCATTATTCTAACGTACAAAGAAATTCTCACACGATTTCGCCATTATTAACGCTATGTTGCGAAAATTCTTATATTATGTTATAATATTAATTTGTATAAAATGAATTAACATCGTCTTCAAGCGGTGTTTTAACAAGGAGATTGCATATGAGAATTATTGGTGTTGACCCCGGCTATGCGATTGTCGGCTGGGGTGTGCTTGACTATAATAAAAGCCGCTTCACAACGCTTGATTACGGCGCCATCACAACACCGGCTTCAATGCCCTTTGAACAACGCCTAAAAACGATCTATCAAGAAATGGACACTGTCCTTTCACGCTATTCCCCTGATGTTATGTCGATCGAAAAGCTTTTTTTTACCACCAACCAAAAAACTGCCATTGATGTGGCGCAGGCAAGAGGTGTTCTCCTTTTGTGTGCAACGCAAAATAACATTCCTTGCAGGCAATATACGCCTTTGCAGGTAAAGCAATCGGTTGTGGGTTATGGAAAGGCAGTAAAATTTCAAGTGATGGAAATGACAAGAAGACTGCTTCATTTAAAGCAACTGCCAAAGCCGGATGACACAGCTGACGCTTTGGCTATCGCCATTACTGAAGCTCACTGGGCAAATTCAGGCATTCAATAAAAAAACAGAGCATATGAATGCAATATCTTAAATAATAAAAGATGAGGAAGTATATAAAATGATATATAGTATTGAAGGCAAGTTACAGCTTCTTGAACCCATCGATTCCTTTTATCTTGCAGGAGTCGAATGTGGAGGTATTACCTATGAAATTAAGACTTCCTACACTTCTGCGCAACAGTGCCCGCAAAAAAGCGATATAGTGCGTTTTTATACTTTCTTATATACCCGTGATGACGCGCTTGAACTGTTTGGATTTATTGAACCACAAGAACGTCAGTGTTTTCAGTTGCTTATTTCTGTTTCCGGAGTTGGCCCTAAAGTTGCGCTTTCAATTCTATCCAGCCTTTCTCCATCGCAACTGGCTCTGGGGATTGTGTCTGGAGATGTCAAAATTTTAACACAGTGCAAGGGTATTGGAACCAAAACTGCACAAAGAATTCTTTTAGAATTAAAAGACCGTTTTGGAAAGGAGAACATATCAATAGATTTGTCTTCACCAAATATCGCCCCCAATATCATGCAGTCAGGAAATGCATCGGAAGCTATCAATGCTCTGGTTGTTTTAGGATATTCAAAATCTGAAGCTGCAAGCGCAGTTTCCTCCATAGACCCACAAACCTCGGTGGAGGAAATGATTAAATTATCCTTAAAATTTCTGTCGAGTCTCTCGTAAATGCGAAAAGATAGGAGAATTTCATGTTTGATCAGGAAACAGAATTTGAGAGTCGTTTAATAGACCCTGATTTTTCTCAGGAAGATATAGATGTTGAATTTACGCTCCGACCCAAAACGCTCTCTGAATATATTGGTCAGGAAAAAGCCAAAGAAAATCTAAGTGTGTATATTAAAGCTGCCAAGCAAAGAGACGAGGCCTTAGATCATGTCCTACTATACGGTCCTCCCGGATTAGGAAAGACTACGCTTTCAATGATCATAGCGAATGAAATGCAGGTGAATATTCGAGTCACATCCGGTCCGGCAATTGAACGCCCCGGCGACTTGGCGGCGCTTCTCTCTAATTTGAATGAAGGCGACGTGCTTTTCATTGATGAAATCCATCGTCTCTCACGCGCCGTTGAAGAAGTCTTATACCCCGCTATGGAAGACTTTGCCCTTGATATTATTATAGGCAAGGGACCTGCAGCGCGTTCAATCCGCATTGATCTGCCACGCTTTACCCTAATTGGTGCAACTACTCGTGCCGGACAATTAACTGCGCCTTTGCGAGACAGATTCGGCGTTATCTTACGACTTGAACTCTACACACCGACACAGCTATCTGAAATCATTCGAAGAAGTGCAGGGCTTTTGGAGGTTCCCTGTGAAGAAGAGGGTGGATTAGAGCTCGCTAAACGTTCTAGAGGAACACCCAGAATTGCTAACCGACTGTTAAAGAGGGTTCGTGACTTTGCGCAAGTGCTCGGAGACGGTGTTATTTCAAAAGAAGCAGTGCAAACAGCGCTTACAAAGCTTGAAATCGATCATTTAGGATTAGAGCCGTTAGACAGACGAATGTTGCAGACCATGATTGTCAACTTTGGGGGCGGCCCTGTAGGGTTGGAAACACTTGCCGCTATCTTAGGAGAAGAGGCAGTGACAATTGAGGATGTTTATGAACCTTATCTTATGCAGCTGGGCTTTTTATCAAGAACACCTCGCGGCCGTTGCGTCACGCAGCTTGCATATGAACATTTAGGCATTGAGCAAGAGGGGCAATTGAATTTAAAGACATAAGCAGAGCGAAAATTCTTTGCCTTTTGTGCAATGGTTTTCACCATAAGCCCTTATATTTTCATTCATAACCTTTTATAAACAATGCTCTAGTCGCCCTCTGAATAACACGGCGACAAAAATACCAATTAATATATGCCTTATGGCAGAAAGGATAAACTTATGGGAAGAATTTTTGGAACGGACGGCGCACGTGGAATTGCGAATACCGAGCTTACTTGTGAATTGGCAATGCAAATTGGAAGAGCGGCAGCATTTGTTTTAACCAAACATCTGTCAGAAAAGCCAATGATTCTCATTGGACGGGATACTCGAATCTCATCCAAAATGCTTGAATCTGCTTTGATTGCAGGAATTTGTTCAGTAGGAGCCGACACCACCTCTATAGGAGTGATTCCCACACCGGGCGTTGCCTATTTGGTGCAAAGATATCATGCAGATGCCGGCATTATGATTTCAGCGTCTCATAATCCGGTTGAATTCAATGGAATAAAAATTTTTCAAGGGGACGGTTATAAGCTTTCAGATGAAATAGAAGAAGAAATAGAAAGTTTGATTTTAGACAATCCGGAACAAATTCCGCTTAAAACCGGCGGTGACTTGGGCCGTAGCTTTGCCCGGCGAAGCGCTGCTGATGATTATATTCATTATATAGCGTCAACAATAGAGGGCGATTTGAGCGGGATGAAAATTGCCATTGATTGCGCCAATGGAAGCGCTTCTGCAACAGCCGAACAACTCTTTAAGCATCTGCATGCACAGACTTTCATTCTCCATGCAGAGCCGGATGGCACAAATATCAACGAAAATTGCGGCTCAACGCATATGGAGGATTTGCAGACCTTTGTAAAAAGTCACCGTTGCACCTGTGGACTTGCATTTGACGGAGATGCTGACAGATGCCTTGCGGTGGACGAAAACGGCGACTTAATTGATGGAGATCAGATGATTGCCATTTTTGCCAAGAGTTTAAAGGAGAAAGGGCAATTATCTAATAACACAGCTGTTGTCACAGTGATGACAAATCTTGGCTTTTTCCGTTTTGCTGAAAAGAATGAAATTCAAACTGTGGCAACCCAGGTAGGAGATCGATATGTGCTGGAAAACATGTTAGAAAACGGGCATCAAATTGGCGGTGAACAGTCCGGGCATATCATCTTCAAACAGTTTGCAACTACCGGAGACGGTCAACTCTCCGCGGTTCAACTGCTGTCTATTATGAAGCAGGAAGATATACCACTGTCCATCTTGGCTTCCTGCATGGAGCACTATCCGCAAGTTTTAATCAATATTGCTGCTAATGCGGCACAAAAGCAGGACTATCTTAATGACAAAGAGCTCATTGACTCGATTCATAAAAGAGATGATTCCCTCGGAAAAGAGGGACGCATTTTAGTTCGTCCTTCCGGCACCGAACCCATTATCCGCATCATGCTTGAGGGAAAAAATTACGATCAAATTGCAGCAATTGCACAGGAGATTGCGCAGGACATTATGGAAAGGAGAAAAGAATAGATGAGGATTGCCAATGGCTGGGAAGATTATCAATTAATTGATGCATCCTGCTCAGAACGTCTCGAAAATTGGAAAGGGAATCTTGTCATTCGCCCAGATCCACAGATTATCTGGGAATCTCCCAACCCATCATCAAAATGGAATCAGGCCGTTGCGCATTATCATCGCTCACAGCGGGGTGGCGGAGAATGGGAATTTCACAGCAAACCATTAAAAAATCTCCAGCTTTCCTATCAATCGCTGCGATTTAAAGTCTCTCCCACCAACTTTAAACACATGGGGATATTTCCGGAACAAGCTGTGAATTGGGACTGGATGATGCAAAAAATAAACGATTCCACTAGACCTATCTCCGTCCTCAATCTGTTTGCTTACACAGGCGGCGCTACTTTAGCCTGTGCAAATGCCGGCGCAACCGTTTGTCATGTTGACGCCGCAAAGGGAATGGTGCAATGGGCAAAAGAAAATGCAGTTTTGTCTTCTCTCGAAAATGCACCCATCCGTTGGATCGTGGACGACTGTGAAAAATTTGTTGAACGGGAAATACGGCGCGGACGTCATTATGATGGAATTGTTATGGATCCACCCTCCTATGGAAGAGGCCCTGGCAAAGAAGTGTGGCAACTTGAGAAAAAAATCTATAATCTCGTGCAGAGAACTTCTTTATTGTTAACGGACAAGCCCTTGTTTTTTGTTCTCAATTCCTACACAACAGGTCTCTCCCCCTCCACAATGGGATATGTGCTGTCCCTTGCCGTCAAGTCCCGTTTTAAAAACATCTGTTCTGATGAAATAGGTCTCCCTGTTCTCCAAACCGGTCTGCCACTTCCCTGCGGCGCAACAGCTCTGGCTTATTGAAAAAGGTGAACATCCGGAAAGAGGAATTTTATGCAATCAAATCAATTAATTGAGCTAAAAGATGTCAGCTTTGCTTATCCATCCGGTGAAGACACACAAAGCCAGCTCGTGCTAGATCATCTCTCTTTCTCCATTCAAGAAGGCGATTTTGTTGCCATTGTGGGAAGAAATGGATCAGGAAAGTCAACGCTGGCAAAGTTGCTTAACGGCATATTAACTCCCCAATCAGGTAGTGTGCTCGTAGACAACATAGACACGAAAGAGGAAGACCGGCTCTGTCAAGTGCGCCAGCGGGTGGGAATGGTCTTTCAAAACCCTGATAATCAGCTAGTGGCAACTCTTGTAGAAGAAGATGTAGCATTTGCCCCTGAAAATCTCGGCGTTCCACCGAAAAAAATTAGAGAAATTGTAGAGCAATCTCTCAAAGAGGTCGATATGCTTTCCTATCGAAATCATTCCCCTCATAAGCTTTCAGGAGGCCAAAAACAACGTGTTGCCATCGCGGGAATATTGGCAATGCGTCCAAAATGCATTGTGTTAGATGAATCCACCTCTATGCTTGATCCCAAAGGAAGAAAAGAAATCATTCAGGTGATTGAAAAACTGCACCGCGAGCACAACACAACCATTGTTTTAATCACTCATTTTATGGAGGAGACAACACAGGCAAATCGAGTGATTGTGCTCGATGCAGGAAAAATCCTATTAGACGGCTCCCCAAAAGAGATCTTTTCAAACCCTAAAGTATTAGAGCAGGTGGGGTTGGATGTCCCACAGACAACACAGCTTATGATTCGTCTCAAAGACGCCGGTTTCCAAATTCAAACAGATATTTTGACAGTGCAAGAGTGTGTATCTGCTTTAAAACGCCTGTTAAAGGGGGATTTGCATGATCGAGGTTAAAGATTTATGCTATACCTACGCTAAAGGAACACCTTATGAAATAACAGCATTAAAAGATATTGACTTTCGGATTCTACCAGGTGAGTGGATTGGCCTCATCGGTCATACAGGCTCCGGTAAATCCACGCTCATTCAACATTTGAATGGGTTATTAAAACCTACATCAGGAAAAGTTTTCATTGACGGAATCGACATCTGGCAAAATAAAACAGATATCAAACAGGTGCGCTTTATGGTGGGCCTTGTCTTTCAATATCCGGAATATCAACTTTTTGAAGAAACTGTGTTTAAAGATATCGCCTTTGGTCCTACGAACATGGGATTGCCGGAAAGCGAAATAAAAGAACGTGTCTATGAGGCAATGTCTTTTGTTGGACTGCCGCAGTCAATGGCATCCGGAAGTCCATTTGCGCTATCCGGCGGTCAAAAACGCCGAGTTGCTATTGCCGGCGTTATTGCTATGCGGCCAAAGGTTCTAATTCTCGATGAGCCCACAGCAGGTTTGGATCCTATCGGAAGAAAAAGACTTTTAGAACAGCTCTATATCTATCATCAGCAAACCAATAGCGCTATCCTGTTTATCTCTCATAATATGGAAGATATCGCCTCATATGCACAAAAAGTAATGGTTCTTCATCAGGGAACGATTCTTGCTTTTGACAAAACGCAGAACATCTTTTCACAAAGTGAAAAGTTAAAAGCAATTGGCCTTGATGTTCCTCCAATTACTGAAGTTTTTCATCAACTTAAAATGGCTGGCATTCCGGTTGCAGAAAACATTTTCACTCTGGATCAGGCAGAAGAAGAATTAAAAAAACTTCTAATGCAAACACTGCCCCAACCGCCAAAGGAGGATGCAGAATGTTAAAGGATATTACCATCGGTCAGTATTATCCGGCTTCATCTCCTTTGCATCGTCTTGACCCAAGAGCAAAAATACTACTTACGCTCGTCTATATCATACTTCTATTCTTTATTCAAAATATTATTGGCTATGCCTGTGCAATTCTCTTTACGCTGTTTCTCTACCTACTGGGACGGGTTAAAATCCGAATGATTCTCAAAAGCTGCAAACCCATTATTCCCATCCTCATTATTACAGGAATCTTAAATCTATTATTTGTGTCAGAAGGAGAAATGCTTGTCCATTTTTGGATTTTTTCTATTACCACAGACGGTATAGCTTTAGCAATCACCATGGCAATGAGAATTCTTCTCCTCATTGCCGGTGCCTCTCTGTTAACTTATACCACTCTGCCGATTGCGTTAACTGACGGCATCGAAGCTCTATTGCGCCCACTGCAGAAGATCCATTTCCCCTCTCATGAATTGGCAATGATGATGACCATTGCGCTGCGTTTTATACCAACTCTGATAGAAGAAACAGACAAAATTATGGCAGCGCAAAAAGCCAGAGGCGCTACCATGGACGCAGGCAGTCTCATTCAACGAGGCAAGGCGTTTCTGCCCATCTTAATTCCCTTATTCATCTCATCATTCCGCCGTGCAGAAGATTTGGCCATGGCTATGGAAGCGCGTTGCTACCGTTCCGGCATTGGCAGAACCAGGTTAAAAGAATTGAAGATACAAGCAAAAGATATTGCTGCCATTTTTATTATGATTCTTTTTTGTGTGTCTCTCTTTTTCTGCAATTGGCTGGGTGGTTTCTGTTTTGGATGGTGATGGTATGAGAAAGCTCTTATTTTGTATCGCCTATTGTGGGACAAACTACCACGGCTGGCAGGTGCAAGAAAATGCAATTACGATTCAGCAAATAATACAAAATGCAATAGAACGTATTTTTCAAGAAAGGCTTCCAATCTGCGGCTGTTCGAGAACAGATAGCGGTGTGCATGCAAATAATTATTATTTTCATATGGAAACCTCCAGTAAAATACCCTGCACAAATATACAGCGTGCTCTAAACACCTACCTGCCAAAAGACATCGCTGTCAAAAGTGTACATGAAGTGTCAAGAGACTTTCATGCACGCTATAGTTGCTGTGGCAAGGAATATGTGTATCTCATTTGGAACGCCCCCTATCATTCTCCATTTTATGAAAATCGGGCACTCTATTATCCATATTCGCTCTCCATTTCCAGCATCAAGGAGGCCATGCATTTCTTGGAGGGACAACACGATTTTACATCGTTTTGTGCTAACCCGCTTTCAACAAATAATATCCGTACAATTTTTCACACCTCTATAGAACAGGATGGTTTCATGTTAAAACTTCTGTTTCATGGTGACGGATTCTTATACAATATGGTGCGCATCATGGTAGGAACTCTTTTATTTGTTTCAGAAAAAAAGTTTTTGCCGGATGACATTCCTCAGATATTAACGGCAAAAGATCGAAAAAAAGCCGGAAAAACAGCGCCGCCGGAAGGGTTGTATTTAAACAAAGTGTATTATAACAAAAAATGATACATTTTGTATATTTAAATTAAATAAAAACAGCCTAGATTTCTGAACTTTTTGAAATATCAAGATTTACATACAGATTTTATTGGAAAATGATTTTAATAAACATAGAAGAATATTGCAGTTGTAGTTTTCATTAGACAATCCTTGATATCAGAGTATTTCAAAGAGGAAAAGTAAACCAAAAAAAGCAATGTGCTTACGGGAATTTTTTAAAACTATTTGTATTTTTATCATATAATAGTACATTTTGTAAAACTGAAAGGATCTATTCATGGCCAAAAAAACACATTCTGATTATCAGAATATCGAATTATACCGCAAAAAAAGGAAACGTGCTATTTTAACTAAACGATTGATTGCGCTTGCAGTGATTCTTGTTCTCGCATTGTGCGGCTACGGAATATATAATGCTATCACACAAGGAGACCTCGCCGGAAGCAATGAAGACTTCCCGGTTAAGCTCAACTCTGATACGATTTATGAATGTGACACAGTGGGAACCCACCTAGCGTTGCTAACTGACAAAAATCTCACCTTTTACTCCTCCAAAGGCAAAAACATTAGAACAGTGAATCATAGCTACGCCGATCCCGCTATGGATTGTGCAGACGATTTAGCGCTCATTTATGATATTGGCGGGACACAGTTTAGTGTAGAAACAACAACGGGAACCCAGTTTAGCAAAATTATGGATCAAAATATTCTTTTAGGCAAGGTGGCATCTAACGGCACAGTCGCAATTGTAACAAATGATAGCCGCTATCAATGCCGACTCACTGTTTTTAATAAGACAGGAGAAGAAATTTATAAATGGTACTCAGCAGAGGGAATTGTAACGGATTTAATGATGGATAGCACAGGAAGCAAAGCTGCTGTTTGTACCATGAATACCAAAAACGGTTTTTGCGTTTCGGTAGCCTACGGACTTGACTTTTCCAAAACAGATGAAACCTTTCGAACGGAAATACCTAACTCGATGGCAATCGGTATTTCTTATATGGGAAACAGAATCCAAGTAGTCTGCGACGATATGCTGGTGGTATTGGATATTCATGGAAATCAAAAGACGAGTTATACCTATCCCGGCACAGTAAAGCAGTATAACTTGTCATCTAACAAATACACCATTTTGCTCTTTGGTGAAGACGTAAAATCCAATAGCGAGATTGTCGTATTAGACGCAAATGGCGAAGTAGTGAGTGATTTAACGGTTGATGACACCATTCGCCAGATTACCACTGACGGAACCCATATCGTTACCTTAGGCAAAGAAGATATCATCTGCTACAACATGAAATTAGAGCAAGGAGCAGCTTATAGTGACAAAGGCAGCTCTGCATATATCGCAATCAACGGAACGGTAGGATATGAAATGAATATAAACAACCTAAATAAATTTCTGGTTGATTAAATGGAGGCAGTATGACCAACATTATTTTAGACGGTATTGTCATCCTTACATTCACCCTCTCTATTCTGTTGTGTTACAAAAGGGGATTCCTTCGTTCTTTGCTCAAGCTCATGGGGAATTTGCTTGCAATCGTTGCGTCATTCTTTTTGAGCAAATGGCTGGCTCCCATGATTTATGATTCCTTTTTTAAAAACTCTGTGACGCAAAAACTACAGGAAATCCTAATGCAGACTCCGGTGGATAACGCAACACAGTTGATTGAAAAATTGCCGACATGGATACAAAATCAAAATATTTCAGATCTGCTGATCCAAGCGCTCAATGCACAGACAACGGCAGATGCAACAGTGAGCATAGCGGATCAAATTCTGACTCCATTTTTCATCTTTCTAATCTCCTGCACTCTCTTTCTTGTTTTCTTTTTATTACTAAAATTTTTACTACTGTGGGTCTATAAAGCGCTTGGAATTATTGGACATCTTCCTTTCCTCTCCTGTTTGAATAAATTACTTGGCGCATTTGTCGGTATTCCTGAAGCTGTTGTCATTCTTCTAATTTTTGCTTCAATTTTCTATTTAATCATCATTCTAACAGGAAATCATTTGTCCTGGTTAAACGATTCTTTGATAAATGACACCAACCTGTTCTTCGTCTTTTATCGCTTTAATCTTTTACATCTGTTTGGACTATAAAAATCAGAATATTCCCTGTCAATAAAATGATTGGATTCTGTTTGCTTCAGTATGCCCGTCTCGTAGTAAGATTCTGCATTCTTGTTGAAAACTGAACCAAATACCTGTCTTTAAGAAAAAACTGTACATTCAGTTTAAAAAACGGAGTAGAAATTATCACGTTAATCTATAGAACAAAACGTCAATTTTCTGTGTGTATTCTATCAAATGTTTCCCCAAACCTATATTTCTAATAACTTTATACTTGAAAATCTCTGTGAAATGTAGGATAATACTACTATAACCACTTGCAAATGATTCTAAATCAAATGTTTGCTATGCAAACGGAAAGGCTAGATTATGCTTTGTAATAGATGCAAAAAAAGAATGGCCGTTCTTTTTATCTCAAGGCAGGAGAACGGCAAAACAATAAACGAAGGGCTCTGTTTTCAATGTGCAAAAGAGCTAAATATTCCGCAGGTAAACGAAATTGCCGAAAAAATGGGGATTACCAGTGAAGACTTAGAAAATATGGACAATACCCTTATGAGCATTTTAGATAATGAGGACTTTCAACCGGGAGGCGCTGAAACAATGAATCCCTTTATGAATGGTCTTTTGAATAACTTTCAGACTGAAACGCCAAAAAATGAGTCTTCATCTAAACGCACCCCACCAGACTCCTCTAAAATGAAGGAAAAATCGAAAGATGAAAAAAGGTCAAGACTCAAATTTCTAAACAACTATTGCACCAATTTAACGGAGATGGCTCGAAACAACAGAATTGATAGAGTTGTGGGAAGAAGTAAAGAAATCTACCGCGTGATGCAGATTTTATCACGCAGAACGAAAAATAATCCATGCCTCATTGGAGAACCGGGCGTGGGAAAAACAGCGATTGCAGAAGGCATTGCGCAACAAATTGCAGCAAATAATTGCCCGTTTCGTCTCTCAAAAAAAGAACTCTATCTTTTAGATATGACGGCTTTGGTGGCGGGAACACAGTTTAGAGGACAATTTGAAAGCCGCGTCAAGGGTTTAATTAACGAAGTAAAGCAGGCTGGAAATATTATTTTATTCATTGATGAAGTGCACACATTGGTTGGAACGGGAGACTCAGAAGGTTCGATGAGTGCTGCTAACATCATGAAACCGGCGTTATCACGTGGAGAAATTCAGGTGATTGGGGCAACTACGTTTGATGAATATCGTAAATATATTGAAAACGATTCTGCTCTTGAAAGACGTTTTCAGCCGGTTACCGTAGTGGAGCCAACGATTGAAGAAACCATTGAAATCCTAAAAGGGATTAAACAATATTATGAGTTTCATCATAAAGTAGTAGTTCCCTATCCTGTTTTAACAAGCGCTGCAACTCTGTCGGAGAGATATATTGCAGAGCGTTTTTTGCCTGACAAGGCAATTGATCTGCTCGACGAAGCATGTGCTTGTCGTGCTCTGCGCAGCAAAGAGTTAACGCATTATGAGAGATGTAATGACCAGCTAAAGCAGCTAAATGAGCAGCTTGAAACTTTAGAGCTTGACACAGAAAATCCGGACTATGAAAAAATTGCCAGTGTGAAAAGCAAAATAAGTCAGTGTAAAGAAGAAATTAAAGCGCTTGAATCTCAAGTTACAAAGATTGAGGTCACACATCAGGATTTGTCTAGAGTGATTGAACTCTGGACGGGAATTCCCGCAAGTAAAATTGAGCAGGATGACCTGAAAAAGCTCGTTAACTTAGAAGCAACTCTAAAGGAAAAAATAGTCGGTCAAGATAAAGCAATTGCAGAAGTTTGTGCAGCCATTCGCCGCAGTCGCGTTCAGCTTTCAAAGAGACGTCGTCCTGCTTCTTTCATCTTTGTAGGACCAACAGGTGTTGGAAAAACTGAACTTGTGAAAGTGTTGGCCGCTGCCCTCTTTGACAGTGTGGATCCGCTCATTCGTCTCGATATGTCAGAATATATGGAAAAACACGCTGTTTCCAGACTAACCGGTTCCCCACCGGGATATGTGGGATATGACGATGCCGGACAACTTACAGAAAAGGTTCGCCGCCGTCCCTACTCTGTTGTGCTCTTTGATGAAATTGAAAAAGCACATCCTGACGTGATGAATATCCTCCTGCAAATTTTAGATGAGGGAAAGGTGACGGACTCTCATGGAAGAACCGTAAATTTTGAAAATACAGTTATCGTTATGACCTCCAACGCCGGTTCTGGTGATAGAGTCGGTATTGTGGGGTTTGATAAATCCGGCAACCAAATTGAACAGGAAAAGTCATCAAAAGGACTTTCTAAATTTTTAAGACCGGAATTTTTAAGCCGTGTCGACGAAGTTATCACCTTTAAAAAGCTGGGAGAAAAAGAGCTAATTGAAATTGCCCATCTAATGCTGGGTGAACTCAAAGAGGTGCTTCAAGACAAAGAAATCGACCTCACAGTGGATGATTCTGCCATACAATACCTTGTGGACAAGGCCAAAAACGGTAAATATGGCGCAAGAGATTTGCGGAAAGTAATTCGCAAAAAGGTTGAAGATGCAATTGCAACCATTTTGGTGCAAAATGCTGATCATGTCATTGATTCCATTTCTTTATCCTATAACGGCCAAGAACTCCTCTTTGCTCTGGACGGCGTAGAATATAAACCAGAGTCTCTTTCCTGCCTAACAGGAAGCATGCATAAATAAACCCATACCCCCTATTCGTTAAAATTTACGAATAGGGGGTATCTTTTTCTAAATCTATGAAATGCGCCCGCTTTGAATGACAAAATAATATCCATGCAAATGTAATATACAAACGCAAAGCTGCACGCATGAAACAGATATCACTCTAATTGATTTCTCAAAAAAACAAGAATTTTCTTCTCTCGACGAGAGACTTGCACCTGCGTCATTCCCAGCTCTTTTGCAATTTCAGACTGTGTTTTATAATCAAAATATCTCCTTTTGATGATCAGTCTATCTCTTTTATCTAAAAGCTTCATCACCTCTTCTAAAGAAATATGGTTCGTAATTCTTTCATCGAGCGGATCAACCGGAATGTCAATTTGCCCTCCTCCTTCGTCAGGGCTTTCAGTTAACGAAATAGGAGGAGTCCCGGCACCTAAGGCTTCAACAACCTGTTCAACAGAGAGCTCTAATCTATCTGCCAACTGCCCAATCGTAGGCTCTATTCCGTTTGCAAGAATAAACTGTTCGCGTTCCCGATTCACCCGAACAGATAATTCTTTTAAGCTGCGACTAACCTTAACGCTTCCTCCATCTCGAAAGAGCCTTCTGATTTCTCCAAGAATCACCGGAACCGCATAGGTTGAAAACTGCACGCCACGATCCTGATCAAATCCATCCACAGCCTTAACCAAACCCATACTTCCCGCAGAAAAAAGATCGTCGTATTCGATTCCTTTCCCCTGAAAACGATGAGCGCAGGCATGCACTAATCCTATATTCTCTTGAATGAATCGATCTCTTTCATCTCTTGTGAAATTCATCTCAAACCTGACTATCTCGGGAACGCAATGTTTTAATAAGAACAACCGTCGTTCCACGTCCAGGTTTTGAAGTAACTCTAACCTGATCCATGAAAGATTGCATAACGGCAAATCCCAATCCGGCCCTCTCTCCATTGTTACAGGTTGTAAACATAGGCTCCATCGCCTGTTTTATGTCTTGAATTCCGCAGCCTTTATCGCGAATTCTCACATAAACCCGTCTACCGGAAAAAATCTTAGCATGAATATGTATAATGCCAATCTCATTGGCATAAGCATGAACAATGCAATTTGTAACCGCCTCAGAAACGGCCGTTTTAATATCTGCAATTTCATCAATGGTGGGATCTAATTGCGCAAAAAAAGCCGTAATCGCCATTCTTGCAAAACTCTCATTGGTCGAATGGCTCGGAATCTGCATCTTAACTTCATTTTCAAGCATAGTGATTTCCTCCTTTTGATGAATTTGCACACTTTGCATTAGACGAGCCATCAATCACAGCCAGTCTATCTAATCCCGCTAATCGCATGACTCTTTTGATTTGCGGTGATGGATTCGTAACCCTCGTTTCTCCTCCAATAGATTTCATTAATTTATATCGTCCCATGATCAAACCAATTCCACTTGAGTCCATAAAAGAAACATCCGTATAATCTAAAATAAGCAATTTAGGCATAGCTCCCTCAATACGGGAATCGATTGTCTCTCGAATATTCTTTGCTGAATGGTGATCAATCTCTCCAATAATAAAAGCAGTCATTATGCTATCTGCTACTTCAATTCTAACATTCATAAAACTTCACCTCTTTTTAACAACCGTCATTTTATAAAAAATAAATGCTCTATGAATAATCATAGAGCATTATCATCAAAAAATTTGTCGTATTCATGCTGTGGACAGGCATATTTTCCCTTATTTTTCCATAGAGGCGATACTCTGACGAATTTTTTCAAGACGTTGAAGCGCTTTTTCTCTCTTTTCTCTCTGCCCTTGAACAACCTTTTGCGGAGCTTTGCTCACAAAGTCCTGATTAGAAAGTTTTTTATCAATCAGAGCAATTTCTGTCTCACATTCTTTTTCTTCCTTCGAAAGACGCGTCAATTCTTTGTCAACATCAATCAAATCCGCAAGAGGAATAAAAATTCTCGCAGCGTCTGTAGCTGCCTGCACTGCATTGTCAATCTGGATATCCTCAGAAACAATCAACTCTTGCGCAGAAGCCAAGCGTTGAAAGAACGACTCGCTTTGCTCAAAAAGGGAAATATCTTCTGTTTGAATATAAATCTTTGTTTTTTGGCTAGCAGCAACGTTTCTTTCTGCCCGCAAATTGCGAATCACACGAATTGCCTCGATCACCTTTTCAAAATCAGCGCTTTCCCGTTTAAAATTCATCTCTTCCCGATAAGAAGGCCACTTAGAAATCATAATACTTTCGCCGTCATGCACAAGCGCCTGCCAAATCTCTTCGGTAATAAAGGGCATAAAGGGATGGAGAAGCTGCAATGTTGTCGTTATAGCATGACAGAGCACCAGCTTTGCATTTCGCGCGTCCTCTCCCTCTGCCTGCAAACGGGGCTTGCAAAGCTCAATATACCAATCGCATAATATATTCCAAGCAAACTCATAAACTTTTTGTAGTGCAACCGAAATTTCAAAGTGCTCCAGATTCTCAGTCACTTCAAAAACCAATCGATTTAATTTTGAGAGAATCCATTTATCCTCAACACGCAGTTCAGTTGGAATGCCCTCTATCACCTCATTTTCAATATGCATTAAAATAAACCGGGAAGCATTCCAAATTTTGTTGGCAAAATTTCGAGCTGCACGAACCTTTTCTTCACTATAACGCATATCATTTCCCGCATTTGTGCCATTTGCCAACGTGAATCGTAAAGCATCTGCACCATATTCCTGAATAACCCCCAGAGGATCGATTCCATTGCCAAGAGATTTTGACATTTTTCTTCCCTGCGCATCCCGCACCAAGCCATGAATAAAGACATGCTCGAAAGGCGCTTTACCGGTATAGGCAACAGCAGAAAAAATCATTCTTGCAACCCAAAAGAAAATAATATCATAACCTGTGACCAACGTGGAAGTTGGATAAAAGTATTGAAAGTCCTCTGTTTCTTTCGGCCATCCCAAAACGGAAAACGGCCAAAGAGCCGAGCTAAACCAGGTATCTAATGTATCGGGATCCTGTGTAAAGGCGGTGCTGCCGCAATGTGGACAGACATTCGGCATCTCCTTTGCAACAACAGTTTCACCACAAGACGCACAATAATAGGCCGGAATTCGATGACCCCACCAAAGTTGTCTTGAAATGCACCAATCTTTAATGTTCTCCATCCAGTGAAAATAAATCTTTTCAAACCGTTTTGGAACAAAAGATGTGTCTCCCCTCTTCACAACTTCTATTGCAGGCTTTGCCAATTCTTCCATAGCAACAAACCATTGAGTGGACAACTTTGGTTCAACCGTTTCTCCACAGCGATAGCAAGTTCCAACATTATGATTATGCGGTTGCGTCTTAATGAGAAATCCGTCTGCCTCTAAGTCTTTAACTATCTCTTTACGAGCCTCATAGCGATCCATACCGGCATACTTGCCACAAGAATCCGTCATATGCCCATCGTCGGTGATAACAGTTATCAGCGGAAGTTTATGGCGTTTGGAAACCTCATAATCATTCGGATCATGCGCCGGTGTAATCTTCACAACACCGGTGCCGAATTCTCTATCAACATATTCATCTGCAACAATAGGAATCTCCCGATTAAGCAATGGAAGAAATAAAGTTTTTCCGACAAATTTCTGATATCTTTCGTCGTCAGGATGCACTGCCACCGCAGTGTCTCCTAGCAGTGTCTCAGGACGAGTTGTCGCCAACACCAAGAATCCGCTCCCATCTTTAAGCGGATATTGTAGATGATAGAAATTGCCCTCCTGTTCCTGATATTCAACCTCAGCATCAGAAATAGAGGTTTGACAGTGCGGGCACCAATTCACCATCCGTTCCCCACGATAAATAAGCCCCTTTTGATAAAGACGGACGAAAACTTCCTTAACCGCTTCGCTGCGTTCTTCATCTAATGTAAAACATTCCCTTGTCCAATCGCAGGAAGACCCTAACTTTTTGAGTTGCTCCACAATGCGATTGCCATATTTGTTTTTCCAATCCCAAGCACGTTCTAAAAACGCCTCTCGCCCCAGTTCTTCTTTGGTTTTGCCCTCTTCCATAATAGAAGCGACAACTTTAGCCTCAGTGGCAATAGAGGCGTGATCCGTTCCGGGAACCCAAAGCGCCGCATAACCTTGCATTCTCCGGAAACGAATTAAGATGTCCTGTAGTGTTTCGTCCAAAGCATGTCCCATATGCAGCTGGCCCGTAATGTTCGGCGGGGGAATAACGACAGTATAAGGTTTTTTATTAGGATCTCTTTTAGGAGTAAAATACTCCTTATCCATCCAATATCGATAAATTCTATCTTCAAATTGTCTAGGATTATATACCTTTTCCAGTCTCTTTTCCATATGATTTTTACTTCCTTTACACTTATTTGCGAACACGCAGATTGTCAATGAATGCTTCACGTGGCGTAACAAAAGTCGTCTTTTGATGTGAATAAATCACCATACCGGGTTTGGCGCCGGATGGCTTTTTTACATAACGAATTTGTGTGTAGTCAACAGGAACCTGCGCGCTGTCTCGTGCTTTGCTGTAAAAAGCGGCAATCATGCAGGCCTGCCGAATCGTTTCATCCGGAATATCTCTTCCCTCACTGACAATCACCACATGAGAACCATGAATTTTTTGGGTGTGACACCAAATATCATTTTTAGAAGAAGATTTCAGCGTTAAAACATCGTTTTGTAAATTGTTTCTGCCAGACAATATCATAAATCCATCGGTAGAACGAAAGAGCAAAGGCTGTGCAGCCTTTTCCTTGTGTTTGCTCTGTGTTTGCTTTTTGATATACCCCTGCAGCGTCAATTCCCGGCGTATATCAGCCAAATCCTGCTCTGTCTCACTCAACGAAAGAAGCGTGATGACACTGTCTATATATTCAAGCTCCTCCTTGCCCTGAAAGATTAAATCCTGCAAAAGCTTCCGCGCTGTTTGCGCGCGCTTATATTCTTTATAATAGCTCTGTGCATTCTGCGCAGGAGTCTTTTTTGGATCTAAAGGAATTTTTATCTTTTCTCCTGCTTCACCATAAAAGTTTTCCACGACCGTCTCTGTCTGTCCCTTTTTAAGGCAATGAAGATTCGCATTTAGCAAATCACCATACATCCGGTAATCATCACGAGATTCAGCCCGCAGAAGTTCTTCATGACGCACCTGCAATTTACGAACCAATCTGCTTTGCGTATTCTCAAGAAGCTTAAAAAGCTGACCTGATTTTTCTTTCATGCGAACAATACGATCCCGTTCATGATAAAAATAATCTAGGAGTTCGCTTGCAGTTGAAAAGACCTTGTTCCCACAAAAGTCGCCATATTGTGTTATTGGCAGAAAAGAAAAGTCTCGAGGCCTTACACCCTCAATCACAGCGTTAAAGCAAAAGTCACCTTTTATGAGCGTCTCGCGCAACAGCAAAAGCTTTCGCTCCAAAAACTCTCTGCCTTGTAAAGAAAGCTCTCGTGCAACAACCGGAGATATTCCCTGAAGGGTGTTTAATAGGGCTTTTTCTAAAGTGAGATTTCTCAAAGAATCCACCCTTTGAAAAATCTCTTGATTATTAGCTTCAAGAATAGAAAGCTTAGATTGCAATGGCGGAAGTACATAATCCATTCCGGGCAAGATAGGTCGCGCATGGGACATGTCCGGCTCAATCCTTTTAATTGCCTCTAAAACTTTTCCGTCCTGCACCAAAATAATGTTACTGTGTCTCCCCATAATTTCAACCGCTAAGATAATTTCTTGTGGATCTCCCAGTTCATTATGCGCAGCAAAATCCAAAAAAAGAACTCTCTCTAAAGATGGCTGTCTTATGGCAATCAGTTTTGCACCTGTCAGCCTTTTTCTTAAAAACATACAAAACATCGGAGGTGATTTAGGATTGTGCGTCACTATGTCCGTTATTTGAACGCGCGCATGATCTGCATGAGCAGACAAAAGCAATCTCCTGCTGCCTTCCTTGCTGCGCATAACAAAAACAAGTTCCTGCTTAGCAGGCTGAAATATTTTATCTACCCGCATTTGCAGCAAACTCGAAAGCTCCTGCCTAATCGCATGTAAAAACATACCGTCCAAAGCCATACACTCACCCCCAAAAATTAGATTGCCAGCCAACTATTCAACGAAGTATAGCTAAAACTACCGCCTTTTTATAAAAAATAAATGCCCCATTCATTTACGGCCATACTTAAAACTGTACAATTATGCCGCTAGGCGAAATACATCTTGTCATCCTGCATATTAACTACTTTTTCTTTTAAAGACAACTGTCTGCAATTCTCTTCGTTTCGAAAACTTTGCAATGAAAAAAGTCCTCACTCAAGTTTATACAAAGCACACAGGACTCGCTTCATCGGCAACAACCGTTTCCAATCCGGGAAACGCCTCATGAAGACTTTGTTTCAGAAAGGGAAGCACCACCCTTTCTGTCTCGAAATGCCCTGCGTCCACATAGCAAATTCCTTTTTGAGCTGCCTCTAAGAAAACATGATGCTTTCCCTCGCCCGTCACAAAAGCGTCAGCACCGGCATCTAGTGCAGATGAAAGAGCAAATTCACCGCTGCCTCCTAAAACGGCAACTGTCCGAATCTCCCTATCAGACGGAACAAAACGGAGACCATTGCATTTCAAATTGTCTTTCACCTTTTTTGCAAAAGAATAGGATGCCATGGAAACAGGAAGTTCTCCCACTCTACCCATATCTCCCGAGGCAGGAAGCGAACGAACCGATTGAAGCCCTAGCGCTTTAGCAAGCATATCGTTCACGCCGCCGGGAAGTTTATCCAGGTTAGTATGAAGGCTAATCACATTAAGATTATTTTTGAGAATACAAGAGGTTAAATCTGATTGCATTAAAGATTTTAATGGCGTAAAAATAATCGGATGATGGGTAATGATTAAAGAAGCCTGACACTTGATTGCCTGTTCTATAACATTCTGTGTCGCGTCCAGTGCAATGAAAACACGGGAAACCGATTGGTTTTCGTCACCAATAAGATGGCCTACATTATCAAAATCTTCAGCTGTATCGAAGGGAATGTGCTCATTTAAATAGTTTGTTATTTCCTTAACTGTCATTTTTGTCCTCCAGATTTAAAAGCGCTTCTAACCTCTTAACAAGCTCTTGTTCTTTCTGAACCGCAAAGCTGCCCAAATGAGCTGAAAGTCTCCCCCGGATAATAGCCTTATATTTTTGAATCTTTCTTTGAATATAAACAAAATCCTCAGGGCTTTCCGGTAAATTTAAACGTCCTATAACGCTTTCCAAATCAGACAGCCAAACCTTATTGCCTGTAAAACGTACTTTAAACACAACATAGCAATAGGCGCCATCTACAACTTTTTTTTCTTCTACAATAGCAAAGCCCTGCTCATAAAGCCATCTTCTTAAATGCTCTTCTCGGCTCATTGGTTGCAACACTAGAATTTTATTTTTATGCTTTATCCAAGAAGCATTTTGCAAAATAGAGGAAATGGTCTCCCCTCCCATTCCAGCAATAATAATTGTCTGCACCGTTGGTGGAACATCCGTTAATCCATCGCATTGTAACAACACTGTATTTTGCAGTAATCCATAACGCTCAAAGGTTGCGGCAGCGCGTTGAAGCGGAGCAGTGTGCAAATCAGTTGCATAAATATGTGAGGTCAAATGATGAAGGAGTAAAAATGCCGACAGATAGCCATGATCGCAACCCACATCAGCTACACATTCCGTAGGTTCAACGAGGGAGGCAATCGTCGATAAACGTATATCCAGCACAGGTAATGCCATTGAATACCTCCTAGAATGATAATATCTATATTTTAACATATCAATAATATAAGTGCAACAGTATGATTTTATCATGAAATAGAAAAAATAAAATATTAAAATATTGTTTATTTTTTCTACAAATGCATATATTATAATATTAATAATTAAAGAAAGGATGAAAGCATATGAAAATAAAAATGTTATCTAAAAAATTATTGATTGCTATATTATCAATCAGTATGTTGGCCGTTCCACTTTCCACTCCGGCGTATGCAGAAGAAGCATCTTCATCAACGCACGAATTACCAAGTGAACTGCAAACACTCAAAGAAAGCTATCCGTCCATACAGTCAGAAGAGGAACAGCAGAGTGTATTAGACAAACTATATCCAGATTTTGAAGTAGTAAAATTCAGTCACAGTGCCTCTTGTTGCACAATTTCCAAAAATCCAAATACTTCTCAGTTTGAAGCCAAGATCGGCACGGAAACAGTTCCTCTACAAACCAATAAGGTTATCTTTGTAGATGATGTTAACAGCGGTTCGTTCTGTGATTCCTATATAATTGATTCTAGTGTGCAGGATTTTACCTTTGCGATTCTGCCCGCTCTGCCGGGACTATCCATATACGATAAATGTCCTATTTCGTTGGAATCAGGCGCAGATGTAACTTTTGAAGTCAATACTTATCTCAAGATATACACAGGGATTGATTGTACTGATTATAACGAGAGTGATGGTAATCTTCCTGCCATTTCGGTGCCAGAAGGTGCTAATTTAACAATTACCGGTTCAGGATTCCTAGATTGTGAAATCTATGAGGACTATGATCATTATCCAGCTGATAATGAAGATACCGGATTGGCTGCGGCCATTGGAACTGCTGGATACGGCAGTAGTACCGGTCAGCACTCTACACCTGATTGCGGCGATATTACCATCAAAGATGGCATAACGGTCTATGCTTCTTCTCCGAGGGGCCCCGGAATTGGAAGTGGTGCAATTTATGGTTCTACCTGTAATCAGTATTCAGGAGATTGCGGTATAATTTCTATTGAAAACGCTACTGTAATCTCTACATGCGGCGGATACTCTCCCGCTATTGGATCAGGCGGTGTTAATGCGCGCAGTTGCTCTGCTTATGCCGGAGATACAAGCACGATTAATATCACTAATTCAACTGTTGCAGCGGATGGAGGAAACTATGCACCGGCTATTGGCGCCGGCGGTGCTTGCTCAGGCTCTCTGGATGCACATGGTGGAAATAACGGCTCGATCTGTGTAATAAATTCAGATATTTATTCGCCGAGTAATAAGGACGATATCTTTGGTGGGGGTCATGCAAAAGCGCCATTATTTAAATATAATGGTAAAGATGGTAACATCAATATTAACGCCAACTCTACCATTCATCCAAATTGTTGCTTTTAATAAGCTAAAAAGCTAGTTTGTATAGTCTCTTATCAACTATACAAGAACAGAAAATTAAATAATAAATGCTCCCCGGCATAGCCGGAGGGCATTTATTATGCAGGCAAAGCCCTATCTTACTAGTGGTGCCTTTAAGGCGCTTGTCAGTCTACACTTGCGCACTCTCCTACCTGCGACCCGTAAACGGGTTTTCATATTCCTTGAAACTTGTTTGGTCATACATCTTATCTTCTTTTAGTTGATTCTTTATATATGTTGCTATTCTCTTGTGTATTTTTTCCTGCTGTATCTACATAATATCCTCTGCATCAAAAACTTCTATTACCGTACTTATAGTTTTAAATTACCATGCCTTTGATGTTTTATCAGACTGCTTTTTCCTTTCAGAAATTCTACGAATCCCTCTAACACTTATATTTGATGATATTTCTAATAACATATGTATATGCTCCGGGCTTGCCTCTGCCTCTATTATATTTACATCTTTCCATTCACATAATTCTCTTAATATTTTTCTTCTATACTTTAGTGCAAATACTATATGATATTTGCAATTCCAACTTGTATGTGCTAAACTATTATTGTTATTCATTTACTATATCTCCTTTTGATTTGTTTTTTAGTACAGTGCGTCAGACCGTACTTTTTATTTTAATCAAAGGGAGTTTTATTTCAATACACCTCTTAAGCTTTTTTGAACCCTCTGTATAGCCGGAGGGTTCTTTATACAAGAAAAAATACAGCATGAATTTAGTTTCATGCTGTATTTTTATTTTGTCATCATATTATATGTCTGATGGAATAGCTTCTCCACCACTTTCCTTCTTTTTTGGCATCATTATTTTGATGTTTTATTTGCTCAAAACACCAACTTATTTGACTCAATCTACCCCCTTCTTTTTCACGCATAATAGAATCTTTTGCAGTGAACTACAAAGGCCGACCGATCGCTAAAGTATTTTTTCATTTCCTACAATAATCTTGTTTAGCACGGAATGCTCCTTTTCGTCCCGTTAAAGACGTAACGATTATTACCGTATGCTGCAATTTTTACATTTCTTCTACTTATACATTTCGTCTTGTATTATAAAAAGAGAGGTTTTGTTCTAAACAAAACCTCTTCCTTTTTCTACTTTTAATCATCATGACGATTTGCATAATCAATGCTGCTAAGATACCGGAGAATGGTTAATTGCCGTTCAAAATTTTGCCTATCCTGTTTTTTAAGAACTGATAAAACAATACCGCAGAAAAAATTGAGCATAGCAATGACCCAAACAGCAGTGATAATAATCAACGTTGGAATCTTAAAGACAAGCCCCGTGCTAAGATAAGTTGCAAAGACGGGAATAAAGAAGGCAAGCCCTATAAGGAAGAAGATAAGACTGATAATACCAAAGAACGCAAAAGGCTTGGTGTCTCTAAATAAACGTCCAATGGTCGCCAACACCTTAACACCATCAGAGTAAGTATTTAATTTCGACTCGCTTCCCTCTGGACGATCACGATATTCAATGGTTTCTTCCACAATTTTAAAATTATTATCAAGTGCAAAGATGGTCATTTCCGTTTCAATCTCAAAGCCTTTTGAAATAATTGCATAGGACTTAACAAACTCTTTGCTAAAAGCACGTGCCCCCGTCATAATATCATTTAAATCAGCGCGAAAAAAGAAATTAATCAACTTTCTGACAATAACATTGCCGCTATTGTGGAAACGACGTTTATTCTCAGTAAAATAAGAAGAGGATAATCTATCTCCAACTGCCATATCCGCCTTGCCCTCTAAAACCAATTTTTCAAGTTTGGGGCCAAAGGAAGCCGGATAGGTGTCGTCCCCGTCCACCATGATATAACAATCTGCCTCAATGTCACGAAACATCGAACGAACCACATTCCCTTTGCCCTGCTTATATTCATAACGAACAATAGCACCGGCTTCTCTGGCAATTTGCGCAGTGTTATCACTGGAATTGTTGTCATAAACATAGATGTCTGCATGTGGCATAGACTTTTTAAAGTCATCGATCACCTTTTTGATTGTCTGCGCTTCATTATAACATGGGATTAAAATTGCTGTCTTCATTTTCTTTACTCCTTTTAATCTTTTGAATTATTTTCATTTTTCGGCTTAACATATGCAGCCTTTCTTTTTGCAATATAATTCCAAATCATCACCAAAATCGTGGCAATAATTTTGGCAAACATATAAAAGATTCCCATTAAATCGACCATAATCCACATAAAAAGATCATTTAAAAACAGACCGATAATACTAGAACCAATAAATACAATTACTGTCATCGCGCTTTTTTTATTCGAATTGTCAAAAACCCATAGAATGCACATGATATAATTCACAATGACTGACAATGAGAAACTAATCGTGTTTGAGACCAAAACATCCCATCCGCACAATTCTGTTAAGGCTACCATGACTCCATAATCAATGATAAACCCTACACCTCCTGCGACGCAAAAACGAAAAATTTCTTTAAATCTGGGGGGAAATCTATCTAAAAACCTCATAATGTTTTTTATTCCTTTCCATGACTTTAATCCGTATAATGAACTTGATAGATTTGATACTCACCCTCCTGTTCTAACAAAGAGAATTGCAAACCTTCCTCTGAGACGGAAGAAAGGTCACCTTTTGTAAGGATATATTTTGGGTTCAGCTTCTCAAGATCCTGATAATTGAGATAGAGGATAAACTGATCAGGAGTAGGGGTGTTAAAAGAGGTGGGCTCATCTGTCAAAATAACATGAATATGCGCATAACGATTATAAGCTTGCTCATATTCCCCTGTGGGATCCAACTGTTCCCATCGCTCCATATTCGGATATACATTCGTGGAATTAATCGTTGGGGCACCGACCATAATAGGAAGATTACCCATAGGGAAGCCGACTCCCTCTCCTTCAACCATCCAGAGTCCCTCTCCATGATCTGCATGGGTGATTTCAGAAATATCCTGCACTAAAGGATTGTTATATACTACATCCGTTCCCTGTTGAATTGGATTCACCATTCCACCCGCTACCAAACCAACAATGCAGCAGAAAAGCAAGAACCAATATTGGTATCCACGATTTCCGGCCTTTAAGACAAGCGAAAATCCTACGAAAAGGACAAAAATAGAGATACACATCATTGCTTTGCTCATATAATCGCCCGACTGTGCAATGCAGATAAAAGAAACAAATAACGATAATGGTATTGCAATCAAAAGAGTGTGTGAGAGTCGAGGCTTCGTTCTCATCATTGTTATCGCACGGAAAAGGAGCAGTAGATTTAAAAATCCAACAACTAAAAGCACACGGTTTGAGGTGCTATATCCCATCAGCGTAATCTTCGCAAGCCATGTAGGCCATTGAACGAAACAATATAGTGATAAAAAGACATCGACTGCTAATAAACAGATTAAAAGCTTGTCCCTCTGTTTTTCGCAAAATACAACCCAAAGTGAAAGGAGCAATCCAAGGGGAAAGAAGTCAAAAAACAAAGCCATTTCAACCGGATTCGAGGTCATGAGGGCATTGTCATAAGGTGTAAATAAATTGCTAGCATAGCCAAATGCCTCTTGGAACTGTCCACCACCCAATCCAATACGATCTCCGGGATACGCTGTGTTTAAGACCAATTGAATGGTGTCTGCCGATTTGGTGAAGATATATAGCATACTAATACCTAAAATCAGAAAAAATCCGATAATAATGGGAAGATCCTTTTTTAAGCAGAAAGTGCACTCCTTTTTTCGATCCCAAATCACCCAGATGAGCATCGCAAGATAAATATACGCCATAGGCACCTGCCACGCCGGATAGAACGTTAGAATAAACGCACCGCCGCAGATGACTAAACCAAGGGCGAGCAAAATGCGATAAAGATAATTAGACGTTTTTAAATAGTGATAAACGATTAGAATGGCAAGCTGCCCAAAAACCAGCATCTCCACAAACCCATTAACAGCAAACCACCACTGAACAGCAGGCGCAAATGAAACTAAGACAGCAAGAGCAACAGAGAGTCTTTTATTTTTATGAGTAAGAAGCATCCCCATTTCAAAGCTAACCATGAACAGCGCCACCAAACGTGCGCTCCAGAAAAATGCCAAGCCTCGTTCCGCCCCAAAGAGCAAATATCCCCAATGAAAGGGACGGAATAAAACCGCTATATTCCAAACAGGCTGACCGTAAACAATAAACATATCCGTATTGGCACCTCTGACAGTATCCCCAAAATAAGGAAATGCACCTGTCTGGTTGTAAGCCTGTGAAAACGCCATAGGAGTGTTTACACACCATTCATCACTTCGTATGGAGCGAGAAATGCCAAACAGGGTGCCCGTTGAAGAAGGGTCAGAACTTTGCGGAAGATAGTTATTCCATACAGCAATTGAAGATCCGCTAATATTCAGAATAACACAAAACACCACGATACCAATCGCAAAGCAATAGCGGTATTTATAGACAAAAGGACCGATGATGTCGCCAAACAGAAAGCATACATAGCAGACCGCGCCTAAAATAACAGAAAGAAGAATAAAAGGAAGCAGCTGCATCCATCCAAGAATATTGATAACTGTTTCAGAAGTAAAAGGCGAAGTAATGAGCTCTAAAAGATGGGGATTCACCGCTAAAATCCCCTCAATGACAAAGCCGGATATCAACCCGAATATAATTGAGCCTATTATAATTGACGGTTTATTCCTTTGCTTTAAAATAATAAACACTCCTTTTTTTGATAATGTAGATGTTTGAACTACTCTATTGAATTTTGGCTCTCCTTCACCAGATAGGCACGAATAAAACCATCCAAATCACCGTCCATCACCGCGTTAATATTCCCGTTTTCAAAGCCGGTTCGATGATCCTTTGCCAAGGTGTACGGCATAAAAACATAAGAACGGATTTGAGAACCCCATGCAATTTCTTTTTGCTCACCCTTAATGTCCTCAATTTTTTCCAAATGCTCTCTTTCCTTAATCTCGATGAGCTTTGAACGGAGCATTTTCATCGCGACCGCTTTGTTTTGCAACTGACTGCGTTCATTTTGACAAGCCGTAACAATACCAGTTGGCAAATGGGTGATACGAACAGCAGAGGAGGTTTTATTAACATGCTGACCGCCCGCACCGCTGGAACGATAAGTGTCAATGCGCAAATCGTCTTCTTTTATGTCAACCTCCACCGAGTCATCAATTTCAGGAATTACCTCCAATGAAGCAAAAGAGGTGTGTCGACGACCTGATGAATCAAAAGGAGAAATGCGCACCAAACGATGGACGCCTGTTTCCGATTTCAAATAACCATAAACATTTGTGCCCTCAATGAGCAGCGAAATGCTTTTAATACCAGCCTCATCCCCTTCAACAAAGTCTAGAGTTTTCACAGAAAAGCCATGTCCCTCAGCCCATCTGGTATACATTCTTAAAAGCATCTGCACCCAATCCATGGCTTCTGTTCCACCGGCTCCGGCGTGCAGTGTAATAATCGCGTTCTTGTCATCATATTCACCTGTAAGCAGGGTCGTCAATGTTAAAGACTCTATCTGCTGTTCTATTTGCTCTAAATTCGCTTTAATTTCTGAAGTCACAAAAGAATCATCCTCTTCTTCAGCAGCCAGTTCAAGAAGTGTTTGCGTGTCATCCAGCAGCATCTTTAAAGCAGCAAACTGATCTAACTTTTCTTTCACTCTCTGACTTTTACGCATAATTTCCTGCGCGTTTTCCATATCATCCCAAAAATTAGGCTCCGCTGTCTTATGCATAAGTTCCTCAGACGCCCGCGTTAGCGAAGCAATGTCCAAAGCTTTTTCTAGCTCATTCGTCTTTGGAACAAGTGCGCTCAATTTATTTTTAAATTCTTCATATTCAATCGCATTCATACAATATTTTCCTTTAATTATCATGATATGTGTCTTATTATAACGTTTCACACGAAATAAATCAAGAACAATGTCTCATTTAATGATAGAAATTAAGAATAATTTAAATATGGGATGGTAATTTTATCACAAATGTTGTATAATAGCAAAATACGGCTTTATTATTTATATAGATAAGGAGGGATGATATGAAACAATTTGAAAATGCCCATTGTCCCATCTGTAATAAAAAATTTTCACAGGATGATGATATTGTTGTTTGCCCTGTTTGTGGAACACCCCATCATAGAAGCTGCTACTTAAAAGAGCAACAATGCGCTAACTCTGACAGACATGGAACCGGATGGTTTTATCAAACAGAAAATAAACATGACCGCGAAAACGCCATACAAACCTGTAGACGCTGCGGGAATGAGAACGCGCCGGACAGTCTCTTTTGCAATCTCTGCGGAACGCCATTGCAACATAATGATGTGACAACTCCTCCACAGATAACTATGCCATGGCTCAAACAAGCAATGTCTCCTTTAGGGGATTTAAGCGCTAAAGAAAAACTGGGAGAATTTCAGGTTGCTGACTTTGCGGCTTTCATCGGTTCAAACACACTCTATTTTTTGCCTAGATTTAAACAGTTTCAAAACAAAAAGTCAATTTCAATCAACTTTCCCGCTTTGCTTGCGCCGTCTATCTATTTTTTATATAGAAAGATGTATCTTCCCGGCATTTTTATGCTAATCATCGATCTGATCGGAGTCACCTGCAACACCCTATTGTATAGTAATGGCGCTTTGCCGGATCATACTCTACAAATGATTTACACAACCTCTGTTATTGTCTCCCTTATCAGAATGACGGCGAGCATTTTAAGTGGATTATTCGCAAATCGTCTCTACTATGCCAAGGCTGTTCGCACCATCCGACGATGTAAAAAGCGATTTACAGAAGAGTCCCGGTGTAAAAGCGCATTAACAAAAACAGGGTCAGTCAGTATGGTTTCCGTTTTAATTGGATTAGTGCTTTTATTTGCAGGCGATTTAGGTATTATGCATTTGATCACCATGCTGTTATGAGACATCCATTTTGTTGAATATTTTTTATAAAAGACAAATATGGTATTGATTTCAATGAATTTTTGGTTTTTATTTTATTGTTGCAAAATAGAGGAGGAATATTTATGAAAATTAAAAAAGCAATCATACCGGCAGCAGGACTAGGAACCCGTGTTCTGCCGGCATCAAAAGCCATGCCAAAAGAAATGCTCCCAATTGTGGATCATCCAGCGATTCAATATATTGTAGAAGAGGCGGTTAATAGTGGTATTGAAGATATTATGATCATCACTAGCCGCGGAAAAACCATTGTTGAGGATCACTTTGACCGCGCACCGGAACTTGAACAGACTCTGTTAGAACGGGGTAAGCAACAGGCATATGATGAGATTATGCGCATTTCTAACCTTGCAAACATTTCCTATATTCGGCAAAAGGAGGCTAAGGGATTAGGTCATGCTGTGCTGTGCGCAAAATCTTTTGTTGGAAACGAGCCTTTTGCTGTTTTATATGGAGACGACGTCATCCGTGCCGAATATCCTGTCTGTCGACAGTTGTGCGATGCTTATGAGGAATTCGGACTAGGCGTTGTGGGTATAAAAGAGGTCAGTCAAGAGGCTATTCAACGCTATTCCTCTATGCAGGTGGAGAAAGTGCGCGATAACCTGTTTAAAATCAGCGACATGATCGAAAAACCAAAGCCCAATCAAATCATGTCTTTATATTCCATCCTTGGCCGCTGTGTTCTTCCTCCCGAAATCTTTGCAATATTAGAAAATACAAAACCGGGAACCGGAGGAGAAATTCAATTAACAGACGCTATGAAACAACTCGCGCAGGACAAGGGAATGATAGGCGTAGATTTTTACGGAAAAAGATATGATATGGGCAACAAACTTGGTATTATGGAAGCAATTATTGAGTATGGCCTTGCGCATGAGGAAATCGGAAGCGATTTTAGAAAATATCTTCAGTCGCTTTCTCTTTAAGCACATAAACATTGGCATGTATTTTTACGCAGAGTCACAACAACCATTTTCTTTGAAAAAATTTAAGGTGTTGCCAGCCCCGCAGTGGTGGGTTGTATCGTGATTTAAAAAGGAAACATGAGCTACAGTCTGTAAAAATAAAATAGAGCTTTAACAGCAAAATCTTTTTAAACTTGAACATCTTTGAAAGAGGTGAAGACAGTGTTTGAAAAAAATGTGTTGATAAAAATAGTATGCGCATTTTTATGCGGAAGCCTCCTATTAACCGGTTGTGCACATAACACATCTGAATCTACCCAAATACAAGAGGAGTCCAATGCACCAGCCGCTCACACAATCTCTGTCTCTTTTGCAAATAACCTAAATTGGGACAATGTGCAAGCGACACTCAGCGCTACAGACAGTGAGCAAACACAGACCATTCCGTTAACAACGTCTCATATAGGACAAAACTCTGTTCGTATTTATACATTAGATGTTGACGTAACACAATATAACCGCATCTGCTTTTCTGACGGTGGTGCACACCAAAGTGTTACGGCTCCCTTGACTGTTGCAAACGAAGGTTATTATATGTTTGACGATTATCGCCTTGGCTTTTTTAATGAAGAGCAGGAACCGACTGGTTCATTAGAACAGTTTACTCTTCCTTATTCTTCAAATATGGAAAAGAAAATCAGCGTGTGGCTCCCCCCAAATTACAATCCAGAGGCCCCTGTGCCCTATTCTGTGATTTATATGATGGATGGACAGAATCTATTTGACAATGCAGCGACAGAGCATGGAGACTGGAGTGTTGACGAAACAATAACAGCACAGGTGCGAAACGGACTGTCGGGGCAAGTGATTGTCGGCATTGACAATGCAGATGAATATAGAGACAGCCAGCTAACGCCGGATTTAGGAGAAACCGTTCCCAACTATGCAGAATTCAATCATGGAACGGGTGAAGAATTCTCTAATTTTGTTGTCAACACATTAATGCCCTATATCAATTCGCACTACTATGTCTCGACCAGTCGCAACGATACTGTTATTGCAGGAAGTTCAAGCGGCGGAATAGAAGCTTTCTATATTGGCATGGAACATATGGATCGTTTCGGCGGGATTGCCGCGCTGTCCCCCGCTTTTATGTTATATGACGATTCGGTTTGGAAGTCATATTTATCTAAATTCGACTTTTCAGATTCAGAGACACTACCCAAACTATATATCTACAATGGACAAGGGGACGAATTAGAGCAGGAGTTATATGGCGGAACGATTGACATGTGCGATCGACTCGTTTCACTGGGATATCCGCAGGATAAAATAAAATTTTCAACTCTACCTGAGGGAATGCATAATGAGGGCTATTGGAGAATCTACTTTCCTGAAGCCATTACCTTTCTCTTTGCACTATAACAAAAAACAAGCTGCTCTATTTTAGAGCAGCTTGTTTTTTCAATGGAACAACAATATAACGCAAGATGACATCTAATCCCTCTGACAACAAACAATGTATTCAATCATTTTACATGATTGCTTGTTACAAGCTAAAACGTTTAAATATCTGTTGACAAACTCTACAGCAACTGCTATAATTATTTAGATAGACAAATTGTCTTATCAACTATAGTCACTTGTTGTGACAATATCCTTGCTCTGCTTCGAGCAGAGTCTAATGTCCAAAAGGAGGTGCATTGTAAATGGCAAAATTAACGCAAAAGTATGAAACAGTAATGGTAATCAGCACAAAAATCAGCGACGAAGAAATTCAACAAATGGTAGAAAAATTTAAGAAACTCATTGAGGATAATGCTACCCTTGAAACCGTTGATGATTGGGGTAAACGTCGCTTGGCGTATCCAATTGATTATCAAAACGAGGGTTATTATGTTCTTTTTCGTTTCGAGTCTAAACCAGACTTCCCTGCTGAATTGGATCGTGTCTATAATATTACCGATTCGATCTTGCGCACACTGATCGTTGCAATGGAAGAGGAATAGGGAGGCTCTGTAATGTTAAACTGTATTGTTTTAATGGGTAGACTTACGGCTGATCCAGAATTAAGAGAAACTCCAAACGGCATTCCTGTATTATCTTTTTCTATTGCAGTAGACCGCAACTTCGGAAAAGAACGCCAAACTGACTTTATTAATATCGTTGCCTGGAGACACACCGCGGAATTTATCAGTAAATACTTTTCAAAAGGGCAAATGATTGCATTAGAGGGATCATTGCAAAGCAGAAAATATACTGATAAACAAGGAAATAATCGCGTTGCTTATGAGGTAGTTGCCAGTGCGGCGCATTTCACGGGCAGCAAGTCTGAGTCTTCTGTCTCAGCGGGAACTGTGGCTCCTGTTCAAACAAACAATTCTCCTACCTTTGAAGAGCCGGCTTCGCAAGGGCAAAGCTTTTCAGTTGGAGATTTAGATGAATTTGAGGGATTTGAAGAAATCGGAACAGATGAAGGGGATTTACCCTTTTAAATCATGAAACCAAGGAGGGAAAACTTCTATGGAAAATAGAGATAGAGTTGGAAGAAACAGAAGAACACGCAAAAAAGTTTGTGCTTTCTGCTTAGATAAATCAAATCAAATAGATTATAAAGACATCGCAAAATTAAAGCGTTATATGAGCGAACGCTCTAAAATTGTTCCAAGACGTGTGACAGGCACTTGTGCACGTCATCAGAGACAATTGACAATTGCAATTAAGAGAGCTCGTCATCTTGCACTGCTTCCTTATGTAAGCGACTAAACAAGCTTCTCTTTAAGATAAGAATTGATTTAAAATCCATTATGCGGACTATCTAATGATAGTCCGCATAATGGATTATTTTTTGCTACATAAAATGCGTTATTAAAACACAACCACCAATAACATTTTAAAATCCTCTTTTGCCAACACCGCATGTGGATGCCGCGCCGGCATCACAATCGAGTCCCCTTCTTGTAATTCATAGACAACGCCATCAATGGTTACTTGTCCAACTCCATCTAAGCATATTACCATAGCATCTCCATTAGATTCATGTGTGCTAATTTCTTCTCCCTTTGCAAAAGCAAACAGCGTTAAACTAACAGCTGCGTTTTGAACCAGAGTCTTGCTAATCACCTGCCCTTTTTGGCAGGAAATCTCGTTCTTTAATGTTAACACTTCAGATTTACAAATATTCTTCAATATTCCATCCATACGAAATCACCTCATATTATAAATAAAATAGCATAGGTTAAATCAACAAACATCGTCTGCATTCCGTCCTGTTTTATCATAAATTTCGAACTGACAGTGCAACCATAAAACAAGCCGATTCTCTAGATTAGGTATTATAACAGCAAACGCTAAGATAGCAAATTGAGGACTTTGTAGACAACATATCGCTATACTATATAATATCAATATCCCCCAAATAAATAAAAAAATGAATTTTATTGGTGTTTTTGTTCAAAAGCATGCTAAAAGGGACTTGCGAACACTCTATTATAATAGACCAAGAAGCCAAATGCAATAGCTCTATAAACCCCTATCATCTAAAAAAGTTAGCAGACTATAAAATTCAAGAAAACTGCAGCCATATTATAATCATTAAAATACCCCCCGAAAATATCGAGGGGTTATGCAATAATTGCATTATATAAATTTGGTGGGAGAAGATGGATTCGAACCATCGAAGCTAAAAAGCGACAGATTTACAGTCTGTTCCCTTTGGCCACTCGGGAATTCTCCCAAAAAACTGACACGCAACATGTCAGTTGTGGAGCTGGTGGACGGACTCGAACCCCCGACCTGCTGATTACAAATCAGCTGCTCTACCAACTGAGCTACACCAGCATATCAAGGTTTGAATAGATTACCATACTCTCTTCCCTGACTAATGCTTGTTTATTATAGCATGTTTCGTCAACTTTGTCAACAATCATTTTTAAATTTCTTAAAATATTCTTAGATTAACTTTTATATAGGCAAACTGCGCTCCATACTGTTTTACGATAAATGCAAAAAAATATATGATCGCAAATAGAAAGCAGATAGAATGCAAAACCATTCTATCTGCATCTTTATCGTTCAAGCAAGTAATAATAAAGTTTCTAGTCTACCCTACTCGTCAAGATAAAACTGCATAGGGTAACTCATATAAGAAACCGGTGTCATCTTTTCTACGGTATAATATCCCGGAGGAGAGGTCAACAATCTTGGAATACGGTTCACAATAGTGGCGCACGTATGCTCTACAGTAGCCGGCTTATGAACATAAAAGGTTATGTCCGGCTCGCCTGTTATCTTCCAGTCACATAAATCACCATCTTCCGGACCATACACCTTACCAATACACTGTGTTTGAATAATAGGTCCTTGAAAGGTCTTCGTTGTCACAACAGCGCTCATGCCAATGCAATTCCCCTTTGGAATGGTTGCGCCCATTGTTTCAGAATAAAGATCCTTATCATAAAAATACGGTACACATTTCTGTGTCTGCGACTGAATCGTCCATCCCATCTTTGAAGCAATTGCTTCATTTGAATTCCAAACATAGCAGGGCTCTAACACGTCAGGATGTGCAATCTTCTCTTCAAACTCCTCAGGTGTCAATCCTACCCCATGCGCTTTTGCCAGAGCTAAACCATAATCCTCAACATTATAGCTGGTTGCTCCCTCAATCTTGTCAATCTTATGAACGCCGCCTGCAACGCATGCAATCATGTTAATCCAGAAAATATCTTGCATACCAGAACCTGCTATAGTGCATCCATACTCCTTAGCAAGAGCATCTAAACGATTGGTGATTTCAGGAGAGGTGGTCCATGGGTAAATTGCCTCTTCGCATGTGGTAATAACATTAATGCCACGCTTTAAAAGAGTTTCAAAAAAAGGAGCAACGTCTTTCATAAAACTGAACAAGGTAACAACGGCCACATCAGGAGCAGATTCATCTAAAACAGTTTCAGCATCGCTACGAATTTTCACGCCGAGCTTTGTGCCAAGCTCTGCCCAATCCCCCACATCCATTCCCACCACAGATGGATCCACGTCAATTGCGCCAACAATTTCAGCCCCTTTTTCATAGAGATAACGAAGGGTGTATTTAGACATTTTGCCGCAACCATACTGGACAACACGAATCTTCTCATTAAACATATGGCATACCTCATTTCTAATATTCAATACCATCAGTTTGCCCCAGATCTAAAAAAGTATACTATGAATGTTTCCATTATAATCCATACCCTTTGAAAAAATAGCTGCAATAACGCAATAAACTCTTTTCCAATTGTTTATATAATACGCCATTTGCTTAAACTCTATACAACATTTAGACAATTCCTTGATTTTTTCTGCAAATTCGGATATAATAGTGTAAAGCACAGGAAAGGAGAAAACAAAAATGGCATTTACAATAACAAAAGATACGCTTATTGGCGACATCTTAGAATATGATGAGTCTACATCTACTTTCTTTTTAGAAATGGGAATGCATTGTTTGGGTTGCCCCTCTGCACGTGGAGAGAGCATTGAACAGGCCTGTATGGTTCACGGAGTAGACCCAAATGAATTGATTGAAAAAATTAATGCCCATATTCAATAGTATTGCGCTTTAATGGAAAAACAAAAAGGGACGCTTAATAAAGTGTCCCTTTTTATTCATAATAAAGCTTTCTTAAGAAATAACAAACAAAAATCAACTGATGACTATAGATTCGCTAAAATGAACGCCCCAACCGGCAGAATCAAAAAATATTGCTCCAATCAGCAAAATAATATTAAGAATCTTATGTGTACTGTCTTTAAATATTCTAGAACAAACAGCAAAAGTCCAATCCCTATCATTTCACCTAACGTGTTCATTGGCAAATCTGTGATATCGCTCGCACCAATTGCAAAAGCAAATTAAAGCGTCTCAAAAGCAAGAATGGTTAAAAGATAGGCGCTGCCTTTTAATGAAAGATTTGCCCTCAAGCAACATACCGGTAAACACTCCAAATGGAATAAACGCCAATAAATTATCAACAATCCCTAAGTTAGTTTTCTAGCTTTAATCATTCGCGCTTTGACTCTATATTTAGGTAAAACCTTTAATTCATTGGCGCATAAATTTTCATGATCTGCTGCGCCACACGCAAGCCATCCACAGCAGCGCTCATAATTCCACCGGCATATCCCGCCCCTTCGCCGCAGGGATAAATAGTCTCAAGGCCTTCTGCATGATAAGCATCAGTTCTAAGCATCCGAATCGGCGAGCTCGTTCTTGTTTCAGGCGCAGTCAAGACAGCATCGCGGCAAGAAAAACCGGGAAGTTTTTTTTCAAATTGACAGAGACCCTTTTTCATCATATCTACAACAAAGGTTGGAAAAATTTTATGAAAGTCTACAGCACAAACCCCAAAAGGATATGTTGGCTCAGTGCGATTCATGCAAATCCCGGTCTTCCCATCCAAAAAACATCCTATGGTCGCAGCAGGTGCCGTATAATTTTTGCCAGCTAATGCAAAGGCATTTCTCTCTATCATTTCCTGAAAGCGAATACCATCGAATGGATGTGTTCCAAAATCAGATGGATCAACATTCACAACCAAAGCGGAATTGGCATTCTTTCCATCTCTTTTATATTCGCTCATTCCATTTGTCACAACAGCGTCCGCTGTCGAATTGGCCGGAACAACAAAACCGCCGGGACACATGCAAAATGTATATACACCACGATTGTTTTCCCTATAAGAAAGTTGATACTCTCCAATCGGCAACAGAGGATTATCAGCATAATCACCATATAACGCCCGATTGATATCCTCCTGCCTATGTTCAATTCTAGCGCCCACAGAAAAGGGTTTTGCAACCATTTTAATTCCTGCCCGAAAGAGCATAGAAAAAGTGTCTCTTGCGCTATGCCCTAATGCTAATAGTAAAATAGATGCAGCATGCCATTCTCCATTAAAAGATACTGCCTGTAATGCTCCGTTGCGAATTGAAACACCGTCCAAACAAGTGTGAAAATGAATCTCCCCGCCCATCGAGAGAATCTCCTCTCTAATCGAATGAATCACCTCTCGAAGCTTATCCGTTCCAATATGCGGCTTAGCCATCTTTGCAATTTCACATGGTGCGCCATTTTCAAGAAAAATGTTGATAACCTGTCGGCAAAACGGGTCTGAAATCCGGGTTGTCAATTTTCCGTCCGAAAAGGTTCCGGCACCTCCCTCCCCAAATTGAATATTATTTTCTGTATGAAAATTCCCATTCCGTAAAAAATCATCTACAGCGTTAATGCGGGAATCTAAATCACCGCCCCGCTCAATCACAAAAGGTCGGTAGCCATTCTTTGCTAAAGCATATGCCGCAAAAATACCGGCCGGGCCAAAACCGGCAATCACAATGCGGTGAGACAATTTTTTTGTTCCAAAATAAAAATGCAAATCCTCTTCCTGCATCCATTGAATGAATGGATGCGCCAATTTTTTCACCAATGCCTGTTCATCAGACTTTAAACAGACAACTACTGTATATACAAACATCATCTGATGTTTTTGCCTAGCATCCAACGATTTTTTACTCACATAAGCGTCATTTACTTGAGAGCGCAAAACACCAAGGCGTTTAATAGCCTTATCAATCGCATCGTTTTCGTCCCTGTCAATAAGAGTGCGTATATTTGTAAGGCGAATCGGCATAAAACCCCCTCCAATATTCACTATTATTTAGACTTTGCATGAATAACACAGGTGTACTCCCCAACAGGCCAAATTCCATCTTTGGTGACCACTTCAATATTGACAGGAACCGTTTGACTTCCTTCCTTAATCGTCTGGCTGGTGAAATCAATCGTCGCGACCAAGTCGCTGCTGTCTACCTGCGCAATAGCAGATTTATCTCCAACTATCTTAACATCGCTTATCGCCTTTGTCTTAATTGTAATATCATAATCAGACGGTTGGTTGACCATACGAATATCATCTATTGACAGAATCTTAGAATCCCAATTATCCTGTGTAAAGGATACTGTAGCTTGTGTAATATTATCAACATTTTTAAAGCCGGACGGCATTGGGATGTTAAACTGAAATGACTTTCCAATATCCAGTTCACGCATATCAATATATCCCAAATTAATCTCATTTAGGTTCTGAATCGCATCAGCCGGCGCAGCCACTGTGATTTCAGACGGCGAGATGGTATATTCCAAATCATCTGTATTTAAAGTACCGGGCGCGTTTTTATATTTAAAGGTTAAAGGCACAGTCTTTTGTTTATAAACAGGAATGGTAATTTTAAATTGAATATCCTGATTATACGTAAACAGTGTAGGATCCAATTCCGTTCCATCCTCGGCATAAAATTTTGGCTCTGCCTCAAGCGTTTGCGTTGAAGTTAGCGTTGAATTCTGCTCATTGAGCAAAACAATAGAATTCAAACGATTCATTTCCTGTTCCGGACCCTGCACCTCCAATCGTTCAGGAGAAGCGACGGGACTTTCTAAAATATATCCATCCTGCACCTTAATGTTTGGAGCAGAAGCTGATAAAGATATCGTTTTGGAAGAAATGGTGTCAAAAGTAACCGTGGCCTTATTAGGCGTCACACTCACAATAGAAAATTCACCGGTTGCAACGTTCGGAGTCGCAACCAAATCCAGAACATAAGTATCAGCCGATGTGACTGTTGCAATAGACGCCGTAACTGTGAAATCGTCTTTATCCATTGTACCTATTTTATATCGCTTGCCCGAAAGTTCTAAAGAAACTGTTTTCGGCTCAATATTCGTAACCTCCAAGCCCATCTTCTCTGCCTGTGTATTGGTTGTCTCAATTTGAACAGGAACATCATTAACAGTTATCGTGCTCTCCGGGTCAAAATATACAACGACAATAAACCAAGTAATAATAGCAAGAATGACAGACAGAATGATTCTCGAACGTTTGTTCTTAAAAAGCTTTCCAAATGAAACATTCATTCTATTTAGTCCTCCAATGTTTCTTTTTCTTTCTTTCCTCAGCTGCCTTCGGAATAATGCCATCCTTTAAATACGTGATGAGGGCTGTTTTTGTTAAATCTCGTTTCAAGTTTCCATCAGCTGCGACCGATATAGAGCCCGTTTCCTCCGAAACAATCAACACCAAAGCATCTGAATTCTCACTCATGCCAATTGCCGCACGGTGGCGGGAACCTAACTCCCGTGCAATAAACTCTTCCTTTCGTGGTTTGGGAAGAAAACAAGAAGCCGCTAGAATCGAGCCATCTCGAATGATCACAGCACCATCGTGCAGAGGTGAATTCTTAAAAAATAAATTGCCAATGAGTTCTTCACTAACATCCGCATGAATAATCACGCCCGTGTCAATCTGCTCGCCTAAACGGGTGCCTCTTTCAAAAACAATCAACGCCCCTGTCTTTGTTCTTGACAAAGACTCACAGGCATTGGCAACAGTGTGAATGCACCTATCCCATCTTTTATTTAACAATTCCTGCTCTGTTGTCGTCGTAAAAAAATTAAACTTTCCACGGACTTTGGTTCTTCCAACCCTCTCAAGCATTCTTCTAAGCTCAGGCTGAAAAAGAACGATAACAGCCAACAAACCCCAGCTAAAAATATTATTTAGAAGAAGGCTTAAAGTTTTTAACTGCAAAACAGAGGCAGCAAGCGCGGCAAGCAGCAAGAGAAAAATGCCTTTTACAAGTTGAGCGGCCTGCGTTTCCTGCACTAATTGAATGCATTTATAAAATAAATAGGCTACAATGCAGATGTCAATAAAATCAGTAAAACGAAAAGACATAATAACACCACTTATCATCTGCCAAGCCGTATTGATAAAATCCATATATGATGTCCTTCCATAAATAAAGTTATCTAATCCAAATCGATAAAAATAAATAGCTATTATTTATTGTAACATATATTGAAAAGATTGCAACCACAAATTCGCCTCTACATATAAAAAGCACAGGTTTAAAAATAAGCTTTATCTATTCTTTTCATTTCTATGCACAACTTTAACAAAGCGTATTATATTGCAATGCCATATCTTTCTCATTTTGCGTAAACTGCACATTCTATTTATCTAAATAAGGCATGTCTGAATCCCCTAAGACAATGAATGCTCTTTATAACACAATGAAAGAATTTTTTGTCTTAGACGTATGTGAACATCTTCATAAGGGAATATTTGCCCATCACATACAACTCGCAAGGAATCCACCATCTAAGAGGTGGTAAACGTTATGCAGAGATTATAATATTTTATTCCATGACCTGCATATATGCCTTTTCATCCATATTATCTTACAACAATAAGTATCCCCCGGCAAAGTGAACTGCCCCAAGTTGTACAGACAGTACAAAATAAGCCTACTTGATGTAGCAAATTAAATTTTAAGAAACAAACTGATTTCGTTTTTCAAGCGGAGTCAGTTTTGTTTTG
>CAKSAY010000006.1 GCA_934438055.1 uncultured Oscillospiraceae bacterium | reverse complement strand
CGCCGCTTCATCGTTCAGCGACTTTATTATTATATCACCTCTCCCTCCCTTTGTCAACACCTTTTTGAAAGTTTTTTTATTTTAATAAATAAAAACACCATACAATTATTTTTTCACCATGCAATCGTATTCATTGTATAGAGACTTTCATATAAACAAAGCGCCGAATCAACACTCGATTCAGCGCTTGATAACCAATCAAATTTTTCTATTTACCGTGCCGGATGATATGGAGATTTCTGTTTTGTCGTCATTTTTATAAATCTTCTTTTCCCGTGAAAAAAAGCATACTCACAACAAGCGGCAAAGTGAGGAACAGCGCAAAGGCATAGCGCAGAATAACCACAGAATCGGCAAAACCGGTCAACCACAATGCAAAAAGCATCCAAACAGGAATGAATGCAGCATACTTTTTGTGATACCAAAGCGCAATGCCGGCAAAGAGAAGCAGTCAACTCGTAAATCCAATGCTAAACAACATAGACAGCCCCGGTATGCCTTTGTAGCCCCCATTGGCAATATCCTCGTAAAAAGCATTGACTCCGAACAAATAATTGTATCTATCTGTCACAATTTCAATATCCGGATAGATAGAATTCTGATATTCAATATAAAGTATATTGGCATTTGGAACCGGAAGAGCCATATCAGGACACCAATATTCTAGCATATCGTTTAACAGAACATTGACATAATCTTTCGAACAAGCCGGTTCGATTGCAATATAATTTTTGATGTAGCGAGCAGAATTTTTCCTCAAATTTCTCTCCATCCATTTTAGGGCGAGTTGAATCGGAACTGCGGGGATGATAGAGAGCGGCATGCTCCTCTACAGTGCCGTACGGCAAAATTTCAAACATAATATCTTTTGTTCTTGCATGATTTTGTCGCTGTCATTGACATAGGCCCAGACCATTTATTGTTCAGAAATCTCCGGCATTTCTACAATATTTGAGGGCTTCACGCCCAATGCGTTAAAGAGCGGTTCGTAGTAAAGAATAACGGATAATAGACACAGAACACAAATGCGAAATATTATCCTTTAGTGCCAGGGTTCTTTTTCTTAAATCTTTAAACAAAAAAGATAAGCGCCGAAATGAGGAACAAGAAGAGGTAAATACCGTTGTTTCGATATAACATCATAAAACAAAGCAATCAAACAAAACCGAACCTGCAGCGCAATAGAGTGAAAAAGCTTATGTGGATCGAGGATCATATCACACACAAACCGCCAAAAACAAAACCGGAATGGAAAACAAGACGTCTCTGGTTGCATTGACCATTAAAATTTGTATCACCGGCAACAAAGCATACTACAACACCGCCAATAGCTGAACAACCGATGGAACTGAATGACGGTTTAAAAATTACAGCAATAAGCAATTACCCAATCGCCAAAAGCCATTTGTCCCAGAGTAAAAATTGCCGGTCCAATATTATAAGAATTAAATACAATATTCCCAAAGCTCATCACAGCATAAAAAACAGTTGAAATGGACAGTGGATGATAGTTGTCAAGAACTCCCAAATGCATAAAGGTAACCCGCATTGGTGCATCATATGCAAATATTCCAGGAAACGTGGCAATAAATACAGAAAGCCGGCAAAGCAGAACCACAGCCATCACCAATACAATATACTTCTTGTCGGTCTGCAACAGTGCACTAACCTTCCCCCTTAAAACCACTTTATAGTCGGCAGAAAGATAAGGACTTAGAAAAATCACTGCGCTAAAAGAGTGCACCAAAACCAATAATCTGCAAAATCAATGAAATAATAAAATCAGAAATGAAAAAGATGAGAAATACGCCTGTTCCAATAATCTCCACGGATGAAAAGGCAGTCCCGCCACAACAAAAAAAATCAATGCCCTTTTGTTGCTAAGCTGTAATGCCGCACAAATGAGAACAACACTTAAAATCAAAGCAGCAAAGGAAAAATGCTATTGGTAAACGCAGAATCATCTGTTTTCACAAATGCACTCATTCCCCGAACTGCCAAGATTCCAAGCAGAAGGCTAAAAGCTAAGCAATACATCTTACCTTTTTTTGAGCATACTTTTGATTTATGAACAATCATCCGTCTTTCTTGCAAATTCAAAATAAAAAAACAAACTCAAAACTCTTTTAAGCATAAAAAATCAATTGCCGCAATGCCCGCTTTCTACACAAAGGCATATCCGGAGACGCTGTTATAGCCGACGCACAAATTCTCTCATCTCCTCAAACGCGCGCTGTGATTCAGGAATCTCAGGCGCATCAACCTGAAATTCATGATACATTTGTGAATAGACTGTGCACTGCACCTGCACGCCTTGCGATTCAGCCTTGGCTGCAACATCGGTAGTATCACTCAAAAGTCGTTCGTTTTCCCCTGCCTGCATGAGCATGGGTGGAAAACCGGTGAAATCACCATAAACAGGCGAAATATACGGATTATAAGCAGAATCGTTTCCAATATAAGTAGAATCAATCAGATCCCCCGTTAAAGGTGATCCCTCATAAAATCCGGGGTCTTTTTGTTTATTCGTCTCCACCGATTCTCCATCAAAATTCAAATTGGTCCATGCCGATTCAGTAATAATACACAAAGGCAACGGCATCTGATTGTCCCGCAGATACAAACAGGTGGCTAGGGCAAGACCGCCGCCGGCTGAATCTCCAATAAAGATAATGTCCTTAGAATCATATCCGTTGTTCAGAAGCCATCCATAAGCAGATACAGCGTCGTCGAGCGCTGCCGGGTAAGGATTTTCCGGTGCGACACGATAATCAAAGGTTAACACATCTGCACCGCCGCAAATGTCAGAATAACGCACAGCCATTTTTTCAAAACTCTTATTGAGAGGATAAACATAAGCCCCGCCATGAAATTGAAGAACAACCTTGCCGTTTCCATCATTCGCCTCTAAAAGTTTCATGTCTATATTATTATATTGAAATTGAGATAGGGTCATTCCTTCCACCTCGCCCCAAATATCAGCGCTTTTCTCCACCGGTTCATTGGGGTCGCGCGGAGGAACACTTGGGGCATACACATATCTTTTATATAGAGATTCTAAAGAGCCATGCAGACTAATCGTGTTGGTCAACGGAACTGTTCCAACGCCAACAACCAATACCATCAGCCAACAAACTATGGTTTTAAAACCACCCCACCAAAAATGGCGAACCACGCACAACCCCACAAATGCCGCTGTTAAAACAATCAACCCAATGACATTACATCTTGTCAATAACATGAGGGTTAACAATAGTAAAAAGGCAACAACGGCAACCACATAAAAAATTACAGATTTGACTATCCCTTTCTTTTCCATAGCAATATCTCCTTTACAGCCATGTGAAAAGCAGACCATCTTCTCTCTCAAAGACAGATTGCTTTGTTTAGTTAAAAAATTAAACTCTATGTAATTGCTTCTTCAACTGCATTAAATAAGGTCTTTAAAACAAAAGGCAGCCATAAGTAAATAAGTGCAAAATTATCTTTTCCAATTTTTAATTGTGTTCTTTAACATCATAATGCAGTATCATTTGAATAATAGCAAAACAGCCGTTGTGTTAACAACGGCCATCTTTCTAATTTAGGTTCTGTCTTCAATGTATTTTACAATATCACCGACGGTTTTAATGTTCTCCACTTCTTCATCGGGGATTTCAATATTGAACTCTTCTTCCAAAGACATAATTAAATCAACTACATCCAAAGAATCAGCGCCCAGATCGTCTGTGATAGACGCATCAGCATTGACTTTATCCTCATCAATGTCCAATTGATCCACCAAGATTTCAGTTACTTTTTCAAGAATCAAAACACTCGCCTCCTTATTTCATTACTTTTACCTTTCAATCCCTAAATATCCGGAGAGAATGGTAAGGATATAATAAAACAAATGAAAACCATTTGTTATTATAACAATCTCTATGCAGCAGAGAGCAATCTCGAGCCTTTACCCCGTTTTGAAAGTTGCAAAACAATTTGTTTGTGCAACGCTTTGGGGCAGGCTCACATTCTGCTTCGCAATCTTTTTCATGATTGTAGTTTCAATTACGTTTCTGCAAACAAACCAACTTTTCTGAATTTATTATAACGGCTCTGCACAAGATTTGCAACCTCTTTTTTACAAAATTTTTTTAAAGTCTCAAAAAGGTATTCGACAATATTCTCAGCCATCATCTGCAAATCTTTCTGTGCGCCGCCTAAAGGCTCGGGAATGATGCTGTCGGCAATGCCCAACTCAACCAAATCAGGCGCCGTAATTTTAATCATATTCGCCGCTTCCTTTTCTCTGCTGCCATCCCTCCAAAGGATATTGGCAAAGCCACGGGGAGAAATGACCGAATAAACCGCATTTTCAAACATAGCAAGCTCATCACATACGCCAAGCGCTAAAGCGCCTCCGCTGCCACCCTCTCCTGTAACAATAGAAATAACAGGTGTTTTTAGCTGCATAAATTCCATCAAATTGCGGGCAATTGCCTCACCCTGTCCCCTTTCCTCAGCGCCAATTCCACAATAAGCGCCCGGCGTGTCAATAAGGCAAATCACAGGACGATGAAATTTTTCAGCCTGCTTCGCAAGCCGCAATGCCTTCCGATATCCCTCCGGGTGAGGCATCGCAAAATTATACCTTTTATTTTCATCAATGTTCTTTCCTTTCACCTGGGCAATAACTGTCACAGGCAGCTTTTGAAAGGTCGCAATGCCTCCGGTTATGGCAAGGTCGTCTCCATATAATCTATCGCCATGCATTTCATAATAATGGTCGAAAACCAACGGAATATAATCAAAAGCATTGGGACGATTTGGATCATGTACCAATTGAAGATGTTCCCATGCAGTTAGTTCAGCCATGACGCAGTCACCTCCGGATTGTGAAATTTTAAAAGGCGCAAAAGCACATGGCGCATACGTTTTCTCTCAACGATCATATCGACATAGCCATGTTCAAGCAAAAATTCAGCCGATTGAAAATCATCGGGAAGGCGCTGCTTAATAGTTCCCTCAATCACGCGGCGTCCGGCAAATCCCACCAAAACCTTTGGTTCTGCAAGGGTAATGTCTCCCAAAGAAGCAAACGAAGCGGTAACGCCTCCGGTCGTAGGATCGGTTAGTACGGCAATATACAAAAGCCCTGCCTCACTGTGTTTTCCAACCGCACCGGCAGTCTTTGCCATCTGCATGAGAGAAACCATTCCCTCCTGCATGCGCGCACCACCGCTTGCCGTAAAAAGAACAACAGGAAGCCGCTTTTCAGTTGCCCGTTCAAAAGCACGCGCAATTTTCTCGCCAACAACAGAGCCCATAGAAGCCATCATAAAATGCGAATCCATCACGCCAATGACGCATCTTTGCCCACGAATGGTGCATTCCCCAGTAACAATAGCCTCCATCATGGCCGTTTTTAACTGCAACTGCTCAATTTTTTCAGCATATCCCGGAAAATCAATGGGATTCACAGTAGTTAACCCTTTGTCATACTCCTGAAAGCTCCCTTTGTCAACTGTCAACGCCAGTCGCTGTGCCGCGGTCAGGCGCGCATGATAATTACAGTGACTGCACACTTGATTATTACTCTGGAATTCCTCCATAAAAATGACCTTTTGGCAGCGAGGACATTTAAATAATAAATCAGAGGGAATATTGACCTTGTTCTTTTGATGATGCTTAGAATCCGGATGGACACGTGACTTCACTACATGAAAAAGATCCTCCATCATATCTGCTCTCACCATCCTTTAAAATTAATAAAAATAACTTTCCCATCTCCCGGTCAAAACGGGGGATTATCAGTCCTTAAAGTCTTTTGCAGGATAATCAATATAAGGCGTACAATCAGGCATTGGGGCCAATAGAATGGCCTAAAATATTTGCAATAATTCTCTGCATGGCTGCGCAAAGCATTTCATCTGCCCAAACCATAGGGGGTGCGCGCTTCACAAAGAGTGTAAAAAGCAATCTGCGCTCATTTTCAAAATCCGATGCGCTATAACGCTCAATTTTCAAGCCTCATTCTGCAAATAATAAACATTGTTTTTTATGTTTTGCTTTTTTCAAAAGAGTTTTGCAAGGGTGCACCAATAAACTCTGCCGGTAAAATAGTTTCGTACACCATTCTGATTCTTCCTGCCGATTTATCTATTGTACAAGAATATGAGAAAAAGGTCAATATCCCCGCCGTCTTAAAAAGCCAATATCAACATTTCCCTGCTCAAAATCACTATCTCTGAGCAAGGAAAGATGAAAATCAATGTTGGTGTCAATTCCACCAACCAAAAATTCAGCCAAAGCCCATTTCATCTTTTGGATGGCCTGCTCTCTAGTGGGCGCATAGGCCATCACCTTGGCAATCATATTGTCATAATAAGGGCTGATTGTATACCCGCCATAAACAGCGCTATCAACCCGAATGCCATTTCCGCAGGGAATATATAAATCTCCAATCTTCCCGGGAGACGGGCGAAAACCATTCTCAGGGCTTTCCGCATTAATGCGGCACTCGATGGCATGCCCCTGAATCGCAACATCATCCTGTGCAATCTGCAATTTTTGGCCGGCCGCAATTTGAATCTGCTGTCTCACCAAATCAATTCCCGTCACCAACTCTGTGATGCCATGCTCAACCTGAATGCGAGTGTTCATCTCCATGAAATAAAAGTTTCCATTCCTATCAAGCAGAAATTCAACCGTTCCGGCATTCACATACCCGCAAGCCAACGCGGCGGCAACAGCAGCTCTGCCCATCTTCTCCCGCAGCTGCGGAGAAACAGCCGGGCTCGGCGTCTCCTCAATCATCTTCTGATTGCGTCTTTGCAAAGAACAATCCCGTTCTCCAAGGTGAACAACGTTGCCGTATTGATCTGCCAAAATCTGAATTTCAACATGCCGTGGATCTTCAATAAACTTCTCAATATAAACGCCGTCGTCTCCAAAAAACTGAAGCGCCTCCGTTCTTGCCGCAATCATCTCCCGCTCTAAAGCTTCCGGCGCATCCACCTTGCGAATGCCCCGTCCGCCACCGCCGGCCGTCGCTTTCACCATAACGGGATAACCAATTCCCTGCGCAATTTTCTTTGCCCGCTCTATGTCATTAAGCACGCCGTCAGAGCCCGGAACCACCGGAACACCCGCTTGTTGCATAGTCTTTTTAGCAGAAGCTTTGTCCCCCATTCTCTCCATAGCCTCCGGCGGCGGACCAATGAATGTTAAACCGCATAAAGAACACGTTTTGGCAAAAGAGGCGTTTTCGGACAAAAAACCGAACCCCGGATGAACAGCGTCAGCGCCGGTGACTTCACAGGCAGCAAGAATAGCTTGAATATTTAAATAGCTGTCTTTACTGGGAGCCGGCCCAATGCAGATGGCTTCGTCCGCAATCTGCATGTGAAGCGCACCTTTGTCTGCCTCTGAATATACAGCGACCGTTTCAATTCCAAGCTCACGGCAAGCATGAATAATACGGACGGCAATCTCCCCCCGATTGGCAATCAAAACTTTGTTTATCATAGATATCCTCCCAGAAACTTGAATCCCTGCGTTTTCTAATCTCAAGCATGAAATCTTTGAACTGATAATCTCTTCTTGCAACCGGTCCAACCAATCGCTTTCATTTAAAAAGCAGTTGTGCAGGCAAGCAAAATAACAGTCGTTTTCTACTGTTGCGCACAACACAAAATTCCCAAAACAAGCGATTCCCATTTCTTGATGTCAAAACTCTTTTTTCAGCCGGCAAATGTCATCCCAAAAAATATTTTTTACAAATAAGGGTTTACCGTTAAACACAATTATCAAAAGGCCTTTCATGCGCGCACTCCATTTTGTGCTGTTAATTTATGATTGTGCTTCTCCCAGCGCAAACATAATCTCAGCCGTGACCGCCTTTTCGCCATTCACCGTGGCCACTGCCTTTCCCGTTCCCATGCTTGCACGGAGTTTAAGCATAGTCACTTCTAAAGTCACTTCATCACCCGGTTGAATCTGCTTTCTAAAACGCGCTTTGTCGATGCCGCCGAAAAAGGCCAGCTTGCCCCGATTTTGCGGTAGAGAAAGAACACAAACCGCACCGGCCTGCGCGAGCATCTCAACCGTCAAAACGCCGGGCTGCACCGGATGACCGGGAAAATGCCCTTGAAACCAAAATTCATCCTGTGAAAGCGTTTTTTTCGCAACAACATGAACGCCGGGCTGGAGCTCTAAAACCTCGTCAATTAACAAAAACGGATCTCGATGCGGAATAATCTCTTTAATTTGCTCTTTGTTCAACAACGCCATTGATTTCACGCTCCTCTATTCAATAATCATAATCGGCTGGTTATATTCCACGCTGTCGCCGTCACATGCCCGAATTTCCTGCACAACACCGCTGAATTCACTCTTAATTTCGTTCATCAGTTTCATTGATTCAATGATGAACAAAACGTCTCCCTCCTTAACCGTCTGCCCCACCTGAACAAACGCGGGTTTATCAGGAGCAGGCGCTGCATAAAAGGTTCCAATAATCGGAGAACGAACCACATTTCCCTGTTCTGTCTGTGGTTCTGATGCCTGCACAACAGGAGTAGGTTCATTTGGTAACTCATTCGAAAGAACAGTCGCAGTTATTGGCTTTTTGCCCTCAACCACAATTTCAATATCTCCCTTTTTCACCTTAATTTTTCCCAAATTTTCCTTTTTAACCTTTTGCACCAAAAACTCCACAGTGGCTTGATCCATTTTCAATTCTGCCATATGGTAAGACCTCCCTTTCTAAGCAAGATGAATTTTATGCTTCTTCGTGATATTTCTTCAAGCACACAGTTGCATTATGCCCTCCAAATCCAAGCGAATTTGAAATCGCATATTCAATAGGCTGCACAACAGAACCATTGGTGACATAATCCAAATCGCAGTCATCATCTTTTTGAGAATAACCAACCGTTGGCGGAACAATTCCCTCTTGCAAAGCCTTTGCACAAACCACCGCTTCAATGGCGCCGGCCGCGCCTAACAAATGCCCTGTCATAGACTTTGTGGAGCTAACCTTGAGCTTTTGCGCATGCTCACCAAACAAATTTCGAATCGCTTTCGTTTCCACACGGTCATTTATCTGCGTAGAGGTTCCGTGGGCGTTAATATAATCAATTGCAGAGAGAGAAATTCCTGCATCTGCAACAGCAAACTCCATCGCTTTAACCGCGCCTGCGCCCTCCGGGTCAGGGCTTGTGATGTGATAAGCATCGCCGGTAGCGCCATAGCCAACCACTTCCGCATAAATGGTTGCACCCCGCTTTTTTGCAAATGAAAGTTCTTCCAAAAGAAGAATAGAAGCGCCCTCTGCCATCACAAATCCATCTCTTTCTCTGTCAAAAGGAATAGAAGCCCTATCAGGGTTTTCCGAACGGGAAAGAGCAGTCATATTATTAAAACCGTTGATTGCAAAATCGGTCACAGCGGCCTCTGAACCGCCTGTGATACACGCGTCCAAATAGCCGTCCCGAATTTTATGAAAGGCCTCGCCCAATGCATGGTTTGAAGAAGAACAGGCCGTCACAATGTCAAGATTAGCGCCCTTAAAACCGGTTTTAATCGAAATCAACCCGGCCGCCATATTTGAAATCATCATCGGAACAAAGAAGACAGAAATGCGCTTTCCACCCTTTTGCATATACTTGCTGTATTCAGCCTCAATCGTAGAAAAGCCGCCGATTCCGCTGCTCACAATCACACCAACTCGAAAAGGGTCATAGCTGTCTTTTAAATTTTGATTTGTCTCCAACGCATCCACGGCCGCCCCCAAAGCCAGTTGACAAAATCGATCGGTTCGACGCATTTCCTTTTTGTCCAAATAATCCAAAGGAGAAAATTCCAAATCCTCCGCCGCCACTTTCACGTTTAAATCAGACGTATCAAAGCTCTGAATCGGACGAATGCCGTGCTTGCCGGCCACAATGTTGCTCCAAAAGGAGTCAATTGTGTTTCCAACGGAGGATTTCACGCCCATTCCCGTAATGACAACTCTTCTTTTCATATCACAATTCCTTCCCAAATTTTTATCACATTGAAAGACATCCGTCAATTAAAATAACCTGCCCGCTCACATATCTTGCATCTTCACCCGCTAAAAAGCTGACAACTGCCGCCACCTCTTCCGGCTCGCCATAACGACGCAAAGCAATTTGTTCTTTAATCTTTTGCTTGTAATCCTCATCCAAATCCGCCGTCATAGGCGTGTTGATAAAACCGGGCGCCACTGCGTTCACGCAAATCCCGCGGCTTCCGAGTTCCTTAGCCGCGCTCTTGGTCATGCCTATGATGCCGGCTTTCGAGGCCGCATAATTAAATTGCCCGGCATTTCCATGCACCCCGGCAACAGACGACACATTAATAATTCTTCCGGAACGCTGCCGCATCATCACAGCGCCCACAAGCTTGGTCATATTAAAAACGCTCTTGTAGTTAACGTTGGTCACCGCGTCAAAATTCTCCTCGCTCATGCGAACCAAAAGGCCGTCTTTGGTGATGCCCGCATTGTTGACCAAAACGTCAATCGAGCCAAAATCGTCTTTCACCGCCCGAACCATTCGTTCGCAGTCAGCATACTGCGAAACGTCGCCAATATATAATTTCGTCTCTGCATTCGCCGTCTCGCAGGCCGCTGCCGTCTCTTTTCCGCCGCCATCCGCTTCCTGCTGATTATAACAGTTGATTGCAATGTTAAAGCCATCTTTCGCAAGTCTTTTCGCCATAGCGGCGCCCAAACCTCTGGAAGCTCCCGTAATCAACGCTGTCTTGTTCATCTCTCATTCCCCCCCTATTTCAAAAAGGCCTCTTTAGCATCGCACAAAAGCGTCTGTGCCTGCGAAAACATTCCCTCTACAATATCTTTCACCGGGCGCACGTCTTCAATCATGCCCGCAATCTGCCCCGCCATAAAGCTTCCCTCTGCAAGATTGCCATCAACCACTGCCTTTTTCAAAGAGCCCACCGTCAATTCCTCAAACTCCTCCGGATCAGCATACTGTCTTTCTAACTCCAAAACGCGTCTGGTAAATTTATTCTTCACCTGACGAACAGGGCGTCCCGCATTTCTGCCTGTAACCGCACTGTCGGTATCTTTTGCCTTGACCACAAAATTTTTATAATTCTGATGCACCTGACACTCTTCAGACGCTAAAAATCTCGTTCCAACCTGCACGCCGTCAGCGCCCAAAAGAAACGCGGCTGCAACGCCACGACCATCAGCAATGCCTCCGGCCGCCAACACCGGAATAGACACAGAATCAACCACCTGCGGAACCAACGACATCGTTGTCAACTCACCAATATGTCCGCCCGATTCACAGCCCTCTGCAATCACAGCATCAGCGCCGGCTCTCTCCATCCTCTTAGCCAAGGCAACGCTTGGAACCACCGGAATCACACGAATGGACGCTTCCTGCCATGCCGGAATATATTTTCCGGGATTTCCGGCACCCGTTGTCACAACAGCGACTTTTTCCTCAATGACCATCTGTGCAATTTCGTCAACATAAGGACTCATAAGCATGATGTTTACACCAAAAGGTTTGTCGGTCATTTCCTTTGCCATGCGAATCTCTTCACGAATTTTCCCGGCAGGCGCAGAACCTCCGGCAATCAAACCAATGCCACCCGCATTGGAAACAGCAGCCGCCAAATTCGCCTCCGAAACCCAAGCCATTCCTCCCTGAAAAATGGGATATTCAATTCCTAATAATTCTGTAATTCTCGTCTTCATCTTCATGTAACCCCTCTGCTAAAACAATTCAAACTTATCTAAATCCATTCATGAGCGCAAAACAGGCCTGCTGCACAATGAAATTGCAAACTCCGCCGCAGTCATCTCCACAGATACTAAAAATGTGCAGTCTATGCAAAATTTTCTGCATTTATTTGTTCTCCAATCGCAATGAACCAACCCCAAGTGCAGTTTAACAAACAGCCAGCGTTCCCGTCGTCTTAAAACAATGCCAAATAAAACTACACTGTAAAAACCGCACCGCCATAAATCAAACCGGCACCAAATCCAACAATTGCAATCTTATCGCCCGCTTTGAGTCTCCCTTGTCTCTTCAATTCACAAAGACAAACAGGAATACACGCGCTGGATATATTTCCATACTCATGAATATTCGTATAAAACCGCTCCAAAGGAATTTCGAGCGTTTTTGCCGCCGTTTCAATAATACGAATATTGGCCTGATGAGGAACAATCAATGCAAGCTCGTCTTTTTCAATCTGCGCCTTTTTGCAAATCTGCTCAATTGCATAGGGAATCACACGCGTGGCAAACTTATAAACCTCCCGCCCGTCCATGTGCATAAAATGAGCCTTGCCTTGCGGAAACTCCTGCGCATGCTTTGCGCGCGACTCCTCACTGCAAAAAGCATTGCCCGGTGGAAGCGAGTGGGCAAAAATTTTTGGAGCGCCGTCTCCTTCAACGCGAAGAAAAGAATAAAGAGGATGTTCTCCCTTTTGCACAATCACAGCGCCGGCACCGTCCCCAAAAAGCACACAAGTAGAGCGATCAGTATAATCTACAGTTTTAGTGATGTTCTCAGAACTGACAATCAAAACGGTTTTCACATCATCAGAAGCTAAATATCTCTGCGCCATATCCATTCCATAAACAAACCCGGCGCAAGCGCAGGAAATATCAATGCCAAAGGCCTCTTTCATGCCCAGCTTTCCTATGATAATGTTAGACATAGAGGGGTAAAAATAATCCGCTGTCACGCTGGTGTGAATCACCATATCAATCTTTGATGGATCAATGCCGGCGTCAGCAATCGCATCTTTTGCTGCTTTTAGACCCATCTGCCAGGTAAACTCACCATCGGACAAGTGACGCGTTTTAATACCCGTACGGCGCATAATCCATTCATCCGAGGTATCAACTAATTGAACAAAATCCTCATTTGATGCAATGGTGTCAGGGATATACATTCCCGCGCCTATCATTTTAATTCCAATCAAAATCTTTCCTCCCGCTTCTTAAAAAACGCAAAACAATCGCGCTCTTGCAATTCTAAAACACTTTTGGTAAAATAAAGAACATCTACTAAATTGCCTACCAAACTATTTTAATGATATTCGTAATAGATAACTTTGTCAACAAAAATTAAGAAAATAAACAAAAAACGTAAAGCAGTTTTACACTTTATTCATATACTAAAGAGTAAAAATAAGGAGGTTTTTTATGAAAAGACTGGGATTTATTTTTTCAGGGCAGGGCTGCCAAACGCCGGGAATGGGAAAAGAACTTTATGAAATGAGCGCAGCCTGCAAAGATATTTTTGAAAAAGGAAGCCAAACGCTTGGGTTTTCTCTCCAAGACGCCTGCTTTTTGATGAGTAAACAAGAGCTTTCACAAACAGTGATTTCACAGCCGGCAATCATGGCAGTTTCCATTGCGGCCTTTGCTCTTTTGAAAGAGAATGGCGTCTCACCTGACGCAGTCGCAGGGCATTCACTCGGAGAATACGCGGCTCTTTATGCCAGTGAGGTTGTTGATTTGAACGACGTGTTCTCAATCATTAAGACGCGTGCAGCAGCCATGCAAAAGGCGGCGCAAAGCCAAGATGGAATGATGTGCGCAGTCATTGGTGCGCCCGCGGGCAACATTGAAGAAATATGCAAGCAGGTCACCAACGGCTTTGTTCGCCCCGTGAATTATAACACACCCGATCAGACGGTGATTGCAGGCCAAAAGAGCGCTGTGGAAGCGGCGATGCAAAAGCTCAAGGGAATTGCACGTCGCTGCATGCCCCTTGCGGTGAATGCGGCATTTCACACCTCTTTAATGGAACCGGCCGCAAATGAATTGTTTGACGCGCTGCAAAACATCCGTTTTCATAACCCTAAAGTTCCGTTTTATTCCAACACAACGGCAAAACAATTGTCCTCTGACGTTGATTTTGCAGAATATCTCCGTATGCATTCTATGTCTCCTGTTCATTTTGTGGAAGAAATTACGCAAATGCATAAAGACGGAATCTCCACGTTCATTGAACTGGGTCCCGGTAAGGTAACTGCAAATATGATACGCAAAATTGTGCCGGAAGCCGCGGTTTATCATGTGATGGACAAACCATCGTTTGAAAACCTCATGGCAGCCTTACAATAAAACTTCTCATTGAAAATTTTACACTGAACACAGTTAAATCGCGCGCCCTTTTTATTTCAGAGCGCCGATTGCGGCTATCGAAGCTTTTTACAACATAAAGGTGGTATTTGATGAACAAATCATATGCGCTTATTGGCTTTCCTCTCTCTCACACCCTTTCCCCGCAGATTCACAGCTGTCTTTTTGCGCTTTTAGGAGATAAAACTTCCTCTTATAAAGCAATTGAAATTCCACGAGAGCGCTTTTTAGAAGAAAGCGAAAGGCTGTTCTCCTATGACGGATTCAATGTCACAATCCCCTATAAAATCCCTATTCTATCTATGCTCGATAAACTCGATATATCCGCAAAACGATATGGCGCAGTGAACACGGTTCTGTGTGGCAAAGGCCAAAAGCGCATTGGCTATAACACAGATGTAGACGGCTTTTTGCGCGCATTAGAAGAGTTGGGCGCCTCCTTGCATGCAAAGGTTCTTCTTTTAGGATGCGGTGGCGTTGGGAGAATGATGGCAATAGAAACAGTGCGTGCAGGCGGGGCGCTCACCATTGCCGTGCGCGATTCTTCTTATGAAAAGGCGCACAGCATGCAGGAAAACATCTTGGCACTGGATAATAACGCCAAGGTCAGAATCGTTTCGATTGACAGCATTCCCAACGAAAGCTTTGATCTTGTTTTGAATGCAACACCGGTTGGAATGTTTCCAAATTCCCAAGAGATTCCTATTGACAGTCAAACGTTGCAAAGAGTCTCTTACCTGTTTGACACCATTTATAATCCGGGTCAAACCCGGTTGATGCAGCAAGCAAAAACGTTCGGCGTTAAAACGGCGGGCGGAATGTCTATGCTGGTGTGGCAGGCCGCCGCCGCCCATGAAATTTGGAATAGCTGCTCTTTCTCAACCAAAGATATCAACCAAATTGTCGAGCAAATGCAAGATTATGTGCAAACATTTGATAAGAACGGAGGAAAAGAATGAAAGCAGTCTATTTGTGCGGCTTTATGGGCTGCGGCAAAAGCACAATCGGGCAAAGGCTTTCAAAAAAAATGGGCTTCGCCTTTTTAGACACAGACAAGGAAATTGTAAGGCAAACCGGAAAGGAAATCGTAGAAATCTTTTCGGAAAACACAGAGCAGGGATTTCGAGAACTCGAGCATTCCTTAATGCAACAGTGGAGTGTTTTGCAAAACAAAGTCATTGCTACAGGAGGCGGAACCTTTCTCAACCCAGAAAACGTCGTTTTGGCCAAAAAAAATGGCCTTATTGTCTTTTTAGAGGTGCCTTTTTCCATCTGCTATGAGAGAATCTACAGAGAGCAAACGCGTCCAATTGCAAACCGGTCTTCCAAAGAAACTCTAAAACAACTCTTTGCGCAACGGCAGCCGATTTATGAACAAGCAGCAAATTTAATCATCAACGCCAATCAATCGGTAGAGCTCTGTGCGCAGGAGATAAAAATGCTTTTGTCTCCCTTTTTATAAGTGTGCCCTCACTCCCACGCAAAGCGCTTTTCGCTAAAGAGAAAAAAGCAAAACAAAAAAACAGCGCGACAAACGGCCGCGCTGTTTTTTCTATGCAAAGGCTTCCTCTTGAAAACAACAAATGCCCGGCATATGTTTTACAATAACGCTTTGTCCTCTTTCTGCAAAACAAACCGCTTGCACCAAAGCTGTGCAATACAATTTTTTGTAAGACAAAAACAGGCTATGCTTTATTTAATCTATACAAAGTCCCTATAAACACTGCTTCAACGGCCCACAGTCTGCGGTGCTCATTGTGCTGCACTGTCAAATTGCGTTAGCCAAAGGCAACTTGACGAAAACATAAGAAGGCCCAACAACACGCGCACCTTCCAACTCTCAACCAATGCCAATGCGACAAATGCAGGCGCTATTTTCTTAAAAGATGCACTGCTCTGCGGCTATCTAAAACAATCAGCAAAAAAACCATCTAACGAAAACAAGAAAGCGCCCGCGCAAGAAAAATAAATTCCTCCAATGTCAGCTCCTCCGCACGCGCCTGACGGGAAACACCCACCCTATCCTGCGCACTCCACACCCGTTCTCTCTCAATCCCCAAAGCATGGGCAACCGGATTGGCCAACACCTTTCTTCTCTGAGAAAAAGCAGCTCTAATGATAGCAAACAGCGCCTTTTCATCTTGTTTACACAAAAGAAGATCTTCTCGCGGCTTGAGTTGAATCACGCGACTATCAACACGCGGCGCAGGGTAGAAACTATTTCTCCCAACGTCAAACAATTTCTTAGCCTCTGCATAATAGGCAACGGCAAGGCTCACAGCGCCCGCTTCACGCGTTCCCGGCTGCGCACAAAGCCGCTGCGCCGCCTCCTTTTGCACCATAACCGTGATGGATGCAAAAGGGTAGCGTTCTTCTAAAAGTCTCATAATCACCGGAGAGGTAATATAATAAGGCAAATTGGCGCAAAAAACAACCGGCATTTCTCCAAACTGTTGTTCTATCAATGCAGCTATGTCAAGCTTGAGAATGTCGCCCTTTGCCAAATAGACGTTTGAAAACTCGCCAAGTGTTTCCCCCAAAACAGGAAACAGCCTCTGGTCTAATTCAACCGAAACCACCTTCTGCGCCCTTTTAGCAAGCTCCGCTGTCAACACGCCAATTCCCGGTCCCACCTCTAAAACACCAACGCCCTCCCCCGCACCGCAAAGCTGCGCCATCTTGGGGCAAACTGTTGGATTAATTAAAAAATTCTGACCCATCGACTTTTTTAAACCAAAGCCATGACGAGACAGCAGTTCTCGAATCATCGTAGGGCTTGAAAGTGTCTCCATCTCTTCCTCCATTCACCGTTTCATTAAACAACCTGTTCCTCTGAAAAGTTCTCCCATTTCCCCATCTCTCAACAGCAGCCGTTAGCAGCAAACGTGCATAATGCCTGCGGTAGTTTTTAAAAAACAGAAAAAACTTATATCGTATTAAAAGCATAACATTACTGCACATCCGCCTTGATAATTCTTGATAATTATTAAAGAACACCCCTGTTTAGACAAAAATAAAAATCCCGTAAGCTATGTGCATTACGGAATTTTCTGCAAAAGATATGGAGCCAATTTACTCTATGATAAAATCATCCTTTTCTGCTTGCCCGCACTATCAATCAGCAGGCAAAGTCTAAAGAGACAAATCTTTGAACAATAGAAAACAAAAAAGTTGAAAATCCAAAAGTCTTATGCAGTGTTTGTTAAAAAGGCTCCCCCAATACTCTAAAAAGTCTACAAATAATTCCATGAAAACAGCAGAATCATCTTGCAAAATCAATCGCGCGGCTTTCCCGAATCATGTTCACCTTAACCTGGCCGGGATAATCTAACTCCTGCTCAATGCGCTTAACAATCTTTCTTGCAATTAAAGGCATTTTTTCGTCTTTAATCACTTCAGGACTCACCATAATGCGAACCTCACGGCCGGCCTGAATGGCAAAGGAACGCTCCACTCCCTCAAATGAATTACATATTTCCTCAAGTTTTTCAAGACGTTTAATATAATTCTCAAGGTTTTCCCTTCTAGCGCCCGGTCTTGCCGCGGAAATTGCGTCGGCTGCCTGAACAATGCAAGCGATTGCATTGGTAGGTTCCACATCACCATGATGGGCGGCAATGGCATGAATCACCTGTTGATTTTCTTTGCACTTTTTGCAAACATCAACGCCAATTTTCACATGAGAACCATCAATTTCATGATTGAGCGCCTTGCCGATATCATGCAGCAGGCCTGCGCGGCGCGCCAAATTAGAGTCCAACCCCAATTCACCGGCAAGCATACCTGCCAAATACGACACCTCCATGCTATGATTGAGCACGTTTTGTCCATAACTGGTTCGATATTTCAATCTGCCAAGCAATTTGACTAATTCAGGATGCACACCATGCACGTTGGTGTCTAAAACAGCTTGCTCTCCGGCTGTCTTAATAGTCTGATCCACTTCTTTTTGCGCGCGCTGTACAATTTCCTCAATTCTCGCCGGATGGATTCTCCCGTCCACAATAAGTCTTTCCAAAGAGAGACGTGCAATTTCTCTCCGAACCGGATCAAAGCAAGAGAGCGTAATTGCCTCAGGTGTGTCGTCAATAATTAAATCTACGCCCGTAAGGGTCTCAAGAACCCGAATATTCCTACCCTCTCTTCCAATAATTCGTCCTTTCATTTCATCGCTCGGCAAGGGAACAACCGCCACAGTCGATTCCGCCACATGATCCGCAGCGCAACGGGCAATGGCAAGTCCAATAAAATGACGGGCTCTCTCATCAGCTTCGTCTTTAATCTGCTGTTCATGATTTGTAATTCGCTTCGCTTTTTCATAAGCAAGTTCATTGTCTAAATCATTGAGAAGCTGTTCGGTTGCTTGTGCAGAGGTCATGTGAGAGAGCTCTTCTAAGCGTTTTCTCTGTTGATTTTTGATCTCCTCAATCTCCTCTTCTTTCGCAACAAGCCCTTTGAGTCTTTTTTCCACCTTTTCATCTTTTTTCTCAAGTTGATCCGTTTTTCTATCCAGTGATTCCTCTTTTTGCTGCAAACGCTTTTCCTGCCTCGAAATTTCACTGCGACGCTCTTTGATTTCTAACTCAGCGTTTTCCCGCAATTTGTGAATTTCATCTTTGGCCTCAATCAGCGCTTCTTTTCTTTTGGTATCAGCTTCCTTATCTGCATCTTCCAAAATCCTCTTCGCTTGTTCCTCCGCTGTTCCAATTTCAGTTTCCGCAACCTGTTTGCGATATTTAATTCCAATTTTAAATGCGATAAATCCGAACAAAGCGCCTGACGCAACAAAAGAAATCACAATTAGCAAAACCGCCATTGTGATATCCATACTAAATCGTTTCTCCTTTCTTTTGTAAACATCTATCGCTAGACTAAAAAATAAAATGCCTCCCACTCATAAAGAGACGGAATTCGTTTCCCTATTTCAGCAATGACGCAATTGATTACTGAAACATTGAATGTGGCGCTCATAGCGCCCTATTGAATATGTATACGATAATTGCGTGAGCTAAGGTACGCCATGTTTGAATCGAAAAAAAGCAGACGGCTATATCATCCGTCCCCAAATGTTTTTCATTCTCAAATCAGAAAAATCCCCTAAAACGAAGAACTGCTGCTGCGTTACTGATGGGCTGACACACAAAATGGAGATTCCCATCGCATATAGCCAGAGAAAAGCCCTTTCAAGATGTTTAAAGAAAACAGAATGAGACATCCGGTATCTGTTTTCAAATAAAATAATCTTCCCGATTATCTGTGCAGATTTGGGAAATCTACAACCGTTATTTATTAAAAAATAGAAAACGATAAAAATCGCTGCTTCCATAATAAAAACTTTTTAACAATAAAATAAATATGACGCACTAATTAATATTTTAGTATTATATAAACAGATTGTCAAGCAATATATTATGAGAGTTGCCTGAAAAATGTAAACTTTTCTGAAATCAAACCCGAAACTGCCAGCCATCAACTCCTGCACGCCGCATAGCCCCAAAAATTCGCTGTTTTACGCCCTGATTTGACTCTTCCAGTGTGTTAAGCAAATTTTTCATTTTCTGTCTTGCCGTTGCGCCATCCACAGGGCAAGGATTTTTAACAATGGGCAGTCCTGCCCGGTTTGCAGCCCTAATAATCTCCTTTTCAGGCGCCAATGCCATAGGCCGAATCACCGTTAAATCCTTTCTTGAAAGATAGCTCCTTGGAGAAAAACAGCCGATTCTTCCTTCGATGAACAAATTCATCATGAAGGTCTCTATTGCATCATCAAAATGATGCCCCAAAGCCACCTTGTTACAACCGTTTTCCTTAGCCAAATCGTGCAAAGCCCCTCTACGCATCCTCGCGCACAAACTACATGGATGTTCCTCCTTGCGAAGCGAAAAAACAACTTCTCCAATCTGAGTGTTTTTTAGCACAAAAGGGATGGCTAAATCCTTGCAAAATGTTTGCAAAGTCTCAAAGTCTGTTTTAATTCCTTGGAATTGTAAATCAATCGATACTGCCGTTATGTCATAATCAATACCAATAAAACGCCGCAACAAATGAAGCCCGTTGAGCAAAACCATACTGTCCTTTCCGCCGGACACTCCAACCGCAATATGGTCGCCGTCTTCAATTAAATCAAATTCTGTGATTGCCTTTCTCATTAAACCAAGCATCTTTTGCATAAAACACCCTCCTTATGTTTTATTTTATTGTATCACATAGCAATATCATTAGACAACTCTTCTTTTTCGACATTACCTCCCCTTTGACAAATAAACAATGCACTCTTATAATAAATAAAGAAGTAGAGGTGAAAGATTTGAAAAAAGCAACATTTAAAATTTGGTTTGTGCGGTTTTTGTTTTGCGCTGCCGTAATTGCAACCTATAAAACATTTGACGATTTCAGCGGCATAGTTCGTGGATTTAATTTTATTTTAGGGGTGCTCACCCCCTTTATCATTGGCGGATTGTTCGCATTTTTTCTCTTTCCTCCATCGAGAAAAGTTGAAGCGCTGTTGATGAAATCGAACAAAAATCTGCTGCGAAAAAAGGCGCGGCCATTTTCCGTTCTGCTGGTAGTTTTGGCCTTTCTTCTGATTCTTGGAGCGCTGCTGACTTTGTTCGTTCCAATGCTCTATCAAAATATCGTAGCCTTTATCTCATCAATTCCGGGATATGTTAATAATTTATATAACATGTTACAACAGCATTTCTCAGACGCAAATTGGCTTAACCAGGTAATCTCTGCTTTGAAAAACTTTCTTACATTTGAAAACATCTCTCAATATGTTGACCTGGGAAGTTATGCGAGCGGCATTACCGGTGTGTTCGTATTTTTATTTCATCTTCTCATCGGTTTCATTATTTCTATTTATCTGCTTCTTGAACGGGCAAAAATTAAACAAGCTTTTGTGCGCGTCTGTAAATTGAGCATCAAAGAACACTATACAGAACGGACGATTCGACTGATTCAACGTATCAGCAAGGTAATTTATAGCTTTGTTTACGGACAGGCGCTGGACGCGTTTCTCATTGGATGCATTGTGGGAATTACATTAGCCATCTTCCGAATTCCCAACGCCATTGTTTTGGGAATGGTGTATTTCTTGTTTGCGCTCATTCCCTATTTTGGTCCATTCATCGGTGTTGCCTGCGTTGCGCTCTTTACGCTTTTGTCAGGAAGTTTTGAACAATTCATTATAGCGCTTATCATTGTTTTAATTCTACAACAGGTTGACGGCAATTTGCTCTATCCCCGTGTGATCGGAAATGCAGTTGGCATACGCCCTCTTTATGTAATTCTTGGCGTAACTCTATTTGGAGGACTCTTCGGTTTTGCAGGGCTCTTCTTCGGTCCTCCTTTGATGTCCATTATTATTGAGTTATCTGAAGAATTTGTGAGCAATAAAGAAAGAAAACTTGCCAAAAAACGTAAAGAACAAACTGTCCCATCACAAAATAAAGAACAACAAACCGATTAAACGAACTGAAAGATGATTCAAAATTTTTAGCCACTGACTTTATGATAAAATCGCCGGTTTATTTTGTTTCAGATATTTTCCTGTCCACTGGACCCATATCAAAACTATTTGATATCTAAAAACGATTGCAGTATAATAAACAGCAGTTGGGACGATCTCTTTAGTCCTTGCTCGAATTGCTAAAAGAGTTAACGGTTATGACTATCACAGTTGTAACCGTTTTTTCTTTATGTAACAACTTTTGCAGAAAAGCTAAAAACACATCCTTCATGATGTCACCTTCTTCCACCTCAATGATGAAAGATGTAGATGGGGAGGTTTTTCACAAGGACTTCGTCCCAACTGCTTGTCTCATGCAACGTTCCGGTGGTGGATTGTGCCGCCACCGGAAAAAGAGAGTGGAGCCCGCCGCCTAAGAGGCGGGGGACATCTCGCTTTTAGTTATAGCAAATTTTCGTTTTATTTGTCAATCTATCTTTTTTATACTAGAAAAGAAAATAGATAAATATTTAGTTGACTTTATAATAGACTTATAGTATCATAAAAATACAAAAAGGTGACCGTTTGCGGTCACCCCGTGGAAAAGTATATGTATAGATAACCGTCATGAGCTAGATGACGGTTATCTTTTTTATATAGTAAGTATCATTGACAGATCTACAAACAAGAGGCTGCGCAAAAAGGGCTCTGTTGCAAACATGTTCGAATTATGGATATAATGAACCGTTAGAAAAGGCACATAAACGTATAAGCGGTTAATCTTGCCTCCGGACAGGGGGTGTTACTATGGACTACTTAATAGTACTTATTATTGTCTTAGTATTATTTCAGTTGCTCTTTAATAGTAACAATAAAAATAGATAACCGCTGAACCCTCACAAAGTTTACGGTTATCTATTAACCACATGGGGGCAACCGTTTATCGTTGCCTTTTTTATTTTTATTATATCAATCATAAGTAAAATTGTCAACCCACGAGCATACATATCCAATACTGAAAATTGTAGGTGCTACAATGATTTAGTCCTCCTTGTTATTTTTACTTGTTTTGCTAACCGAGTAAAATAACAAGAATGACTAAATATTCCATACAACTTCCCCCTTTCGGGGGTAAGATTACCGTCAAACAAGAGGGTCGCCTCTTTGTGAAAAATAGAAATAAAGTAGTATATACTTTATTTCATTTGACCTTCTTTTCATATTGCGATATAATAATAGCAGTTGGAACGTCGCATTTAGTCCTTGTTAACATTATTAACTTGAGAAAAGACTGTAACAATTAGTGTTACAGTCTTTTCTCTTGTATGTAATAATTGCAACAAAAACTTTGTAAAATTCCTCATAAATCTCACCTCCTCACATCTCAAAATAAAAAGTGAAAATGGGGAGATACTGATATACAGGGACTTCGTCCCAACTGCTTGGTTTATTCAATAAGGGGCAAAGCCCCGTCATTCAACGTTCCGGTGGTGGATTGTGCCGCCACCGGAAAAAGAGAGTGGAACCCGCCGCCTAAGAGGCGGGGGGACATCTCGCTTTTAGTTATAGCAAATTTTCGTTTTATTTATCAATCTATCTCTTTTATACTAGAAAAGAAAATAGATAAATATTTAGTTGACTTTATAACAGACTTATAGTATCATAAAAATACAAAAAGGCGACCGTTTGCGGTCACCCCGTGGAAAAGTATATGTATAGATAACCGTCATGAGCTAGATGACGGTTATCTTTTTTTATGTAGTAATTCATTTAGCAAAACGAGTAAAATAACAAGAATGACTAAATATTCCATACAACTTCCCCCCTTTCGGGGGTAAGATTACCGTCAAACAAGAGGGTCGCCTCTTTGTAAAAAAAGTAATACCATAGAAAAATAAAATTGTCAATAAAAATCATATTATGGCAGATAAACAAGAAAACTATATGGCATCGATATATTCGTCAACATTATCCATAACCATAATTGTAACCATAAAAAACCATTTATGGGTATATACAACTGTATAATAAATGAGATAAAATAACAATTAAGGTGAATATATGTGTTTAAGATTGAAAATCAATTTTATAGTGCCAATATATCGAGAACCATTCGTTTTACAGAGAACTTATTTAATCAACTAAATGATTTGGCGAGTGAACATAAAATCTCTTTCAATCTTTTAGTTTTAAAATGCTGTAAATACACATTAGACGATCAAGACACCGCCCTAAATTCTGTCACGAAATGATGGATGTTACTATGAATTGTGAAAACTATTTATGTATCTATCAAAAAAGAGGCGTGTGTATTTTAAATTCAATCACGCCGGACGTGCAAGGACACTGTGAGGAATGCATCTACATCTCCCCCAAGCCGAAGGAGTTGGAAAATCAAAAGCAAAAAATATTAGAGCGCTACGCAATCACAGGCGATTAATTGCGCGCAACAAAAAGGGACTGTGCTATAAACAGCACAGTCCTTTTTTGTATAACTCTATGATTCTTCAACCACCTGAATATGTAAGTCTGCAAGCTGAGACTGCTCCACCTCTGACGGTGACTGCACCATCAACTCTCTTGCATTCTGCACCTTTGGAAAAGCAATCACATCTCGAATACTGGTTTTGTCAAGCATCAACATCACCAAACGATCCAACCCATAAGCCATACCCCCATGCGGCGGCGCTCCGTAAGCAAAGGCCTCCATCAAAAAGCCGAAACGCTCTTTTGCTTCCTCCTGTGAAAAACCAAGCGCTGCAAACATCTTTTGCTGCACATCAGGGCGGTGAATACGAATCGAACCGCCACCCACTTCACAGCCGTTGAGCACCAAGTCATAAGCCTTTGCATGGCAATCCTGCGGGCAAGTCTCGAGTTTATCCAAATCTCTGTCTGCTACAGCGGTGAAAGGATGGTGCTTTGCCACAAAGCGTTCTTCCTCTTTGTTATATTCAAGCAATGGAAAATCCGTAACCCACAAAAAAGCAAAGCTATTTTTCGGAATCAAATCGAGCTTTTTCGCCAAATGACAACGCAGCGCCCCCAAGGCGTCATACACAATCTGGATGTCAGCGTCGGCAACCAGCAAGAGCAAGTCGCCGGGCTGTGCGCCCATTTTGTTGCGCACTGCCGCCTTTTCTTCATCCGACAAAAACTTCTCATAAGAAGACGTCTCCTTCTCGGCCGCCAAGCGGGTAAAAGCAAGTCCCTTTCCGCCATAGGTTTTCACAACCTCAGTCAACTTGTCAATCTCCTTGCGGGAAAGTTTGTCAGCAGCGCCCTTAGCATTTATGCCACGAACGCCGCCGTCTTTAAGGGCCCCTGCAAACACCTGAAAAGAAGTCCCCTGCAAGCAGTCTGCTAAATCGATCAGTTTCAAATCAAAGCGAACGTCGGGTTTATCCGAGCCATATTGATCCATTGCTTGCTGATAAGTCATCCGTTCAAACGGCGTTTTCAAATCAAGATTGAGAACCTGTTTAAAAAGACGCTTCATAAAGCCCTCGTTCACAGCCATCACATCGTCCTCTTCAACAAAGCTCATCTCCAGGTCAATTTGGGTAAATTCAGGCTGTCTATCTGCACGCAAGTCCTCGTCACGAAAACACCTTGCAATCTGCATATAGCGATCAAACCCTGAAAGCATCAACATTTGCTTATAAAGCTGTGGCGACTGCGGCAAGGCATAAAACGAACCGCCATGCACCCTTGAAGGAACCAGATAATCCCGCGCACCCTCCGGGGTGGAACGAATCAGCACAGGCGTTTCAATCTCCAAAAAGCCCTCGCTGTCAAAATAATCACGAGCAGCCTTGACAATCTGGTGCCTTGCAAGAATGGTCTTTTGCATGCTAGGGCGGCGCAAATCAAGGTAACGATAAGTTAAGCGCAACTCCTCATTCACAGCCGTGTCATCTAAAATTTCAAAAGGCGGAACCTTTGATTCAGACAGCACTTCCAAAGCAGAGACAAAAATTTCAATATCTCCCGTTTCCAGCGACGCATTCTTGCTCTCACGCTCGCGCACAACGCCTGTTGCCAAAAGCACAAATTCACTGCGACAAGCATTAGCTTTTTCAAAAATTTCCCTATCGCTGCGATCATCAAAAGCCAGCTGCACAATTCCCGTTCTGTCTCTGAGATCTAAAAAGAGCAAATTGCCAAGGTCTCTTCTCCTCTGCACCCAACCGGCAACAGTTATCTCTTTTCCCACATCCTGCATTGTAGGTTGTCCACAATAAATGGTTCTCTTCATCCTTTTTATCCTCTCTTTTGTTAAGCTGTTTTCTTCCATAGTTCGTTCTGCTCAAACGATTCATCGATCCAAAGCTTCATCGCAAAGATCTTCCTGTGCTATCTTTTCTGCAAATTGGTCAAGTTGTGCCTGATACATCTCCTCTTTCAAACACTGCAACTCCACCGTTTTGCTCTGCCCATCCGCCATTCTCTTAAGCTGAATTTTCCCTGATGACAATTCTTCCTCTCCAATAATAGCGGCATACGCAGCGCCTATCTTGTTTGCATATTTCATCTGCGCTTTCACACTCCGTTCAAGCACATCAAAAGAAACACAAAAGCCTTCTTCTCTTAATTCACCGCAAATGCAAGCCGCTCGGCGCGCTGCCTCTTCTCCGCGGCTTCCAAGATAGAGCATGCATTCAGTGGCGTCGGGGAAAACAGTCTTTTGCTTTTCCATCACCATCAAAAGACGCTCCAACCCCATAGCAAAGCCCAAGCCCTCAAGAGCCGGCCCTCCCATTTCTTCCACTAAGCCGTCATACCGTCCTCCGCCGCATAGCGTGCTCTGCGCACCCAAATCATTCGAGATAAACTCAAAAACAGTTTTCGTGTAATAGTCCAATCCGCGAACAATTCCTGCATCCACTTGGAATTCTATCTGCAAATCCTGCAAATTCTGCTGCACTTTCTGAAAATGGCTTTCGCAGTCATCGCACAAATAATCCAAAATGCGAGGCGCTTGCGCGGTCAACGCAGCACAGTCGGGATTTTTACAATCTAAAATGCGCAGAGGATTTTTTAACAAACGTTCTTTGCAGGTTTCGCAAAGAGAATTTTCATAACGATTGAAATATTCCCGTAAAGCCTGATGATAACGAGGTCGACACGCACGACATCCAATTGAATTAATCTGCAAAGAAAGTCCGCGTATCCCCAATTTTTTAAAAAAATGGTCAGCAAGACAAATCACCTCAGCGTCAGCAAGAGGACTTTTGCTTCCGAGCATTTCCACGCCAAACTGATAAAATTCTTTAAATCTTCCCGCCTGCGGACGTTCATTCCGGAAGCAAGAGAGAATATAGCAAAGTTTTAAAGGCAGCGCCCCGGAAAGCAAGCCGTTCTCAATCGACGCTCTCAAAACGCCCGCCGTTCCCTCCGGTCGCAGAGAAAGCGAACGATTGCCGCGATCTGTGAAAGTAAACATCTCCTTTTGCACGACATCGGTCGTTTCCCCAACCGATCGAGAATAAAGCCCGGTATATTCAAATGTGGGAACACGAATCTCCTCAAAACCAAACGTTGCCGCCGACTCCAACGCCGCTCGTTCAATCCACTGCCATTTAGAAGTCTCACCGGGGAGAATATCTTGCGTCCCACGAGGCGCTCTTATAATCTCTTTCAATGCATAAACATCCTTTCTAAAAACAAACACAGGCGCGACTACACGCCGCTAAATGCGTCTAAACGCTCTATTCTATGTAAAAAATCGCTTTGCATTCATCTTAAGCAACAATCTAAGCCACAAAAATAAGGGTTTCCAAAACGCTTCAGCCCCATTTTTGCACAGCGAATCACATCAGTTTCCACAAAATTAATCGCAAATTGCTTTCCCTGTAACGACATGATTTCTCTTGCAAAGCGCAACTACGGCTCTCCCATTTCACTACAGTCACTTCTCTGCAAGCAGTCTTCTTCCAAACGGGCGTTCATTGCAAACAGCTGCTCCCCGCATAAACGATAACCTTACCTCTTTGAAAAATTTCCTCACTTTTCCGTTGCGGTGCAATGTCCCTGCCGTAAAATTGCTCTATATAAAAAGCTTTAATTGCATTATACCCAATATTTCGCATTTTTGCAAGTGTTACGCCCAACCAAAACAACATAACAGAAGCATAACAAAAAAGGGCATAACGCCCAAAAAAATCATCACTTAAAGAAAAACGCCATTCTAAGAAGGATTGACAATTGTTCTCCAGTCAAAGTCTCCTCGATCCAAGCCATGAACGAGAACCTCCGCCGTTGCAATATTGGTAGCCAACGGAATATTATGCATATCACACAAACGCATCATCTCCGCCTCATGCAACTCATAATTCTTGATGCTTAGAGGATCTCTAAAAAACAGAAGCAAATCAATCTCATTGTAGGCAATGCGCGCAGAAATCTGCTCATCTCCTCCCTGCTCTCCTGTCATAAAGCATTGAATCGGCAAACCTGTTGCCTCCTTCACCAGTTTTCCGGTTTTCCCGGTTGCGCAAAGGGTGTGCTTTTTCAAAATTCCGGAATAAGCGATGCAAAACTGTGCCATTAACTCTTTTTTAGAGTCATGGGCAATGAGTGCTATTGTCATTTCTTTTCCTCCTTTAATATAGGATGATATGTATCTATAAAAACTGTGCAAACAAAAATCGGCAGTCTGTAATCGTATTAATGAAAAATAAGCGAAATTTCTTCACCAAAAATTCTTCCCGCAATCGCAGCAAACACTTTGTGAAGAAGGCTCTTCTCCTCTAAATCTCTTCCCTTTGCTGTGGCTTCACAAAGGATTGCGTTTTCCGGAATCACACCAATGAGTTGCACACCCGTTGTGTCAATCACTTCATCTAAATCTCGAATCAGGCCTTTCTTAACCAAATCCGTATTCACACGGTTAATAATCAAACGCATATTCGCCTTAGCGTCCAAATCATATCGGAAAAGTTCTGTCAGCAAAGCGGCGTCTCGCACGCATATAGGATCAGGCGTGACCACTGTTAAGAGCAACGAAGCAACTGAAGCGATGCAGTCAGCCAACATGCAACCGGCTGCTGCGTCAAGCAAAATCAGATCGAACTCAGTCAATAACGCCGAGCAAAGAATCATAAAATCTTCTCGATCAGGCAAACGCTGCAACTTCACCGGAGCGCAAATGGCATACAATGAAGAGTCATCCACCTGCTGGATGGCTTCTTCAATCTGACATCTCCCCTGCAATAAATCATCCAAATCATAAACTGTGTTAGACAAGCCGAGCATAATGTCAACGCCCCGCAACCCGCTGTCGAGCTCAACCAAAACGGTTTTAAGCCCTCTTTGCGCAAAGGCTCGTCCCAAACAACAGGAAATCGTGCTCTTGCCCACGCCGCCCTTTCCGGATACAACGGCAATAATTTCTCCCATAAAAGCAGCATTCCTTCCATTTATCCGAAATCTGTTGGTGCGTTGCCGATAAAAAAACATATGAGCAATTTACCAATTTAACACATATTGTATCACAAAATTTATGAAAAAGAAATGGTTATTTATTAAATTTATAACATAATACAAAAAGCAAGACATTTTAAGGCTATTATTAATCTCTTTTTTCCTAACAATGCCTTTCCGTTTAAGATAGTCTTTATTTTAACTGCACAAAGCGTTAAATTTTATGAAATGAAATTAAATCAAACACAACCACTATGCTCAAAGCAATTGCACCATTTAAAGGCAAACATGCAACATGCTAAAACATCACAATGCCCTCTTTTTTAGCCCAACAATAACACACAAGCCCCACCGATTTCTTTAAGGTAAATCCGCCCCATTTATTTTATTTTTAATGTCGCTGATGTTGCTTTTTTCATTTTATGTTGTCTTGTTGAAAAAACTATCAACAAAACGTCACAATAACGTCTCTTAAATTTTGAAAAAACAACCACACTACTGAACAATGAGTTGGTTAGACTGAACGGGCGTTTCCACCTGCTGCGTCTTAGAAGCCTCATAAGCGTCAATAATCGGTTTGATTAGATTTGGAGCATTTCCGCCCTCCTCCAGCATGATTCCAATGGCAATTTCCGGGTCGGAAGCCGGATAGAAACATACAGCGGCGGAATTTGTTTTATAAACACCATTTTGATAAAATTCAGGCGTACCTGATTTCGCCGCCACGTCCATGCCGCGCAGGACGGAAACTGTAGAAGCCATTCTTTTCATTCCCTCGGTGGTAATGTCGTAGGCTCTGTTTTTGTCAGGCAAGGTGGAAGCAACCACCGGCTGCGTTTCCGACACCGTTGCGCTGTAATCATATTTTTCAATTGATTGAATCAAATGCGTTTCATAGCGAACCCCATGGTTGGCAATGGTCATCACAAGGGAGGCCATTTGTAAAGGCGTTACCATGGTTTCAGACTGTCCTATAGCTGTTTGAATAACATATCCCTGTTCCCAGCGCAAGCCGTTTTCTTCAAAATATTCCGGACTGGAGATGTGCCCGGTTTCTGCTGCAATTTCGAGCCCTGTATCCACACCCAAACCCATGGCATGTGCATACTCATTCATTTTGTCAATACCCAATCTATCTCCTGTATTATAAAAATAAATATTACACGAATACTGCAAAGCTGTGTAAATATTCGTTGGACCATGGTGATGGTTTTGTAAACAATTAAATGGTTGTCCATAATAAACAAACGGGTTCACACAATTAAAATAGGTGTTTTCATTGATGACGCCCTCTGTCAGCCCTGCAACTGCTACACAGGTCTTAAAGGTGGAACCGGGACGATAGGTTCCCATTAAAGTTCTATTAAACAGCGGCTTCATCACCGTATCAGAGGCAAGCTGATTATAATTAGTGTTATATTCATTAATATCGTAACTCGGATAGGTTGCCAACGCCAACGCCTCACCTGTGTCGACATCGAGCACCGCAACCGCTCCCCCTTTAGCACCCGGATAACTCGAACGACGTAAGCTTAAAATAAAGCTGGCCAGAGCATCTTGAACATCCTTTTGAAACTGCTTGTCAATAGTAAGCATCACTGTGTTTCCCGGCTTGGGTTCGTCACCTTCTTTATAATACTGATCCACAATTTGACCATTGTCGTCTTTGACAACCGTCATTTTCCCATCCGTACCGTGGAGAGCATCTTCATAGGCATATTCAATGCCGCTTTTCCCCACAATCGCATCCATAGGATAACCCTTATCTTTATAATTGGCATACTCTTCCTGATAAATTGGCCCCACAGTACCTAAAATATGCGGCGCAATCGTGCCATCCGGATAAAAACGATTATAAGTTTCTGTAACCGAAACGCCCGGGAGAGAATCTGAAAGTTCCAAAATAGTTGAGGCAAAAGCATTATCCACATTTTCAGCAAAAACGTATGGCGTCTGCTCTGAAAAGTTTTCCATAAGCATTTGGCCACGCACACCGGCAATCAAACGGGTGTCTTGCTCACTATATCCATTAATTTTGCATTGAGAAACTAAAAGATCCATGCAATTTTGAGCTGTGGCATAATCTTGCGCTTTTAAAGCGCTCTTTAAATTGGCAACTTGCCCATCCTGTCCCTCCAAAAATGTGTAGGGCTGTTCCATAGATATAGGAAATTGGTCAATCCATCCCGTGCCATGCTGCTGAAAAAGATGAATCAAATCAAGGATTACCTGGTTGAGCTGTTCATCTGAAATGTCGGTCTTGTTGATGACAACATTTAAAGAAAGCTGATTGGTCACCAGTGGCCGACCATAACGATCGGTGATTTCGCCGCGCGCCGCCTCAACCGGAATGGTGGACTGATTATTTTTCGTCGCCTGTTTTGCATAGTCGGCGCCATCCACAATTTGATATTGCATCAGCATAAAAACTGCCGCCACAAAAACAACGACCACGCAAACAATCAGCAGAATCAATCTTCCCTTGCTGCCGGATGAATGATTTCTGTTCATCACTCTACACTCCTCTTTATTAATCAATCAAATCTCTGCATCTAACACCTATGGCGTGTCGGCTTGCTTCTCTAAGCAGAATCGCCTCCTGCCAAAAATTTTCACAATAGAATCATGCTCCTTGCTGAAATTCTGTTTCTACACTTCCAAATGCACTCTAATGCACTTAAATAGCGATTCATACCCCTAAAGCATCCAAAGAGCTGTGTCATCACGCATATTTTCATCCACAGTAAGTCTCTAAAATCCCCTTTTTCTCCACTCAATTAACTATCCGTTTCTTTTTTCACACAGCGGTGTTCCGAGGTGCGAAAGGCACGCCGTCGCAGCAGAGTGCAACATCTTCACTGTCTTTGAATAGAAAAACGCCCCTGCAAAATGCTCTTCTAATGCAAAGACCACCTCTAATCCATTTTCATCGTCAATAAAATGTTTTTCTAAAATGCAGTAACACATCCATTTCATTCTTTTAAACATAAACATTCAAAACAAAATGTTGACTGCTCGTGAAAAATCACAATCTTCCCTTGTGCAATCAGGCACCACCGTCTAGCCTACAACATCTCTCGAAACTTCCCGCAAAGAGCACGCATAAGAAAAAAGAGCAAGGGCGATACCGCAACCGTATATACTATGGTTGGTAAAATGTGATATAATAAATACCACCAAACGCCCGAATAACCCCAAATAAAAAAGTAGAAAATAAAATCTACAAAATAATAAACCAACAGAGCGCCAAAACAAAGCAAAATGGAATTAACAATATTGGGCTTAATAAGATACATTACCAGCAATGTGCATGCCACACAACAAATAAGAAGAATTAAAGAAGAAAACCCAAACATTTTTTGAGATGAAGCATCCCAAAATCCACCGGCAAGCAACGCAAAAACCGCAGAGGTCTTCTCTGTTTCAAACATGGAAAGACAAACCACAAACGGAACCAAAAGCATAGGTTTAATTCCCATAATTGCAAACCAACCCGGCGTAACCTGAATGATAAAAAGCACCAACAAAATGCCAAAATAGCTTCCCCATCTGGCAAGCTGAATAGCGGTTCTAGTTTTTGTCATCCATCCATCCTCCTCCCCGCATTCACAACATTTTTAGCCGTTTGTTCCAGAAGCAGAAACGCCTTTGCCCTCAAAGTTTTTCACAACAGTAACCTCCGTCACCGTCTTCACATCCACAGCCGGCCAAATAACTGCATAAGAAGAAATGCCATTGCTCTGAATGCGCATCTCCTTGACGGAACCTATAATAATGTTTGACGGATAAACGCCGCTTCCCCCTGAGGTGATAATCAAATTGCCATTAGCAACATCTGCATCTTTGTCTAAATGCTCCATCTTGCAGCAACCCTGTGTCGCCATTGACATGTCTCCCGAAACAACCCCGGCAATTCCGGTTTGCGAATCATTTGCACTAATAGACAAATCAGGGCTTAAAACAGTCGTCACCTGAGAATAAGTTGGGCCCACATCAGTCACCAAACCCACAAGTCCGGCTGATGTTATCACAGCATCGTTTTTCTCAATGCCACTATAGCTCCCTTTGTTGATGGTGAATGCGCCGAAAGCATCATCTGCATCCCGTGCAATAACTGAAGCAGGCTCCATGTCAAAACTAGGATTCAACTCTTTAACACCCGCCACATCACGCAATTGTTCGTTTTCGGTTTTTAATCTATTATAATCCACCATCTGATTCTGCAAGTCAGCAATCTGCTGCTTGAGCTGTTCATTCTCATCTTTATATTTTCCGGCATGAACAAATGGATCCAAAAAGCTGCCGACTGCATTGCTCACCGAAGACGCCGCCCGTTCAAATGGTTGCGCAACCATTCCAAAAAGAGCAGACGGTGAAGCTATGTTTCCCGTTGACGCTTCATAAACAATAAAGCCCATGCATATTGCAGCAATCACCAGCAAAATTTTAAACCAGATACTTCCAAAAAATTCTCTCATCTGCAATCACCTCCTAAGTTTGTTGTTCTCCTCAAAAGGAATAGCTGTTTTTAATGACCAATGAACTTAAAATCCTTCTATTTTGTAAAAAAATCCCGTAATGCATAACATTGCGGGATTTCTGTTGACCTTTCAAAATGAACTCTATTTGTGCAAACCTACCTGCCCATAAAACTATGACGCGTCTAAAATACAGAAAGAGCAAATATACAATAGCAATTCGACCCAGGGCAAAACCCCTAACGCAAAAAGCAATCACTTCATCATCTGCAAAACTGCAAGAAATTGCATTATCACTCCAATAAATTTCAACGCTGTTCTTTCTCTCAAAAAAAATCATCAAAACCCGTCGTCTATTTTCATTTCTACAATGCCAAACGAAAGAGCAAATAAAGTCTCATGCAAAACACAAGTAAAGAACACGGCGCTGTAAAAAGCGCTGCTAGGCGTTAAAACTTTCCATCATCATTCAAGACATCATGGAGTTTGTCAATGTTTTCCAACACTCGTCCCGTACCCTCGGCCACACAATCGAGCGGATTTTCAGCAATGTTCACCGGCATTCCCGTCTCCTGAGAAATCAATTTATCCAAGCCACGGAGCATCGCACCGCCACCGGTGAGTGTAATTCCCTGATCAATAATGTCAGCCGCAAGCTCCGGCGGCGTTTTTTCTAACGTGACGCGAACAGCCTCAAGCACATTTGCCAATGGATCAGCCAATGCTTCGCGCACCTCGTCAGAGGAAATTTCAATGTTTTCAGGAAGCCCATTTAACAGATTTCTCCCCTTAATGTTCATGCTTTCCTCCACTTCAAAAGGAAAAGCTGAGCCCAGTTGAATTTTGATGTTTTCAGCAGTTCTTTCCCCAATGAGCAGATTATATTTCTTTTTAATATAATTAATAATCGAATTGTCAAATTCATCACCGCCAACACGAACAGATTTTGCCGCGACAATGCCTCCCAGAGAAATGACAGCAACCTCTGACGTTCCGCCTCCAATGTCAACAACCATATTTCCCGTAGGCTCAGCAACAGGCAAATTGGCGCCAATCGCGGCAGCCATCGGCTCCTCAATAATAGAAACCCGTTTTGCCCCTGCTCTTTCAGTGGCCTCTTTCACAGCTCTCTTTTCCACAGCAGTCACACCGGATGGAATGCAAATGATAACACGGGGACGAGCCAAAAAGCCCTTGCTTTTATTTAAAGCCTTTTGAATGAACTGCTCAAGCATACTGGTTGTGATGTCAAAATCAGCAATAACGCCGTCTTTTAAAGGGCGCACAGCAGTGATTGAACCGGGAGTGCGGCCAATAACATCCTTGGCTTCTTGGCCAACGCATTTAACGACATCTGTTCTGGTGTCAACTGCCACAACGGAAGGCTCTCGAATAATGATTCCCTTTCCTTTCATAAAAACCAACGTATTTGCCGTGCCTAAATCAATTCCAATATCACGAGAAAATGCCATGTTTTACTCCTTTCAAGAGCTTCGTTTTTATTTTCTTTTTATTTAAAAAAGCGCTGCAAACGCCATACAAAACGTCTTATGTGCAGATTGTGCCGTCACTCAAAAAAATGACATGCGCCGTCTTAAAAACGGAAAAACCCGGTTTTAGTTCTGTTGCAAGCTCTCTAACTAAAAATCGCAACCTCCGCAAAACTTAGAAAGACGTCCCTTTCTTTTACTGTAAATAAAAATAATTAATTGATTACTCTATTTTTTATTCTATATTTAAACAGATATATTATAAACCTTTTCTTTACAATTCTCAATAAGAATAAACTATTTTTCATAATTTGTTCATACTTTCAATAGGAATCATCAAATCTGAGCCGAAAATCATTCATACAAAGGGGCTTCCTTGGCAAGAAACGAAAATTGACCCACAAAATATACAAAACGTGTATTCATATAATGTCTATACAAATAGTAATAATACGCAACAGTAAAACTACCAAAAATATCTGACAAAAATCGCTATCGACAAACCATTTAATATACAATTTGTATTATATATTAAATATTATACATTCTGTTTTATTCTTTCCTCTCCTCTGTCATACCATCCTCTTGTAATGGAAACATCAGGCCGCTTCCCCCGTCTAATAGCATCAAAGGCAGCCTGCACCTCACTCCTAGTCTCATAGGTGAAATGAAGCACACTGAAAAAAGAGGGCGCAATTTCCTCAAGGCGATCCCCTAAATAGAGCAAATCCGGATTATAAAGGGTGGCAATTCCATCTCTACAGCGCACCTGCAGACGCTTCCCTTTTCGATCGGTTAAAAAGGCTTTCTGCCTACAGCGCTCACAGCCAACCACCTCTTTAAAAGGGCAATTCTTTGCCGTCATCACCGGAAAATGCGCATATGTCAAAATCCCCAACGGCAATTGAGAAGAGCACCCACGCATCTGCCGCAACGTAAGCTCGGGAGAAAGAACAAAATCCTTAAATCCCGCCTCTTGATAAAACGCAATTGCGGCACTATTTGTGCAATGAAGCATATAACTGCCATGTAAAACAAATCCCCGTGCCTTTGCCGGCAGAATCTGTCCCACGTTTTGAAGATAAAGATGTGCAACGCCCAACTCCTTTAAACGGTCAAGCTGACTGAAAAGGCGTTGTTCTCCTCCCGGAAAGAAGACGGGCAAAAGAGCCGCCAATTTGTTTTTTAAAGGGAGAAGTGCACCTGCATTTTCAAAAATCTCCTGTGGAGGAAGCGCCACACGCGCGCATAAATCAACGCTGCAAACCTGCGAAGCTTTCTCAAACAACGCCACAAATCCTCCGACATTGCAAAAGCGCTTTGCGCGAAAAGAAAGAGAAGGCATAGCAAAAGGAATCGGGCGAGCTCTCATGCGAACAGCGTCTAATTGTTCCACCGCTCTGCGGCGCATGTCGTTCACAGCCGCTGCTGAAAGAAACACAAAAGGTTCCATCTCACACAAAAAGCTCTGCAAAAAGTAAGGCGTATCTCCCAACTTGGCAACAAGATGCTCCAGTTTTTCTTTTGTTAACGGTTTCGTCTGCGCCTGCTGCACAATCTCCCCTGTAATCTGCACGCAATGAACAGAATCCCCCAACGTCAAAACAGCCGGTTTCCCTAAATGCAACGCAAGCGTTGCATTTAACCCAACGCGCTGCAAAGGTTTTGCATAACCGGCGGCAATTTCTTTCAAGAGCTTAGGGTGCGCCGCCTGCACATCCTGCTTTCGCCTAACGCCAAACATAGAAACCTTGCTTTTGTTTGAAATATAACTATCTGTAAAACCAGACCTAGAAAATACAGATTGTAATTTCTCTAAATCAGGTCTCCTCCCCTCCAAAGCCATTCGAAAAGCTTTCACTGCCGTAGCCACATATTCAGGCCGTTTCATTCTTCCCTCAATCTTAAAAGAGGCAACACCGGCCTCCTGCAACGCATCTAAATGCTTCACATATGATAAATCCTTGAGCGAAAGCGCATAGGCACTTCCCTCTTTGGCGCAAAAAGGAAGTCGGCAGGGTTGCGCACATTTTCCGCGGTTTGCACTCCGTCCTCCGAGCATACCACTCAAATAGCAGCTTCCGGAAGCAGAGAAGCACAACGCACCATGCACAAAACATTCAATCTGCACGCCCAAGCCGCACAAGTCTCTAATCTGCGCCAACGAAAGTTCTCTTGCAGCAACCACCCGCGCAAAGCCCTGCTCTTTCAAAAAACGAACACCGGCAGGCGTGTGAACCGTCATCTGCGTTGATGCATGCAGCGGCAAGGTAGGCGCCGCTTTTTTGAGCAGTGAAGCAAATCCCAAATCCTGCACAATCAAGGCATCAACACCCACTGCACAAGCTTGTTGTGCAAGCTGCAAAGCCTGTTTACACTCAGCGTCATAAAGCAGCGTATTCATGGCAAGATAAACCCTCACGCCCGCTCGATGACACAATGCAACTGCGTCAAAAAAACTTTGGGTTGAAAAATTCTGCGCAGATGCGCGCGCACTAAAGCAAGACAAACCAACATAGACGGCGTCAGCGCCACAGTTGATTGCCGCAACCAAGCTTTCCCATCCTCCGGCCGGCGCGAGCAGCTCAGGGCTATAATTTGGGCGCATTGTTCTTATCAATCGACTTTTTTAAATTGCAAATGGCAAGCTCTGTTTTCATCTTCTCTATCTCACCCTTTGCCTCTTCGAGCTCTCTTTTCAAACGAGCCGACTCATTCTCTGCCCTTGTCGCCTCCTCGGCATATTCTTTAATCTGCATGCGTAAATTGTCAATGTTTTCGGCTGTTTTATATCCCTCATCGAGCAGTTCTATGGCAACCAACACAGAAGCGTCAAACAAAGCAATAGAATCGTCTGCACAAAAAACAGCTTCAAATCTCTGATCGAGCATCCTCGCAAGACTCTTTGCATATTCAGGCCGGTCTTCTGTTTTGAGAACAAATCTTTTTCCGCAAATGGTAACTTCAACTTTATTCAAACTCATCCCATACTTCCCCTTTATCTTGGTGATTTTTCTATTATACTACATTTTTATAAAGATAAAAAGACCCTTTGAAGCTTTTTTCCCTTTTCACGCTGTTTTGCAGCAAAATTGCACGGTTGATTTCCTCATAAATTTATACTATAATAATTTTATCTGTATTTATAAAGGAACAATCACCCATCAAACTTTAGGAGGAAAAAACCGAATGAAAGTTTATACAAAATCCTATTTGAAAAATGAATTGCTCAACAACCTCGCAAAGCTGCGTGCGAAACCTGACGTTGCTTCTAACCAACAGTTTTATAAAGCGACAGCTATGATTGTGAATCATATATTGGAAAACAAAAATCGGCATTTCAGCGCCATGAACGCCTCGCAGGGCAAAAAGCAGATTAGTTATTTGTCGATGGAATTTTTGATGGGGCGTTCTTTAAAAAACAATCTTCATAATCTGCAAATTACGGATACGTTCAAAGAAATTTTGAAAGAATATGACGTCAAACTTGACGATATCTTTGAATGCGAACCCGATGCCGGCTTGGGAAACGGCGGTTTAGGCCGCCTTGCCGCATGCTATTTAGATGGGTTGGCAACACGTGGCTATAATTCCTATGGCTATTCTATTCTCTATGAATTCGGCATTTTTAGCCAAAAAATTGTGGATGGCTGGCAAACAGAGCTTCCCGACAACTGGCTGCCCGGCGGTAGCGTGTGGTTGAATCCGCAGCCTGAGCTCGCAGTGGACGTGCACTTTGGCGGGCAAGTAGATGAATTTTGGGACAGCAACGGCTTTCACTACACCCGCTACACCAATTCGTCCATTGTGCGCGCCATTCCCTATGATATGTATGTTTCAGGCTACGGAAGCAACGCTGTTTCTGTTCTGCGCCTGTGGAAAGCGGAATCGCCCGCGTTTGACATGGAGAGTTTTAACAAAGGAGACTACAGCGGCGCCTTAGGGCAAAGCATCTCAGCTGAAGCTATCTCAAAAGTTCTTTATCCAAACGACAATCATCTGCAGGGAAAAATGCTCCGTCTGCGGCAGCAATATTTTCTCTGCGCGGCCTCGATTGGCGACATCACCAATCGTCACATCCGTGAATATGGCACAATGGAAAACTTTTCGGATAAAAACGCAATTCACATCAATGACACCCACCCGACCTTGGCTATTCCGGAGCTTATGCGCATTCTTTTGGACGAGTGCGGCTATGATTGGGATAAATCATGGAAAATCGTCACCGACACCTTTGCCTACACCAATCACACTGTCATGACCGAAGCGCTGGAGGTTTGGAATGAGGAAATTTTCCGTGATATCCTTCCCCGAATTTATCAGATTGTGGTGGAAATCAATCGCCGTTTTGTGCAAAAAATGAAGCAAAGCGACTTTTCGTGGGACGAAAACAGAATTGAACGGATGTCGATTGTATCTGATCATAAAATTCGCATGGCAAATTTGTGCGTTTATGCTTCAAAGAAAGTTAATGGTGTCTCCAAACTGCACAGCAACATCATCAAAGACGATCTTTTTCATGATTTTTATCAGGTCACACCCGGTAAATTCACCAACGTCACTAATGGAATTGCCTATCGTCGTTGGTTGAGTCAATCCAATCCGGCTTTAACGGCGCTGTTAAAAGATACGATTGGAGCCGGCTTTATGGAAGATGCCTCACAGCTTAAAAAATTTGAACGCTTTGCAGAAGACGCACAGGTGCAACAACGCCTTGCCGCCGCCAAAGACACTGCAAAAAAATTCCTCGCCAACTATGTGCGCAAACATATGCAACTGCATATGAACATCGACTCCATCTTTGATGTGCAGGTCAAACGTATGCATGAATATAAGCGTCAACATCTAAACGCATTAAACATTATCACCGATTTTCTCTATTTGAAAGAGAATCCCTATGCGCCCTTTGTTCCGAAAACATATATTTTCGGCGCCAAGGCCGCCCCGGGTTACTATATGGCAAAGCAGATTATTAAATTGTTGTGCTCCCTTTCAAATGAAATTCGAAAGGATCCGGTTATTAGCCAAAAGCTGGGCGTTATTTATTTGGAAAACTATAGTGTTACCCTATCAGAGCTGATTATGCCGGCCAGTGAAGTGAGCGAACAAATCTCTCTTGCCGGAACAGAGGCTTCCGGCACAGGAAACATGAAATTCATGCTCAACGGTGCCGTGACTTTAGGAACAGAAGACGGCGCTAACGTCGAAATTCATGAGTCAGTGGGTGATGACAACATCATTATCTTTGGCATGGACGCACAAGAGGTGGCAAGGCAAAAAGAGATTGGCTATACGCCTATTGAATTTTATAACAAAATTCCCGAAATCAAGCAAGCAATTGATCTGCTCGAATCAGGAATTGACGGAAATACATTTGAGGACATTGTCAATTCTCTCAAATGGAGCGATCCTTACATGGTTCTCGCTGACTTTGCCTCTTATAGAAATGCGCAGGAAAAGGTCAGCACGCTCTATCAAGACAGGCAAAAGTGGCTGAAAATGTCTGCTATTAACATTGCAAACGCAGGTTATTTTGCAGCGGACAGGGCAATTGAAGAATATGCGCAAAACATCTGGAATCTCAATCAATAATTGTATTGCTTAGCAAGTGCGCTTTTGAATGGATTGCTGCACAACAAATCATTTCAATTTTTTCAGTTATCATTCATTTATGCAGATAAGCACATCACCGCCGAACTAGCCCTCAAATCAGCCGACCTATGTCCGCCAAAAATTCTCTTTGCCGAAGACAGCTTCGACGACATGTCTGAAATGTCCGCCACCAAGCTATGGCTTAGAAAATGCGACATGAAGCTATATTTTGTATAATAGGAGTGCATTATGAAACTGAAATTTAAAAATCCGAAATTTCAACCCGACTCCGTCAATGCAATTGCTGATTTTTTCAAAGGACAAGAAAAACAAAAAGCCACTCTGCAAACATATCCCGCCATTAAGAGGATTGCAAAGCACTTTCTCTTGCCCGTTTGCATTTCAAAAAATCAATCGGCCACATGAGAAGTCTCAGATTCCAAATTTTTTGATTCTGTTTATTAAAAGCAATTGTTTCGAAAGTTGTTGTCATTCCGCTCTAACATTTTGTGCTGCAACACAAAATGCACCACAAAGCAATTGCTGCTTTGAAAATTTTAAGAATATGTTTTAAGTGAGGAAAGTATGAAAGAGTACGAAATTTATAATAGTCGAAATAAGCTCTATAAATCGCCTTTTGGCGCCGTCAGCGCGGGAACGCCGGTTTCTCTCACCGTTTGTCTTCCTATCACCTATTCGTTCGCTACAGTCACCCTCATCATCTATAAAGGCACCGTTAGCCAAGAAATCACACTTTCTTATCAGGAAACCAAAGACAATACTCTTTTTTATCACTGTTCTTTTGTTCCGAGTAACAAAGGAGTGTATTTCTACCTGTTTCGTGTGCAGAGCAATAAAGGAACGGAATATATTAAAAAAGCGGATGATGGAAGCGGCTATTTGGCGCAAAACGGTCCCGATTTTCAGCTCACGGTCTTTCATCCCAACTATAAGACACCCGATTGGTGCAAAGGAGGAATTATTTATCAAATTTTTCCGGATAGATTTTGCTATAGCGGTCAGCACCATGACAATGTGCCTGAGGATCGCATTCTGCGCTCTGATTGGGGTGGAATGCCCTATTTTCTGCCCAACGAACGAGGAGAAATTCTAAACGACGACTATTTTTGCGGCGATTTAAAAGGCATTGAGCAAAAACTTCCCTATCTAAAACGTCTCGGCGTCACTTTAATTTATCTCAATCCCATCTTTGAGGCGCATTCGAGCCACCGCTACAATACGGCTGATTATCTCAAAATTGACCCTCTTTTGGGAACGGAAGAGGATTTTACCCATCTTTGCCGCGCTGCAAAGGAGATGGGAATCCGCATCATTCTCGACGGCGTTTTCAGTCACACCGGCAGCGACAGTATCTATTTTAATAAGAACAACCGCTATGACTCCGTAGGCGCTTACAATAGTCCTGAAAGTCCCTATAAATCATGGTATCACTTTAATCAATATCCTAATGAATATCACTCTTGGTGGGGGTTTGATACCCTTCCCACGCTAAATAAAAACGAGCCGAGCTACATCGAATTTATCTGCGGTGAAAATGGCGTTATTCGAAAATGGCTGCGTGCCGGTGCGTCCGGCTTCCGCCTGGATGTGGCCGACGAACTCCCGGATGAATTTATTGTCCGCATTCGTGAGGCGGTGAAAGCAGAGGGAGAAGACAATCTTCTTTTGGGCGAAGTTTGGGAAGACGCTTCTAACAAAATTTCCTATGGTGTGCATCGCCGCTACTTTCTTGGATATGAATTAGACACTGTTATGAATTATCCTTTTAAGGATGCCATTCTTCATTTTCTTGTGCACGGTGATAAGCCGGAATTTATCAACAGAATTATGACAATTGTTGAAAACTATCCACCCCAATCCCTGCATGTTGCTATGAATTCCCTTTCCACACACGACACTGAACGGGCGCTTACTATCCTAGGAGGTATGTCGAGCGCCGGAACGGATAGGCTGTGGCAGTCTCATCATCAGCTCACCATGGCGCAGTTTGAAGTGGGGCTTTCACGACTAAAAATTGCCATGGTCTTGCAATATTTTCTCCCCGGCGTTCCCTGCATCTATTACGGCGACGAAGCAGGCTTGCAGGGATATAAAGATCCCTTCAATCGCTGCTGCTTCCCCTGGGGGCATGAACGAATGGATTTGGTTGAACATGCAAAGCTCTTAGGAGAACTTCGCAATCAATCCCCTGCAATGAAAGAAGGAACACTGCGTTTTCTCCATTCCTGCAATGGAACTTTAGCCTTTGAACGCAAAGATAAGGATGGCTCGACCATCATTGTCATAAATTACACTAACTCTCCCCAAAGCTTTCAACATGATTGGAGAAATTATCAATGCTTATATGGTCACACACGCGCCTCTGTGATTCATCTGCCTCCTTATGATTTTGCAGTCTATTCCATTAGAAAATAAAATCGTATATTTGTCTCACCTGTGCAGCAATCATCTCTACTCCCCCAATGTTTTTGAACGGCCTAAACAAGCGCAAAATTTCTCCTCTTAAAAATAAAATTTTATATATAATCGTTTTATAATATAATAAAAACTCCATTGTTTCCAATCCGGGTTCACCCTTGGACAACGATGGAGTTTTATATATATATGCACTCTTTAAAACCAGCAAAAGAATAAACTTTTAAACATCTAAATGAGGAAATGTTGAATCTTTTCTTTTTCCTATGCACGCAGTAACTATTCTTTTGGAGCAATAACATCTATCCCCATATAGGGACGCAGAGCCTCCGGCACCGTAATGCTTCCGTCTTCATTCTGATAGTTTTCAAAAACAGCGGCGACTGTTCGGCCAACGGCAACACCCGAGCCATTGAGGGTGTGAACAAATCTGGTTTTGTCCTTTGCGTTGTCTTTAAAACGAATGTTTGCTCTTCTTGCCTGATAGTCCTCAAAATTAGAACAGGAGGAGATTTCTTTATAATCTTGATAAGACGGCAGCCACACCTCAATATCATAGGTTTTTGCGCTCGAAAAGCCCAAATCGCCTCCACAGAGGGAAACCACACGATAAGCAAGGCCAAGTGCCTTTAAAACATCCTCAGCGTCTCTGGTGAGCATCTCCAGTTGCTCATAAGAATCCTCCGGACGAGAAAACTTCACAAGCTCCACCTTGTTAAACTGATGTTGACGAATTAATCCCCGCACATCTCTACCGGCAGAACCGGCTTCAGAACGAAAGCAAGCAGAATAAGCTGCAAAACAAATAGGTAGTTCGCTTCCCTTTAGAATGCTGTCACGATAAATATTCGTGACAGGAACCTCTGCTGTGGGAATTAAAAAATAGTCGGTATCCACCACCTTAAAAGCGTCGTTTTCAAACTTAGGCAACTGCCCTGTTCCCGTCATAGAAGCACGATTCACCAAATAAGGCGGCAGCACTTCAGTATACCCCTTTTTTGCATGAGAATCCATAAAAAAATTAATAATAGCTCTCTCCAAACGAGCGCCGGCGCCTTTATAAAAATGAAAACGTGCACCCGTAACCTTTGCCGCTGTCTCCGCGTCAAGAATGTCAAGCTCGCGACCTAAGTCCCAATGCGGCTTTGGCGCAAAAGAAAAACTTGGAGGCTCTCCCCATCTTCTCACTTCCTGATTGCTCTGCTCATCCTTTCCCTTTGCAACCGTTTGATGCGGAATGTTGGGAATCTGCAAAAGAATCTCCCTCTGCTTTGCTTCAACCTCACTAATCTGCGCGCTGATTTCCTTAATGGATTGTGAGAGTTTTTTCATCTCCTCCATGAGAGGCGCAACATCGCGCCCTTGCTTTTTGAATTGGGGAATTTCCTTGCCGGCTCGATTTTGGCTTGCTTTCATTTCATCCCGTTGGGTGGACAAAACACGACGGCTCTTATCACACGCAACCACCTCGTTAAACAAAGCGCTCATCTTCTCGCGCGCCCCTCTTTTGTCCATTCCCTCTAAAAAGACTTCTCTGTTTTCCCTAAGCCATTTAATATCAAGCATTCTCCATCTCCTCCATTTCTGCAAGTTTTTTGCCAATTTCCTTTAACTCGTCCTTGCTATAAAAATCAATAACCAACTTTCCTTTTTCCTCGCCGGAATGTTCAATCTTCACCTTTCTGTGCAAGGTTGATTCTAGCGCAATGGCCATCTCGGTGTAAAAACTGTCGTCAAAGACAGCTTTTTTTTCACCCAACGCTTTTTTCTCTTTTTTTTGCTGTGCGGCCAACTTCTCCAACGCGCGAACAGTCAATCCCTTTTGCAGTGTGAGCGCGGTGACTTCCTCCATTTGATCCTCGTCAAAGGAGAGAATTGCCTTTCCTTGTCCAACGCTTAACTCTCCATTTTCCAGCGCATTTAAGGCTATCTTTGGAAGACTGAGCAAACGGAGCGCATTTGCAATTGCAGAACGGGATTTTCCCACCCTCTGCGCCACCTTCTCCTGCGTTAATCCATAACGATTGAGCAGTTCTTCATATCCCATTGCTTCTTCAACCGGATTTAAATCCTCCCGCTGCAAATTTTCAATCAGCGCAATTTCCATAACCTCCTGCTCTTCCATCTCCCGCACCACCACGGGAACCTCCGTTAAACCGAGCATTCGAGCCGCTCTATATCTTCTTTCTCCGGCGATAATCTGATAGCTTCCATCCGCTTGCGGACGAACCACCAAGGGTTGAATCAATCCGTGCTCTCGAATAGAATCAGCCAATGCCGTTAAACTATCCATATCAAAATTCTTTCGCGGCTGGTTTTTATTGGGCGTCAAATCCTGCACAGGCAATGAAACCGGCTTTCCGGCCTCTGTGTCATTATCTATAAACAGTGCGTCCAAACCCTTTCCCAATCCCTTTTTACGAGCCATCATTTCTTTCTCCTGTTCATCTTTAATAATTCCTTGCAAAGACTATCATATGCTTTTGTTCCTTTAGAGCCTTTATCATAATATAAAACCGGTTCTCCAAAACTGGGCGCTTCCGAGAGCCGCACATTTCGAGGAATGACCGTTTTGAACACCTTTTTCGGAAAAAACTTTTTCACTTCAGCAACCACCTGCATGGTCAAATTCAATCTCCCGTCAAACATGGTGAGCAAAACACCTTCAAGGTCAATCTGTGCATTATACATTCGTTTGACCTGTCTCACTGTGGCCATCAACTGTGAAAGTCCCTCTAATGCATAGTATTCACACTGAATGGGAACCAATACGGTGTCGCAAGCTGTTAGGGCATTGAGCGTTAAAAGCCCAAGAGAGGGCGGACAATCAATGCAAATAAAATCATAGTTTTCCTTAATGGGCGCCAAAGCTTTTCGCAAAAGAAAAGTTCTGTCTTTCATCTGCACCATTTCCACCTCAGCGCCGGCAAGAGCAATGTCCGCCGGAATTAAATCAACGTTTTTAAACTTGCTCTTTTGAATCACTTCGTTTGCGCGCGTTTCGCCGGTTAGTAATGGATAACAGGTTGCTTGCGTATCTTTCTTAGAAAATCCAAAACCGCTGGTTGCGTTCCCCTGCGGATCAATGTCCACAAGAAGGGTCTTTTTATTGTGGTTTCCAAGACATGCGGCAAGATTCACTGTTGTTGTCGTTTTTCCCACGCCGCCCTTTTGATTGGCAAAAGCGATTATCTTTCCCAAATACTTTCATCTCCCATTTTTATTGTCTTTTCTAAAGTGTATTTAAAGCCTTTTTAAAATAAATTTGTCTTCATTTTATTGTTCAACAATACAAAATAATTGATTTTCTTCTAATAAGATTATACCATAGGAATGAAATATTGCAAACGAAAATTCAAAAAATGTTCCATGTGGAACAAAAAAGCAAAAGGCGGAGAATGTACTATTCCCCGCCTTTTATAATCAGATTGATAAAAGCTGCACCGTTCCTTTTTTTCTGGATGCCGCAAGATCCAATATTCTCTGATTGGAAGAACCACAAAAACGTAGACGCTTGTCCTGTTTATCCTGCAAAAATGGCCCATCCACCAAAACGTCAATGCAAGTTAGCAATCTATCGGTCACTTCACAATGTGCACGTCCTTTGAGAATCAAATCACGTTCATAGATATACCCCGTGTAGCACCAAATTGTCTTATTAGGAAACGCTTTCTTCACCCTCTCAACAAAATCAACAAGTCCACGCTGATTTTGTCTTTCCATCGGTTCTCCGCCCAACAGTGTCAATCCGGCAATATAAGGTGGTTTTAGGCTTTGAATAATTTCCTGTTCGATTGCCTGATTAAACGGTCTTCCATAGTGAAAATCCCACGCATCTTTGTTAAAGCAGCCTTTGCATTTTTGAGAACAGCCTGAAACAAACAAACTGGTCCTGACGCCAAGTCCATTTGCAATATCATAATACTTAATTTTTGCATAATGCATTAAGTTCACTCCTCATAATCTCTTAATGCCATCTTGCCTCTTAAATAGGCAACAAATTTTATAAAATTTCCTATGTAACAAGAAGATATCTATTGCGAAAAACAATTTGAACGATAAAAAATCTCTAGTATATTATAAATGCAGCATTCTATCTCTAATTTCCTCTGTCCTACCCTGATTCCAAAATTGGGTGCCAATATAACCACAGGTGCGTCTGGCAACATGAAGCTTTGCTGTGTCCTGATTACCGCACACAGGGCATTCCCAAATCCACTTCCCCTCCTGTTTAACAATTTGGATTTCCCCATCAAACCCGCATTCCTGACAATAGTCTGATTTTGTGTTCAACTCTGCATACATAATATGCTCATAAATAAACTGAATCACGCTCATTACAGCAGGGAGATTCCCCTGCATATCCGGCACTTCCACATAACTGATTGCGCCGCCCGGCGATAGATTTTGAAATTTGCTCTCAAAGGCAAGCTTGTCAAAAGCATTTATTTTTTCCGTGACGTGAACATGATAGCTATTTGTAATATAATTTCTATCTGTAATCCCCTCAATAATGCCAAATCGTTTTTGCAGTTGTTTTGCAAAACGATAGGTTGTCGATTCAAGCGGCGTTCCATATAGACTAAAATCAATCCGTTCTTTCTCTTTCCATGCAGCACAAGCATCGTTCATCCGCTGCATCACCTCCAATGCAAATGGGGTGGCGCATGGATCAGTATGAGAATGCCCCGTCATATAACGACAGCACTCATAAAGCCCCGCATAACCCAAACTGATGGTAGAATATCCGTTATACAATAGTCTATCAATGGTTTCCCCTTTTTTCAGGCGAGCCAACCCCCCATGCTGCCAGAGAATCGGGGCGGCGTCTGATAGGGTTCCTTTAAGACGATGATGCCTGCACATCAAAGCCTGATAACACAGCGAGAGACGTTGTTCAAACAAATCCCAAAATTTTTCCAAATCTTTACCGCTCGATAACGCCAAATCCACCAAATTTAAGGTCACAACACCTTGATTAAATCTCCCGTAGTATTTTGGCTTTCCGGTTTCCGGGTCCACGTAAGGCGTTAAAAAACTCCTGCACCCCATGCAAGGATAGCAATTGCCTTTTCCTGTGCTGTCTACTTTATTTTCAAACATGACTTTTTCGCTAATATAATCAGGAACCATCCTCTTTGCTGTGCATTTTGCGGCAAGTTGCGTGAGATAAAAATAAGGCGTTCCCTCCGCTACATTGTCCTCCTCCAAAACATACACCAGCTTCGGAAAGGCAGGCGTCACCCAAACACCATCTTCATTTTTAACACCTTGATAACGCTGATTGAGCATTTCTTCAATAACAATGGCCAAATCTTTCTTTTGTCTTTCGTCCTTTGCCTCATTCAAATACATAAAAGCTGTGACAAAAGGCGCCTGCCCATTGGTTGTCATGAGGGTCACAACCTGATATTGTATTGTCTGCACACCTTTCTTAACCTCTTCACGCAGACGTTTTTCCACAAGTTTATCAAGCATTTCCTGAGTTGTTTGCACCTTTAACAGCGCAAATTCATCTTTAATTTCCCTGCGAATCTTTTTGCGACTTACCTCCACAAACGGCGCCAAATGCGCTATGCTAATGCTCTGACCGCCATATTGACTGCTGGCAACCTGTGCAATAATCTGCGTAGCAATATTACAAGCAGTGGAAAAGCTATGGGGCTTATCAATATGCGTGTCACTGATGACCGTTCCATTTTGAAGCATATCCTCCAAATTCACCAATGCACAGTTATGCATATGCTGTGCAAAATAATCAGCATCGTGAAAATGAATGATCCCCGCCTCATGGGCGGAAACAATTTCAGGCGGCAGAAGTTTGCGCATTGTAAGATCCCTGCTCACCTCACCGGCCATATAATCGCGCTGCACACTGTTGACAATTGGATTTTTATTTGAGTTTTCCTGTTTAACCTCCTCATTCGCTGATTCAATTAAACTGAGAATTTGGCCATCTGTGGTGTTTGTGTTGCGTTTTAAAAGCTGCACATAACGATAACGAATATATTTGCGCGCAACCTCAAAAGCATTTTGTTTCATAATCTCGTTTTCCACAAGGTCCTGAATTTCCTCCACATGCATAGGACGCACGCTCTGGGTGCATCTTTGGCGCAGATTGTCTGCAATCAAATGAATCTGTTCCTCTGTCAACTGCACAGACTCTTCAACTGTTTGATTGGCTTTGCTCACAGCGATGATGATTTTTGCAGCATCAAAGCAAACCTCTCGACCGTCTCGTTTCATAATTTTCATATAAAATCTCTCCCTCTTTGTCAATGGCGACTACATGAAAAAAGAGCGCTCCAAACAAGCGCTCCATCACCATAATCCAAATTCTTATTCGCCAAAAGCACGCAAAGATAAAGGATCAACAACGAAAAGAGGCCTAAACAGGGAGGCTTTTTTCACAAATCGTCGGGCAGGCTTTCTGACTTCACGTCTGCATATGTCAAAATCCTTCTCACACTTATTAGCGCAATGGAAAATAAATTGACATACTAAGTGATTACAGCGACCCGTTCGTGCGGGAATCTCACCCGACTTTCCTTTTCATCTGCATTCAAACAGCATTGTGTTATGCCTATGCAGATCACCCGGCGACGCACCAATAAATTTATTTTTATTTAATTATAACACAATTTCATGCAATCTACGCTGCATTATTGGCCAAACCAATATTTTGCTTTCTCAAAACAAATTGATATTGCAATATTTCTTTAAAAAAATTTTTAAAATCTCTCGTTTATATTATAACACAATGAAAAAAGTTTTGCAAAAAATTCTCACCTCAAATGTGTGTTTTAAATGCGTAATGAAGTGGAGTCTCCCGTTGTCATATAAGTTTATAGGGAATCTACACCTCAAATGGCCTTAGGAGATTAGAAAGATAGCATCGTCTTTCATCACATGCCAATCAGTGAACAAAAAAAATCACCGTCATGCAGACGGCGATAGAAAAAATGATGACTTTTTTATGATTTAGGGATCTTTACAATATATTCAATACAGTCCTTCCCATCAACGCGCTCAGCAGTTGCTTGAACCCCGGCCAACTTCATCGTGTCAATTGCTTTATTAATTGTGTTAATGAACAAACGAACGTCTTTAATAACGGGAATTATATTATGATTGTGTTTTGACTGGGTTTGCTGCAATTGCTCAATATATTTTTCCGTTTGTTTCACATTGAGCTTTTTCGCTGCAATATAATAAACTGCCTTGTCAATCTCCATTGGATCGTCTAGTTTGAGCAATGCACGCGCATGCCGTTCTGTTAGCCCTGCATTAAAAATTTTTTCCCGCTGCGGCTGTTCAAAGCGAAGCAAACGCAGCTTGTTGGCAAGGGTTGATTGGCTCTTTCCCAACCGTTTAGCCGCTTCCTCCTGCGTCACATTCCACTCAAAAATCAGGCTTTGAATAGCCTGTGCCTCTTCAAAATAGTTTAAATCTGAACGCTGCATATTTTCAAGCAGAGCAAAAACAGCCGATTGTCTTTCATCTGTCTCCATAATAATGCAGGGAACAGAAGTAAGTCCCGCCATTTTTGAGGCCTTTAAACGCCTCTCTCCTGCAATGAGTTCATATTTTCCTGCATAGTTCTGTCGCACAGTCAATGGCTGCAAAATGCCGTTTTCCCGAATACTGGATGATAAACTCTCAAGCTCTGCTGTGTCAAACACCTGACGAGGCTGCGCTCTGTTAGGCGAAATCTCTCCAATAGGAATCAGCACCACTTTGTTGATAACTTTATTGCCTTTCATAATTCTTTTCATTTTTTGCCTCCTGTTAAACGCTGTCATTATTCTACATATAGTATAACAGGAATGACCAAATATTTCCAGATTTATTTATCGCATAATCTGACGCTTCCCTCGCCTATAACGGTTTTTTTGCTGTATTCACCCTCAAACGCGGATATTTTGCAGGGGTTGTCTGTATTTTTTTAATCTCTATGATGGTCCTTCTGCTCGAATCAGGCAATTCAAACGAATGTATCCGCTGAATATGCCCTCCCAACAAATAAATTGCATTAGCCGCATCCTCTATTTCCTGTTCCGGAGTGCCTCCCTTTAAGGCAAAAAAGCTTCCTCCTTTTTTGACAAGAGGAAGCCCAAGTTCTGCCAAAACAGATAATTTTGCTACGGCACGCGCTGTTCCATAATCAAACGTTTCGCGTAAATGGGAATTTTGGCCTGCCTCCTGCGCTCTCTCATGGACTGCCTTGTAATTACAGATGCAAAGCGTCTGAATCACTTCATTGATAAAACCAATCCTCTTTTGCAAACTATCCAAACCAATCCACTGAAGTTTTTCATCATAAAGCGCAACAGGAATAGAGGGAAAACCGGCTCCTGCCCCAATGTCCACCGCTTTTTTGCCTTTTGTTTCACCCAAAACACAGGTCAACAGCAGACTATCAATAAAGTGTTTGTCAATAATCTCCTTTTCATCTGTGATGGCCGTTAAATTCATCTTTTGATTCCACGAAAGAAGCATGTTTTGAAATTGGGCAAATTTTTCTAAAAGATTATCTGTCAATTCCAAATGATATTGCTTTGCAACTTTTTGAAAATATTTTTTATCCATCTTTTTTCTCCTATTGAAATAATTGAGCAGAAAAGCTCTTCTCACCACTAGAAACAAATTGCTGCTACCGGAAAGAAAAGCCACAAGTCTTTTACCCACTTATTCTTTATTTTCATGACAAAGTTTTTTATTTTGCTCAATCCAAATATGTAAAACCGTAATATCAGCCGGGGTCACACCGGGAATACGCGAGGCCTGCCCCAATTGGGTTGGCCGAATAGCTGCCAGTTTCTCCCGTGCCTCCAAGCGCAGTCCTTCAATTTTATGATAATCAATGTCAGGAGATATCCGTTTATTCTCCAAACTCTCCATCTGCTTTACTTTCTTTTCCTGCTTTTGAATATAACCCTCATATTTTATGCTTATTTCCACCTGCTCGGTCACTGCCGGAGAGAGTTTTGGTCTAGCCTCATCAAAAGGGGCTAATGCATCATAAGTTGTCTGTGGGCGTCTTAATAATTCCTCTTGTTTAACCGACTGTGTAATTGCAGCTGTTCCACGTGAAACAAGATATTCGTTTAAAGCCTTTGATGGAGAAATAGAAACCTCTCTCACACGTTTTCTCTCAAGTTGAATTTCCTCCCGTTTTTTCAAAAAGCTCTCATAACGTTGTCTATCTATCAATCCTAATGCATAACCAATAGGCGTTAATCTCTCATCTGCATTATCTTGCCTTAAAATAAGGCGATATTCACTTCGAGAAGTCATCATGCGATAAGGATCCGTACAGCCCTTTGTCACAAGATCATCAATTAAGGTTCCTATGTAGGAACTTGAACGAGGCAATTCAAGAAGATCTTTCTTTTGAACCAAAAGTGCGGCATTGATTCCCGCAACAAGCCCCTGTGCAGCTGCTTCCTCATAGCCAGAGGTGCCATTAAACTGCCCGGCGCCAAAAAGCCCCTCAATGGCTTTGACCTGCAACGAGGCATTCAAACAAAGAGAATCACAGCAATCATACTCAATTGCATAACCGGTTCTCATAATTTGGGCATTTTCAAACCCCACAATCGAGTGAATAAACTCCTCCTGAATTTCAGCGGGCAAGGAAGAAGACATTCCCTGCAAATAAATCTCATTTGTGTGCAAACCCATAGGTTCAATAAAGATTTGATGACGAGGCTTATCAGCAAAACGAACCACTTTGTCCTCAATTGAGGGACAATAACGTGGTCCTTGCCCCTCAATTTTCCCCTGATAGAGAGGTGAACGATGTAAATTTTTGTAAATTATGCGATGCGTTTGTTCATTTGTGTAAGCAATGTGACAAACAGCTCTGTTTTGAAGCAGTTGTTTTGTAGTGAAAGAAAAGGGAATAACTGGGTCATCCCCTTTTTGTTCCTCTAATTTTGAAAAATCAATACTCCTCGCATGAATTCTAGCAGGTGTTCCCGTTTTAAAGCGGCGAACAGGAATTCCTATTTTTTGCAGCTCTTTTCCCAAAAAGGAAGCCTGCATAGAATAGTCAGGACCACCCGAATAAGCAATCTCTCCAACAAAGATTTTGCCGTTCAAATAGGTTCCGCAACACAAAATCGCTGTCTTAACAGAATAAAATCCGGTGAATCGAGCATAAATTCCGAGGAGTTTTCCATTTTCAATTTTCAATTCTGTAATCTCATCCTGCTTAATTAAAAGGTTAGATTGATTCTCCAACGTCTCTTTCATAATCGTATGATAATAAGAACGATCCACCTGCGCGCGCAGGCTATGCACCGCAGGTCCTTTTCCACGATTGAGCATTCTGCTTTGAATAAAAGCTTTATCCGCCGCCTTTCCCATTTCTCCGCCCAAAGCATCAATCTCACGAACCAAATGCCCTTTCGCTGTACCTCCTATGGAGGGATTGCAAGGCATTTTTGCAATCTGATCTAACGATAATGTAAACAATATCGTATCACAACCCATTCTCGCCGCAGCCAAAGCCGCCTCAACGCCGGCATGTCCTCCGCCAATCACTGCAACGTCATAACTCTCCATAAAAAATTCTCTCCTCTTTCATCAAGCTAGTCCATCTATTTTCCAACGCAATAATGTGAGAAAATTTCATCCACCACTGCCTGTTGAACATTCTCTCCGGACAAAGACAATAATTCATCCAAAGCATCCTCAAGCAAAAAAGCAACAACATCTAACGATTGTCCTTGTTCAAAAGCCTGCAAGCATGCATTGATGTTGTTCAAAGCGCAGAGTGCGGCTCTTTTTTGTCGCTCATTCACAAGCATAGGCGCTGAGAGATTGAGGGTGTTTAACGAAAAAAAGTCTATCATTTCTCTTTTTAAGTTTGCAATCGACTGCTCGTCCTCCTGCGAAGTGAAAATAATTCTCTTAAAAAACGGCTCCACTTGTTTAATAGAAACTTTTTTCTCCAAATCCGTTTTATGCAAAACAGCAATTGCTGCTTTGTCTTTCATCTTCTGCATTAAAGAAATTTCTTCATTAGAAAGAGATTGTGCGCAGTTGATCACAAAGAGAATTAGGTCAGAATTCTCCAGCATTTCCATAGACCTCTCAATGCCAAATTGCTCAATCTCATCACCTGTTTGATGAATTCCCGCCGTGTCACAGAGTTTCACATGAAAGCCGTCTAAAAGCATATCCTCTTTTACAACATCTCTGGTAGTTCCCGCCCTGTCTGCCACAATGCTGCTCTTTTGGCGTGTTAAAAGATTCATGATGGTTGACTTGCCAACATTAGGCGCACCCACAATAGCAGTTTGCACACCGTTTTTAATCCATTGTGCTTTTTGATAGTCCTCTAAAAGCTTTGAAAGACTCTCTTGAAAAGACAAAATCTTTTTCAAAATCTCCTGCCTGTCAAAATTCTCTAAATCCTCGTCAGGATAATCCATCGTCACACGAAATAAAGCGTCTAGAGCAGTGATTTCATCGGCTATTTCTTTTGATTTTTGATAAATTGCGCCCTTCATAGCACACCTTGCCATCTTAGCGCTTTCAAGAGAAGTGGCCTGAATAAAATCCATGAGTGATTCCGCCTGCTCAAACGACATCTTTCCATTCATAAAAGCCCTTTTTGAAAACTCCCCCGGCTGTGCCATCACAGCGCCTGCATCGAGCGCCGCTTCCAAAACCAACCTCGCAATCACAACGCCTCCATGACATTGCAATTCAATCACATCTTCTCCCGTGTAGCTTTTAGGCGCATGAAAGACAAGCGCAATTCCTTTGTCGATTTCCTCTCTTTGTCTGTGAATCATTCCAAGGCAGGCTGTGTAACCCTTTTTTTCACGCAAAGAGCTTTTTTCAAAAGGAGAAAAAATTTTCTCTCCTATTTCAAAAGCCTTCTCGCCGGAAATTCGAACAATGGCGATTCCGCCGGCGCCAATCGGTGTTGCAATTGCCGCTATTGTATCCATCATCTTCTCCATTTCTAAAAAAACAGGCGGATATGAAAACCGCCTGTTTTGATTGTTTATTTATCAATCTTTTTCATCCAGATCAATCTTAGTATAAAGCTTACTGTTTTTTGAAGACTTTAAAAATTCCTTTTCAAAGTTATAAGTGCTCGGCTGACTGGAAACATCTGTAGAAAAGTAGTCTTTTTTATCATAATTAGGCTTATTCTTTTTCTTTTCATTCTTCACTCGATTTTCGGCATAAACAACAACCTTTCGATTTGGCTCCATGCCAACCGACTTAGAAAAAACGCCCGGTGTAAGCGAAATAACTGTATGAATAATTCTTCTCTCATAAGGATTCATAGGCTCAAGGGTGACTCTTCTTCCATTCTGCAGCGCCTTTTTGGCAATGTTCATAGCTAAATTTTTGAGCGTTTCTTCTCTTTTTTCTCTAAAATTGCCGCTGTCAAGAACAAAGCGAACATATTCTCCCTTTATGCGGTTTGCAGTCGTAGTAACCAAATATTGCAGTGCATCAATTGTTTCTCCACGCCTTCCAATAGCAATGGCAATGTTGTTGCCCTCCATCTTAATCAAAACATGACCCTTTTGACGCACAACCTCAGTCTTCGGTTTTTCAATACCCATTTTCTCTAAAATATTTAAGAGATAATCCTGTGCAATCTGAATTTTTTTTGCTATATATTCTTCCTTTTTTTCTGCAATTTCCTGGTTAGAGAATTCACTCTTATCTTTCTCTTTGTTTTTTTCTATTTCATCTTCACCGTCAAAATAAACAATCTTGACTTCTGCCCTTTTTTTTATCTTTCCAAAAAGGCCTTTTTTTTCATTTTGCAAAACTTCATAAGAAAAATCTTCTTTTTTTCTTGATAGTTTTGCCGCCGCCTGCTCTAAAGCCTCATCAACGCTATCGGCTGTAACAATAATCTCTTTTTTCATAAAAATCATTCTTCCTAATTATTTTTACTTCAAATCGTCGTCTGTTACCTCAACAAAATCCTCGCCATACTTTTCGGCGTCTCTTTTTCTCGCCTCAGCTAAACGAATTCTGTCTAGCTCTTTTTGGCTGACAACTTCTTCGCTGACAATCTCCTGACCGTCTTCTCCTTTTTTGACAACCTCTTTCACAACAACCTTTTTCTTTCTGCTCTTACGCCGCTCTTCCAATTCAGCAATTGCCTCTTCCCGCAGCTTCTTAGGGTTATACACCTTATTTAAAACAAGCGTTTGTCCAACCATAAAGACATACGAAACAATCCAATAAAGTCCTACGCCAATTGGAACTGTAAAAGTAATCCAAACAGAGAAAAGAGGCATAACAATCATCATAATTTTTGAAGACATTCCCATACCAGGTGTGTCCTGCCCCATTGGATTCATCTTCATGCTTAAAAAGATCTGCAAAAAGCTGAATGCACCCGCCAAAATCGGAATGATGATAGTAATAGAAGTCCATTCAGGCAAAGCGCCTAAATTAAGCCCCAAAAAGTGCATATCCAAGCCTTGAATTGCCTGCACGGTTGCATCGCCCAAAGAAGCAAACTTGCTCGGATCCTGCTGCAATTGCTGCACAACACCGATTTGAGAGGTTAAAATGTCGGGATTTAGCCCGGCAATGGAGCACGCCTGACTGATGACATCCGCACCCATATGCAAAATATGCGTCAAGGGACGATACACCACATCAATAATACCAAACAAAATTACAAACTGCAAAATCATAGGGAGACATCCGGCCGTGGGAGAATATCCCTCCTCCGTGTAAAGCTTTTGCAATTCCTCATTTTTTTTCTTTGGATTTTTCGCATATTTTTTATTAATTTCGTTAATCATAGGCTGAAAAGCGCCCATTTTTGCCGTTGCCTTTTGTTGCTTAACTGCCAAAGGATACAAAGTAAGCTTTAAAATGACGGTGAACAAAATAATAGCAACGCCGTAATTACGAACAACCTCGTAAATTAACCAGATAACATATCCTAAAGGAGCGCCTAAAAGGTGATATAAAAAATTCATCAACATCCTCCATGGTGAGATTGTTTCTTTCCTTTTTCTTTTTTTGGAGGAACAGGATCAACTCCTCCTTTATGAAAAGGATGACATTTTAAGATTCTTCTCACAGCCAAATAACTCCCTTTCAAAGCGCCGTGCACTTTGATTGCCTCCAAAGCATAGGCCGAGCAGGTAGGATAAAACCTGCATCTGGGCGCAAAGGCCGGAGAAATATAGTTTTGATAGACTCGAATAAAAAAAATAAGAATTCTCCTCATCTTTTTTTATTCCTCAAAGAACCCTCTTTTTCGTAGAATTTTACAAGAAAAGCCACCTGCTTTTTCATCTCCCGATAAATGTCATTCATTTTCTTTCCATAGGCATTTGAACGGGCGACAAAAACAAAGTCATAACCTCTCAAGTCCATCTCTTTTTCTAAAAGGCGAAAGGCCTCTCTAATCATGCGGCGAATGCGATTTCTCACAACAGCGTTGCCCACTTTTTTTCCGGCTGTAATGCCTATTCTGCAACAACGCTTGCGATTCGGCTTTGCATAAGTCGCCAAAAGATAAGCATTTCTTTTTCTTCCTTGATAATAAAGTCTTTTAAATTCTTTATTTAAAGTAAGTGTTTTAAATCTATCCATTTCATTCATCCTCAAAAACAAAAAAACCACATAACAAAATTATGCGGCTTACATTTTCAAAGCTTTATCTTTCTAAAAATATATAAAAAGTAAAATGCCGCTTGAAAATTCACAAACTGAAACGTTTCGCAAAGAGAACGAGATGGCATTGACCTGGACTCTTTTTTCTTAAAAAACAATTAATAAGACAGGCGTTTTCTTCCCTTAGCGCGTCTTCTTGCCAAAACTTTTCTTCCATTTCTGGTTGACATTCTTTTTCTAAAACCGTGCACGCGGCTGCGATGACGTTTTTTTGGCTGATAAGTTCTCTTCATAACAAATGCACTCCTTTACTCATCATAAAATTTCTTTAAACAACATGAAGCCTTTCACATCATCTCCACAAGGCTTCCATCTTAATAGAGATCTTGTATAGTTTAACAGTATAAAGCATAAAGCAACGATCTGTCAAGAGTTTTTTCAACAATCTCCTCTTTTTATTTTAATAGCTCTTGTAAAAATGTTGAAAAAATGTTATGATAAATTAGAATAAAAATTTCATAAAATCATGAAATTTTAAAACATAATAATAGGAGGAATCATGCATTATGGAATCCTTTGGCCAAGCTTTGGGAGCTGTGAAAGAATATTGTCAACAGCAGCTCTCCGCAACAGCCTATGATCTTTGGATTAAACCGCTCGAACCGGTTAAGCTTGAAAGTTCTACAGCAGTCTTATTTTTAAAGAGTAATTTTCAAAAAAATATTATACTTTCTAAATATATTGACTTACTCTCCGCAGCTTTTAAAGAAGTTTTGGGTTTTGATGTCACGCTCAAAATTATTACGGAAGAAGATACACAAGGCGATGAAGAAAATGTAGAAGAGACGATATCGCCTCCTGAAAATGACTCAAAAGATTATGAATATACATTTGACACCTTTATTGTAGGACCATCAAACACATTTGCCTATGCAGCCTGCAGAGCCGTTGCGCAGAATCAATCCGATGCTTATAATCCCCTGTTCATTTACGGTCCAAGCGGACTGGGAAAAACCCATTTGCTTATGGCAATCAGCTACACCATCCAGCAAAAAAATCCCAACGTTAATATTATGTATATTAATGGAGAAACATTCACAAACGAACTCATTTCAGCCATAGAAATGAAAACCACGCAGCAGTTTCGTGAAAAATATCGTAACGTTGACATTCTTCTCATGGACGACGTTCAATTTATTGCGGGAAAAACGCAAACGCAAGAAGAATTCTTTCACACTTTTAATGATCTTCATCAATCAGGCCGACAGATTGTGCTCACCTCTGACCGTCCCCCAAAAGACATTAAAACCCTAGAAGATAGGTTAAGAACCCGTTTTGAATGGGGTCTTATTGCTGACATTTATCCGCCTGACATTGAAACTCGAATCGCTATCATTAGAAGAAAAGCAGAATTGTTAGAAATTAAAATTCCCGAAGAAGTCGCTGAGTTTTTGGCCAAACATTTAAAGAGCAACATTCGTCAGCTTGAAGGAGCTGTGAAAAAAATCAAAGCCTATCTTTTGCTTTCAAATGCGCCACCAACTATTGCACTGGCGCAATCGGTCGTGAAAGAGATTCTCAATGACGACAAGCCTATTCCCGTCACAGTTGAGCGGGTCATCTCCGAAGTTGCGCGCACTTTCAGCGTTTCAGAGGAAGACATTCGCTCTTCAAAACGTTCTGCACCAGTTTCAACAGCGCGGCAAATTTCAATGTATATTGTTCGAGAAATTACCCAGATGCCCTACACAGAAATTGGCAAAGAATTTAATGGAAGAGACCATGCAACCATCGTTTATGCACTGCAGAAAGTTGAATCTATTATCAATAAGGACAAGCAACAAAAAGAGATAATAGAGGATATTATTAAAAACATAAGAGATAATTAACAATTTTCAACGTTTTTCTTTCAACATTCTTTCAACTTTTCCTTTTCCCAATTTTGTAATTTTATAAATTCTCCCCTTTCAACAGCTTATTAAACTTTCTTTCAACATTTTAAACAAAGTTTTCAACGTTTTAAACTTCTCATATTTTTAAACGATTTTTTCAACCATTTCTCCCAAATGCATTTTTGAAAAAATAATCTCTATTTTTCCCATAACCTCTTTATTTGTTGTCCCTTTCAACTTTTCCCCCTCTACTACTACTGCTGCTGTTTAATACTATTTTATTTATATATATAGAAACGAATTTTTTATTTTTCGCTTTAAAAAAAAGGTTTCTCTGTTAATAAATCCATTTAAGAAAGGAAAATTCAGTCATTATGAAATTTAATTGTGATTTGGAAACTTTAAGCAAAGCAGTAAGCGATGTTTCTCTGGCAATCTCTTCTAAATCAACGATTCCTGCATTAGAGGGTGTGCTTTTAGAATGTTCTGATCAAAAGCTTTTATTAACGGGCTATGATCTTGAAATTGGCATTACAACTACCATTCCTATTTTTGAAGAAGAACCGGGCAGCATTGTTTTGAACGCACAGCTTTTGGGAGAGATTTTAAAAAAAATGGATGCGCAGACTGTTTTCTTTGAAACGGATGAGAAAATGATGACCACCATTGTTGGAGATAACACTCGTTTTCACATTTTAGGAATGGAAAAGGAAGAATATCCTGCTTTGCCTGAAATGGAAAAGGAAAATGTTTTTTCTATAAAAGACACTTCTTTAAAGAAAATGATTTATCAGACACTCTTTTGCACTTCTCCCAATTCCAACACTCCGGTTTTGCAGGGATCTTTATTTGAAATCAAGCAAAACCTATTGACTGTCGTTTCAGTTGATGGATATCGAGTGGCGCTGTGCAGAGAAGAAATTGATTTTGCTAAAAACCTCTCTTTCATTGTTTCCGCAAAGGCTTTGGCTGAACTAAGCAAGCTTTTGCAAGAACAATCAGAAGATGAAACGCATATTTATGTTGGCAAAAAACATGTCACTTTCCATATTGGCTCTTGTTCTATGATAGCGCGCTTAATTGAAGGAGAGTTTCTCAACTATACCACAGCGATTTCTTCAGAACATAAAACAAGAATCAAAGCGGATGTGAAGAATTTTATTCAGCTCATTGAAAGAGTTTCCATCATTATCAATCAAAAAAATAAAACTCCCGTGAAAATGGAAGTTTCTAACAATAAAATGTATTTGACCTGTGAGAGCACAATAGGTCGCGTGCAGGATGAGCAGGAAATTATGCTGGACGGAGAGACACTCACCATTGCCTTTAATAATCGATATATGCTCGATGCGCTCCGTCATTGTGAAAAAGAAGAAGTGTTTATTGATTTTAACGGAAGTTTATCCCCTATTCAGATTGTTCCCATCGAAGATGATTCTTTTCTTTATTTGGTTCTTCCTGTTAGAATGCGAGGAAGTGATGCATGAGCATGAAAGAACAAGTTATTTTTATTCACACCAAGATCATCAAGCTCGACCAGTTTTTAAAGTTGACCGCAGAAGCAATGTCGGGAGGAGAGGCCAAGCAGATGATTCAACAACAAATGGTGCAAGTGAATGGACAAGTGTGCCTCATGCGGGGAAAGAAGCTCACGGTAGGAGATTGTGTTATGGTAAATCAGACAAAATATAAAATTGATTATGCAGATCAATGAAATTAAAGCGGATGGATTTAAAAATCTCACCAATGTTGTTTGTCATCCTCATGAAAAAATGAATGTTTTTTATGGCAACAATGCGCAGGGAAAAACAAATTTAATTTTGTCCATTCTTCTCTTCACAGGTCTAGAAAGCTCCCTAAACACAAAAGAAAGCAAACTCATTCATTTTAATAGAGATAGAGCCTGTATTTCGATTATTTTTAAAGACGATGAGCGGGAAAATTATGCGACAATCCATCTTGCAAAGAAAAATAAAATCACACTCAATAGGGTTGAAAAAAAAGGTTTTCATGCTTTAACAGGTGCATTTTTAGCAGTTTGTTTCACCCCCTCTCAGATGAATCTTCTCAAAGGGAGCCCAAAAGAGAGAAGAAAAATGATAGATGAAGGCGTCTTGCAGGTAAAACCGGTTTATCAAAAATATATTGGAGAATATAAACGAGTTTTGATGCAAAGAAATGCCCTGCTCAAGCAAGCGGGCGCTTTAGACGAAGAAATTCTCTCCATTTGGGACAAGCAGCTTGCAAAGCTGGGGACGATTATCACATTAATTAGAAAAGATTATATACGCAGACTTGATGAAAAAACCAGAGAGATTTATCAGGAAATTTCTTCTTATCAAGAGAAAATGAATCTGCATTATCAATCAACCGTGTTTGAGGATATACAGGATTATACCTATGATGAAGATAAAGTGGAACTTTATTATCAGGCTCTTTTGAAAAAAAGAGAAGAGGATACAGAACAGGGTTTTACCACCATTGGCATTCATCGAGATGAATTGGAGGTAAAAGTCGATGATTTAATTCTTCGTCATTATGGATCTCAAGGGCAAATTAGGAGTGGTATGCTTGCAATTAGACTGGCACAGGCAAACATTATGAAAGAAATTACCGGTCAAAATCCCATAATTCTCTTAGATGACGTTATGAGCGAGCTTGACAAGACCAGACAGGAATATATTCTCAATCATCTGCACGATTGCCAGACGTTTATTACCTGTTGCGATAGGTCAAATATGAATGGGATGAAGCAGGGCAAGGTGTTTTATATACAAAAAGGAGAAGTTAAGGGAGTTACATAAAAAAGAGTATGTATGTATATTTAGGACAAAACACGGTGATTAAAAAGAGTGACATTCTCGCTGTTTTTGATTTGGATAAAACAACCGTTTCAAAAAAGACGAGAGATTTTCTTTATACTGCACAAAAAAAGAATCAGGTTGTTAATGTTGCCGTAGATCTTCCAAAGTCGTTTGTGGTTACATGGGAGAAGGGAAAAAGTAAGATTTATATTTGTCAAATTGCGCCGTCAGCGCTGCGCCGACGGCTATATCAGTGAGAGATTTTAGATGATTATTTTTAAACAGAATACCCTTTAAAAAAACAGGAGGTAGGCTTAATTGGATAGGAAAAATGAAAGGTATGACGAAACACAAATTCAGGTTTTAGAGGGACTCGAGGCGGTTAGAAAACGTCCCGGAATGTATATAGGTTCCACCGGTCCGAAAGGGCTTCACCATCTTGTTTATGAAATTGTCGATAATTCCATTGACGAGGCGCTTGCAGGCTATTGCAGCCAGATTGATGTGGAAATATTGCCGGGAGATATCATTCGAGTGAGTGATAACGGAAGAGGCATTCCCGTCGGCATTCAGGCGCAGGAGGGAATCAGCGCTGCAACGGTTGTTTTCACGGTTTTGCACGCCGGAGGAAAATTTGGCGGCGGCGGTTATAAAGTTGCCGGTGGTTTGCACGGTGTTGGCGCTTCGGTTGTGAATGCTTTGAGTGAGTGGCTTGAGGTCACCATTCAGGATGGAAAAAACATCTATTATCAGCGTTTTGAGCGTGGAAAATATCAAGAAGAGATGAAGTCTATCGGCACAACAGATAAGACAGGAACTTCTGTTGCTTTTAAAGCTGATGCTGAAATTTTTTCAGAAACAAAATATGATTATGAGATTTTGCAGACAAGACTGCGAGAACAGGCTTTTTTAAATGCAGGTGTCAGAATTATTTTGACAGACAAAAGAGAAGAAGAGCCGGTGCGCGAGCAACTCCATTATGAGGGTGGAATCGTAAGTTTTGTCGACTATATTCACAAAAAGAAGAGCTTAGAGACACTTCATCCGGAAGTGATTTATCTTTGCGCGAAAGAGGGCGATGCGACAATTGAAGCCGCTTTTCAATATAATGATAGCTATAATGAGCTGATTCTCTCCTTTGCGAATAATATTCACACGGCAGAGGGTGGAACGCATGAGGTAGGTTTTAAAAACGCCCTCACAAAGGTTTTTAATGATTATGGAAAGAGAAACAATCTCTTAAAAGACAGCGATAAGCGTCTTACAGGAGATGATGTGCGAGAGGGTCTCACAGCGGTTATCAGCGTCAAACTCACAGAGTGTGAATTTGAGGGGCAAACAAAAACCAAGCTTGGAAACATTGAAGTTAAGCCTATGGTGGAAAAGATGGTTTTTGAAAAATTCTCCGCTTTTCTGGATGAAAATCCGGCTGAGGCACAGTCAATTTTTTCAAAAGCCCTGTTGGCGCAAAAAGCGCGGGAAGAGGCGCGTCGAGCAAGGGAGTTAACAAGAAGAAAATCAGCACTTGAGTCAGCTTCTCTGCCCGGAAAACTTGCAGATTGCTCAGAAAAAGATCCATCTATGACAGAGCTTTATATTGTTGAGGGAGACTCAGCAGGAGGCTCTGCAAAGAGTGGAAGAGAGAGAAAATATCAGGCGATTTTGCCTCTTTGGGGGAAGATGCTCAACGTCGAAAAGGCAAGGTTAGACAAGGTTTATACCAACGAAAAGCTCATGCCGGTTGTGACGGCGCTGGGAACCTCAATTGGAGAGGATTTTGATATTCAAAAGCTGCGCTATAATAAAGTGGTCATCATGGCGGATGCTGATGTTGATGGAAGTCATATCAGAACTCTTCTTCTCACATTCTTTTTTAGATTTATGCGTCCTCTCATAGAGGAGGGCCACATCTATTTGGCACAGCCGCCTCTTTATCGAATTACGAGAGGAAAAAAACACCGTTATGCTTATTCAGATGAGGAAAGAAATCAAATCATTGAAGAAATTCGTCTTGACAATAAAGATGCGAAGTTTGAGATACAAAGATATAAGGGCTTGGGTGAGATGGATGCCGATCAATTGTGGGAGACCACGATGAATCCTGAAAATAGGGTCATGATTCGGGTGGATATGGAAGATGCAATGGCGGCGGATGAAGTGTTCACCATTCTCATGGGAGATAAAGTTGCTCCGCGAAGAGATTTTATTGAACAGAATGCGAAGTATGTGCAGAATCTGGATGTGTAAAAGGCAGATTATTTTTGTTCATTTCCCTATTTCAGGGTTCCCCCGCAGCCCGGGCTTTAGCCCTTAGAATTTTGTCAGGGGAATTTCATTTCCCCTGACAAAACTCTAAAATGTTTTCCGCCATTTCAAAGGCGGAAAACATGGGCTGCGGTTTAGAGAGAAGATTGCTTTGACGGAGGAAAAAATGGAGAAAGAGAATCAAGAAAAACTACAGGATATACAAATAATGGAGCAAAATGATGAGCTGGAAGAGAATTTTCAAAATTGTATATCTTTAGAAGATCCATCTATCCATAAAAATGCAGGAGAAAAGAAGACAACTTCCAATCTCGACATGGAAAATTATGATGAGCGAGAGTTTCCCCCTGTTTTGCGAGGTCATGATCAGGAGGAAAAGTCAGAGGATTGTATGCAGATTCGCTATAATTTAACAGCGGATGAGGTGAGAAAGGGATTAAAGCGGTTTCAACGAGCAAACTCCCTAAAAAAGAATATTGTCTACACCCTATGCTGTGTTTTTATCATTGTTGTGAATCTTTATGATATGATATTCAGGCAGAATACGGCGATATACACTTATCTTTTTGTGGGCGTTGCTTTAGCGATTGTTTTTATTTTGTGGTATTCTCCTAAAAGGCATAGGGACAAGATGGCCATAGCAATTGAACAAGAAAAAATGGATTTTCAAATGCAAGTTTACAACGATCATATTCTCATAAAGGAGCAACAGGGAGGGTTGAGAATACGTTTTGACAATCCACATTTAAGAATTTTTGAAGATGAAGAGATTTTTACGATTTGTCCAAACAGGGAAAGAATCTATATTCTGCCCAAAAGATGCTTAGAGAATCAAGAGAAAATGCAGGATATATTCAAAGTCTTAGGCGAGCGCTTTGTGCAGGAATAATTTGGAGGAAGTTATGAATAACGAAACGTCATTTGATCCTAATATTGGAAAGGTCATACCGGTTGACATTGAAAAGGAGGTGAAAAAATCCTTTCTTGACTATTCCATGTCGGTTATTGTGAGCCGTGCGCTGCCCGATGTTCGGGATGGATTAAAACCGGTACATAGAAGAATCCTATACACGTTGTTTGAAAATGGAATTTACCCGGAAAAGGCTTATCGTAAGTGTGCAGATACAGTCGGTTCTGTTCTTGGACGATACCATCCACACGGTGATGCTTCTGTGTATGATGCCCTTGTTAGATTAGCACAGGATTTTTCTCTGCGTTATCCATTGGTTGACGGTCATGGAAACTTTGGTTCTATAGACGGAGATCCACCGGCGGCTTATCGTTATACCGAAGCAAGAATGAGCAAAATTTCGATGGAAATGCTCACGGATATTCAAAAAGAGACGGTAGAATTCAGCATGAACTACGACGATCGTCTCAAAGAGCCAACCGTTTTGCCGGCACGTTTTCCAAATCTTTTGGTGAACGGTTCAACGGGAATTGCTGTCGGTATGGCGACAAACATTCCTCCCCATAATTTAGGCGAGGTTGTCAATGCAATCTGTCTTTTGATTGATAATCCGGAGGCGAATCTTGAGCAGCTCATGGAGCATATTAAAGGGCCTGATTTTCCAACCGCCGGTATGATTATGGGTTATTCCGGAATCAGGGCTGCCTATGCAACAGGCCGGGGAAAAGTCATCATGAGGGCTCGCGCTGAAATTGAGGAGAAGAAAAACGGACGTTTTTGGATTATTGTCAGCGAGCTGCCCTATCAGGTGAACAAAGCAAGGTTGATTGAGAGCATTGCCAATCATGTGAAAGATAAAAAGATTGAGGGCATTTCCGCTTTGAGAGATGAGTCCAACAGAGAGGGAATGAGAATAGTCATTGAGCTTAAAAGAGATGCGAATCCGCAGATTATTCTCAATAAACTCTATACCTATACGCAGATGCAAGACACATTTGGTGTGATAAATCTCGCCTTGGTTGATGGTGTTCCCAAAGTTCTCACGCTCAAGGAAATGCTGCGTCATTATATTGACTATCAAGCGGAAATTGTCAGAAAAAGAACCCTTTATGATTTGAAAAAAGCAAAGGAACGTGCTCATATTTTAGAGGGATTAAAGATTGCGCTCGATTACATAGACGAAGTGATTGCCATGATTAGAGCGTCTAAAACAGTGCAGGAGGCAAAAAATAGCTTAATGGAGCGCTTTGGGCTGGATGATTTGCAGTCGGACGCCATTGTGAAGATGCGTTTAGGTCAATTGAGTGGATTGGAGCGTCAAAAAATAGAAGAAGAACTCGCTGCTTTGATTGAGAAAATTCAGAATCTTGAGCTGATTTTAAGCGATGAGGGAAGAATTCTTGCGTTGGTGAAAGAGGAACTCATTGCATTAAAAGACAAGTTTGCAGACGAGAGAAGAACAGAAATTCTCCCGGTCAGTGGCGAGGTTGACATTGAGGATTTAATTCCCGAGGAAAATTGCGTTGTCACCCTCACCCATTATGGCTACATAAAAAGGCAGCCTACTGACGCTTATAAACTTCAAAAAAGGGGCGGTCGGGGAATTAATGGCATGAAGCAACGAGAGGAAGACTTTGTTGAAGATCTCTTCATTGGTTCAAGTCATGATCATGTTTTGTTCATCACCAATCAGGGAAGGATGTATCGCCTCAAATGTTATGAGATTCCCGAAGGAGGAAGAAATTCTAAAGGAATTAATATTGTGAATCTTTTGCCGTTGGAGGGAGATGAAAAGGTTGCCTCTATGGTTTGCACCAAGAACTTTGAAGAGGATCATTATTTGATTATGGTGACCAAAAAGGGTTTGGTTAAGAGAACTCGAATCGACGCTTATAAAAATGTGAGGAAAAGCGGCATCATTGCTATTACGCTCAACGATGGGGATGAACTTGCCTGGACGCGTCTCACAACAGGGCAGAGTCAGTTGATTGTTGCGACAAAGAAAGGCAAAGCCATTCGCTTTGATGAAAATGATTTACGTCCTCTTGGACGTTCGGCAATGGGCGTTCGAGCCATTCGATTGCACCAAGGCGATGAAGTTGTAGGAATGGCGCGTTTGCGTGAGGGCGCCACTGTTCTCACTGTTACGGATAAAGGACAGGGAAGAAGAACGCAGATTGACGCTTATCGTTTGCAGAGCAGAGGCGGCAGCGGCATTACCAATTATAAAGTGAACGAGGAAAAGGGAGATGTTGTTGGCATTAAGGTTGTCGATGATGACGATGATATTATCCTTATTTCAAGCGACGGCGTTATTATCCGAATTGCAGTGAACGATATCAGCGTTATGTCTCGTCATGCTTCAGGTGTTCGTGTGATGCGTGTTAAGGGGAACACGAGAGTGGTCACCTTTGCACGGGCTGAACATGAAGAAGAGTCAGATGAAAACAATTTGGAGCAAGATGAAGAAAGCGTTGTTTTAAGTGAGGAAGAATCCGGAAAAGAAGAAAAATTGACCGAAAATACTATAGACGAGTCGTAGTAGAAGAGAATGTACGATTCAATCATTCTTGTTCAAGAGGGTCTTATCCACTATGAAAGTGGATAAGACCTTTTTATTTTGATTCATTTTAACATTATCTTTAATGAAATAAAAAGGGAGCGTGATTAAAAAAACAGATAATCATTTAGGCAACACCTTACAAAAGACATAACTGGCTATAGTTTGTCATATATATGCAGATGAAATGCATAAAAAGGGCAAATAAAAAAACGCCGTCTTTTGGAGGAAGAAAATGAGTAAACAAAAAATAATAACCGGTGCACTCATTATATTAGCGGCTTCTATGATAACCCGTGTTTTAGGATTTGTCTTTAGAATCTATATATCCAATCGTTTAGGCGCAGAAGGAATGGGACTTTATCAATTGGTGCTATCTCTTTATATGCTTTTGGTCGCCTTTGCAACGAATGGAATCGCTATTGCTGTCTCAAAAATGGTGGCAGAACAGCAAGAGGTCAATCGATATGGTGGAACAAGACCTATTTTGCGCATGGCGGTTGCCTATTCTCTTTTAATTAGCATTGCCACGGCAATCATACTTTTTTTGTTTGCGTGCCCCATTGGGGAGTTTCTTTTGAAAGATGAAAGAACCATTATTTCTCTGCGCTGTTTAGCGCCCAGTCTTCCGTTTATGGCGGTTTCCTCTTGCATTAAGGGATATTTTTATGCAATGCGCGATTCCTTTAAACCATCATCAGCGCAGGTGATTGAGCAGGTTGCCAAGATGATTTTTATTGTCTTCATCATAGGGCTATGGCTTCCCTATGGAGACGCTTTTGCTTGTGCGGCAACGGTTTTGGGAATGACTGTTGGGGAGATTGTTTCTTGTGCTTATGTTGTCATGACCTATTATGCCGATCGAAAAAAAACAACAAAAACCAAAGGAAAGCAAAGAAAAATCATCAAAGAATTCATTCATATATCCTTACCCATTCAAACCAGCTCCACATTTCATTCGCTTTTGCGTTTGGCCGAAAATCTTCTTATCATTAGCGGATTGCGAATTTTCACAGGGGGAGACGATTCCTCAGCAATCGGCGCCTATGGAATTTTAAAGGGAATGGTTTTGCCGCTTTTGATGTTTCCCACATCGCTTTTGCAGGCATTGGTGACCACGCTCATTCCCGAAGTGGCAAGCGCAAATGCAGGAGGAAAAAGAGAGAGGATTCGCCGTGCAGTGAATAAAGTTTTGCAGCTAACATTGATGATGAGCGTTGTGATTGTGTTAATTTTCATGCTTTTTCCCCATCAGATTGGAAATATGCTTTATCATGAGCCGCAGGTGGGAAACATGCTCGCTTTGCTATGCCCCATTTGCCCTTTGATGTATCTTGAAATGGTGACGGTGGGAGTGCTCAATGCCATTGGAGAACAGGTAGCTCCTATGCGCTACAATATTGCTGATTCGATTATTAGAATTATTTTGATTTACTTTTTTGTTCCCAAAGGGGGAATTCAAGCTTTTTTGTGGATTATGATTGTAAGTAATTTGTTCACTTCCCTGCTGAATTTAAGACGTCTTTTGAAAGTAACCAAGGTAAAATTTAAGTGGAAGAACTGGATTGTTTTCCCCTCAATTGCAGCCGCAGCGGCCGCGTTTCCTGCCAAAATTCTCTATGCCTTTTTCTTTGATGGTTTGTTCCCGGTTTGGTTTTGCGTTTGTCTGTGCAGTGTGATTGTGGTTGTGTTATATATTGGTCTTTTGTTTGCTATGAAGTGCATAACGCCGGGGGAATTGCATTGGGTGAGAGATTGTTTTAAAAGAAAAAAGAGCGACACGCATTTTAAAAAAGCTTGAAAATACAAAGAATGTTTGTTATACTTCCAAATAAAGGACAGTTTAAATCATAAAGCAAAAAAAAGATGAAAATTATTGATTTGATTTAAAGAAAAACCACCTATTCTCTAGAGGTTTTCCGCTAAAAAAGAGACGGATGAGCAAAAAAACGCAGCAAGTGATTCAGACAATGGTTGCGCTAAAGCCTTCTTTCATAAGCGTCATCTATGGGGCGATGGAAAAAATTACAGAAAATTCGGAAAAATTTCAAAACAAGTTCAAGATAAAGGCGTTCTGTCATTGTCCCATATCACGGCTGTCGGTAAAACAAAACGGGAAATTGATGAGATGTTAGACGAATGGAGAAAAAATAACATTCAAAACATTTTAGTGTTACGTGGAGATGAGCCTGTTGGGTGGAAGAAACAGCACAGAGCGACTTTGCCTATGCTAAAGACTTGCTGTCATATATTCAAGAGAAAAACTTCTTTTGTTTAGGCGCCGCTTGTTATCCCGAAGAGCATGTGGGTTGTATGAATGAAGCTTTGAATGATGAATATCTTTTGCAAAAGCAGACATGCGGTGCGTCTTTTCTCATCACGTAGCTTTTTATAATAATCATGCATTTTATAGATTTCGTGGCCGGATGGCAAAACAGGGATTAAAAATTCCAATTCTAGCGGGTATTATGCCTATGATGAGCAGTAAACAGGTGGCGAGAATGATTTACACCTGCGGCGTAGGCATTCCCGCCTCGATTGTGTGAATTCTCCATCGTTATGAAAATATACCGGACGAGCTGTTAAAGGCTGGAATTGCGTTTGCAGTGGAGCAGGCGGAGAATTTGAAACAAAACGGCGTTGATGGAATTCACTTTTATGCGATGAACAAATCCGTCTGTGTCTATGCAGATATTGTCGGGCATTGCAAGATAATATGAATCACTTAATTTGAAGCATATTATTTATATGGAACGCATGAGATGAAAAACAGAACCAATAACTTTAGAAAGAAAGTCGGTAATTCGTTTTGAAAAAAGGAGAGTGTGCGTGGGCGTTTTATTCATTGAGAATGCAGCAGCAAGAAAAAAAGAGGTTTTGCGATATGCCGGGTATCGCGGACAAGTTTTATCTGATCAGATGCAGAGGACAGTTGATCAGGTGATTGCGCAGACGGAGCAACTGGTCAGACCCCGACTTGTTTACAGACTGTTCACTTTAGAAAAGTCAGAGAAGACTTATTATTTAAAGGAAGCGCAGTTTCCTTTAAAAGGGGAAAAAATAAACACTCATCTGGATGGATGCTCTAAAGCTATTTTGATAGCAGCAACGCTTGGAGAGGAGATGGACAGAAAGATTAGGGCAAGTCAGGTTGTCTCTCCGAGCGAGGCGCTGCTTTATGACAGTTGTGCAAGCGGGATGATTGAACGGGTTTGCGATTTGGGAGAGGAAAGAATTGCTTTGTTAGAGCACCTCAACAAAAATCTATTTACAACGAGATTTAGTCCGGGATATGGTGATTTTCCACTTAATGAACAGAAAGCGTTTTTGCAGATTTTAGATACCTCGCGCAGAATTGGCTTATTTGTCTCCACAGGAGACGTTTTAATGCCTATGAAGTCTATCACTGCTATTATTGGAATTGGGTGTAAAAACCAAAAAAAACAATCTCCCTGCGCTGTTTGTGAAAAGAGAAAAGATTGTTTTTTCAAAAAAATATAAAAATGGTGAGGATTTTGCACCGAGTAGATAAAACAGAGCGAATAGGGGGGATATAGGCGAAGATGAATAAAGAGATATTCAAAATCAACTGCAAAAAACAAGTGTATATTCTCGACGGCGCAATGGGTACGCAGTTGCAACAAAGAGGTATGGATGAAAATGTCAATCCCGTTCTTTTCAATTTTTCTCATCCGGAGATTATTTGTCAAATTCACAGAGAATATGTTCAAGCCGGTGCGCAGATTGTGTTGGCCAACACTTTCCAAGCAAATGCATTGAAATTAAAAGGCAGTCTCAAAACACCTGCTTCATGCATTCAAACAGCTGTTGGGTTGGCAAAAAAGGCTTCAAGTCCACTGGTTGCTTTAGATGTGGGCCCTTTAGGTGTTTTGTTTGCGCCGGGAGGTCAATTGCAGTTTGAGCAGGCTTACGACCTTTTTGCAGAGCAGATGATAGCCGGGGAAAAGGCGGGCTGCGATTTAATTTTTATTGAGACGATGGCAGATTTATATGAGATGAAAGCTGCCGTTTTAGCAGCAAAAGAAAACACCGGTCTACCTGTTTTTGCTTCCATGACCTTTGAGAAAGACAAAAGAACGTTTACGGGAACCGGTCCGCAGGCCGCGGCGGTGACGCTGGAAAGTTTAGGCGTTGATGCGATTGGTGCAAATTGTTCTTGCGGCCCCGACCAATTGATCGACATTATTAAGCAAATGGCGGGTGTAAGCAAAATTCCCATTCTTGCAAAGCCAAATGCAGGACTTCCTGCATTCAAAAACGGTCGGACGTATTATCCCCTCTCCCCAACAGACTTTCAGGAGCAGATGCGCAGACTTTATCAAGCGGGAGCGAGCATTTTAGGGGGATGTTGCGGAACTACTCCCGCGCATATTGCAGCGCTTGCAGAGGGCTTTGGTGGAAAGGTTGTTCAGTCGCGCAAAAGTAAAGGTGTGTTTGCAGCTTCTTTTGCACAGTGCACACCCATTGGAAAACAATTTTGCGTTGTTGGAGAAAGAATCAATCCAACAGGACGTCCTCTCTTAAAAGAAGCGCTTTTGAAAAATCGTTGGAATCCGATTTTGCAAGAGGCAGTTTTTCAGGAAAGAGCAGACGCAGATTTGCTCGACATAAACGTAGGCGTTCCCGGGATTAAAGAAGATGAAAAGATGAGAGAGACAGTGCGACAGGTGCAGGCGGTGACGACAACGCCTTTGTGCATTGACAGTGCGGATTATCGTGCACTTGAGAGCGGTGCAAGAGCCTATAATGGCAGGGTTTTTCTCAATTCAGTTGATGCATCTGATGAAAAACTTGAGAGGGTTTTGCCGATTGCAGCAAAATACGGCGCATTGCTGGTTGGGTTAACCTTGACGGAGAAAGGAATGCCTGAAGATGTCAAACAGTGTGTTTACTTGGCTGAGAAGATTGTGAAAAAGGCACAGGCGCAGGGTATTCCCCCCGAAAATCTTCTAATTGATCCACTCACTCTCCCCGTTTCTGTCCAGCCTCAAAAGACGCGGGAGACGCTAGAAGCCCTTTCTTTTATAAAGCGCCATTTAGGGTGTCACACCATCTTGGGTGTAAGCAATATCTCTTTTGGTCTCCCCCAAAGAGACGTACTAAATGCCACATTTTTAAGCGCCGCCTATGGAGCAGGTTTGAAAACTGCAATAGTCAATCCCCTGTCTGCCAAAATGCAAGAGAGCATTGACAGCATTCGTGTGTTAGATGCAGTGGATGTGGATGCAAAAAAATATATTGCGCGGTATGAAGAGATTCATCCAAAGGAAAACGGGAAAAATATGAAAGAAGACAGCCTCTATGACGCCATTGTGACAGGACGAACAGAGGTGATGAAGACGCTCACACAACAAGCGTTGCAAGAGGAGAATCCCCTGCTGTTGATTGAAACATGCTTTGTGAAAGCGCTTGACGAGGTGAGCGAAAAATATGAAAAAGGAAGGTTGTTTTTACCCCAACTTCTCCAGTCTGCCGAGGCGGTAAAGGAGGGATTGACGGTGATTCGTCAACATCTAAAATCGAGTGAGGCGGGTCAAAAAAGAAAGGTTATTATTGCAACGGTACGGGGTGATATTCATGATATTGGAAAAAATATTGCCGGCTTTTTAATGGAGAATTATGGATTCGATGTAATTGATTTAGGAAAAGATGTTAGTGCACAGCTTATTTTAGAAACTATTAGGAGAGAAAAGGCCTGTTTGGTCGGTTTGAGCGCTTTAATGACCACAACTTTAAAGAGTATGGAACAAACGGTCTCTCTCATTCGAGAGGAGTTTGATTGCAAAATCATGCTTGGCGGTGCGGTTGTCAATAAGGAATATGTAGAGAGCGTGGGTGCGGATTTTTATGTAAAGGACGCGCAGGAAAGCGTGAAAGCAGCGCAGATGGTTTATGGAGTAATCAGTGAATAGAACAAAAGGGCTTGACAAAGGGAAAGTATTGCATTATAATAAAAACTAAAGGCTCTTAAAAAGCCTTTGTTTTTCATTCACTTTTCTATGCGGGTGTGGCGGAATTGGCAGACGCGCTAGACTTAGGATCTAGTGTCTTTGATGTGCAGGTTCAAGTCCTGTCACCCGCACCAGGTAGCACCTGGGCGCAATTCGCGTCCGGGATTTAATTTTTAAGTTTATTATAACGTTCAATAATAGGTAGCACCTGGACGCAATTCGCGTCCGGGATTTAGTTTTTATTGGGGAGTGTAGATTCTCG
>CAKSAY010000005.1 GCA_934438055.1 uncultured Oscillospiraceae bacterium | reverse complement strand
TCTTCCAACAACCCCATCATATTCAACAACGTGCTTTTTCCTGTTCCGCTTTTGCCCACAATGGCAACCATTTCGCCTGAGCCGATTTCTAAGTTTATATCTGTAAAAAGAGTATTTTGTCCATATGACTTTTTCACATTTTTTAATTCTATAACACCCATACGAATATATACCTTTCTATTATTCTTTTAAAATATTTTTCACCCTTTTAATCTCATTCCCTTTTATAATGATGATTGTAAAAATGCATTCCAAAACAGCAAGTGAGAGGACAATGCCCAACATCCAGATACAATAAATTGCATTTTGCAAATAAAAACCATTCAAGAATAGAATCTGCAAAATAAAGCTGCAGCTCCAAAATAGAAGAACTCTACAAAAGTATTTACCATGCTTTTTTGCAAAAGAAAATCCATGCAGCCGTCTTACCGCATTGATTTGGCTATTATCCTCTAAATAGTGAAAAATAGAAATAACGATAATTGCGATAATTACCAATAAAGACAAAGCAAAAACAAATAGTTGGCCTAAAATTTTCTGAGTGATATCATGCATACTCTGTTCTACCTGCTGATATAACGACGTTATCCTTACAATATTAGGCTCAACATTCGCTTCCTGTATGAATGCCTCAATTGATTGCATTGGATGATTCATATCATCTACTTTAACAAAATATTCTCCTCTAGACAGGATGGCCTTATATTCTTCTCCCGACAGATTGCTGTTATTTACCACCATAGCAATGGGATCCACAATGCGATTTCTTGCTTCCTGCAACGAATCTGTACGATAGGTAAAATAACTCTGATTGTTTTGAACATAAACAATTTGAACCGGCAGAGCTCCATGATAGGAAATTACCTGATTGATATCACTCGAATCAAAGTCTAAATCTTCCCCCTGCGCTCTTTTATATTTATCCTCCTCAGAATAATACTTCCACGTTCTGTCCTTAGTATAGATATCGAGTATATCTGCCTCATAGGGACGATATTTTTCTGGAACCAACAACGTCATCGTATTAGTGTGCTCATCAGAGACGCAAACCGGATTCCCGTTGATATCGTAAATCGGATTTAACTGCAAATAATTGTTGTTCACATACACAGACTCTTTGCTGGGATCATAAGATTTCATCTGCACATAGGAGTTTGGTTCGTTGCCGCCTTGTTCAAGAAAAAAATAGTATTGACTTGGGGAAATTAGTACACCTCCTGCATTATTGGTCAGCTCAAAAAAACGTTTTATGTGCAAAGAATCCTGATACTCGCTTGTTACATCAAATTTTCCGTTAGAGGGAGGAACAGAAGGGGCATAATCTGCAGTAGCATAATCCCTTGTTTCCATCCACCTATCTATATCCTGATTTTGCGTTATTATATATGAAATATTGGACATAGATAAGATACAAGCAAAAACTCCCACAAAAACAAATACCATTTTTACCATCATATTAATTGCTTTCATACCACTGGAAGTCTTTTTCTTTTTTAGCATATATGACACTTTAATTGTTTTCACAAGTTGTGCCAATAAACATACAATAAGAATTGTAATAGCGCCAATGGCTATTTGCGCCAAAATGGTTATAGCGATATATCCTATGAACTTAGCAAAGTGGTTATAAATCCCCATCACAATTAATGTTAACAGTAGGTTGGAAATTTCTGCAACTCCTAAAATTTTACAAAAATCATTGCATACATTCTGCCGAATCATCGAGCGATAGTCTTTTCCGAACAGTTTTCTAATGGCAAACTCTTTGTATCTCGAAGTTAAATAATAAATAAATGTTATGATTACGAAAGCATACAAACACAAAAAAATAATCATGCTTACTGATATAACGCTTTGATTGATAGGCGCGCCTGCTTCTGTATATCCCTGTATCACCTCAGCATGAATTCCCTGCAATTGTAAGTCCTGTACAAACCCACTCAAAAGGGCAGTGTCTTTTGTATCTACAACATAATTGGCAGTCAACGACTGCTCACACTGTGCAGAAAAGGGACGAATCTCCAGCTGGTTGGCAGTTTGAAAGCACTGAATTTTTCCAATTTGATTTGAATCATCGGTTTGCACGGTAGAGAGGAAAGCTCCATCGCCTTTTTCGGCGCTAAATGTCTCGTCTATGTCTACCACAATATTAGAAAGTATAGGGCTTTCAAGATCAGCGTTTGTGTACAAAACCGTCGTAGCATTTTTCATATTATCATGAAGTTGATAGGAGATTCTGCCAATATCCAGATCGTTCTCTTCCGCCGCACTTTGCACAACCTCTAAAAAATCATGCGGATCTTTATATTCGATATTGTCATCTATATGTACGGTAGTGCAACTTTGCAGATCTAGCAATTGATTAAAGTCGATTGTCCCATAAAAAACCGCAATGAGAAAAGAACTCACGAATAAAACAAATGCTGTGGTAATAGTTAGTGTCTTTTTCATACATACAATCCTTTATCTATTTCATAAAAATATAGATTCATAATCGAAAAACGATTACGAATCTATGCTCGCTATGTCAACAAATTAGCAGAAATCATAATAAGCGTGGTTATTTCCGCTATAATCTACGTCGTAAGACGAGTTCGCCCATGCTCCAGCAGATTGAGGACCCGAATATCCCCAGCCTCCCCACGAACCTTGACAGGATGTTTTATGATTTCTTCCGGCATGATAGTAATTGGAGTATACGTTAAACAAATCGGTTCCATGATGCCACTCTCCGCCGTCCGGATATTCAACACATTCTGAACCTACCATAGTTTGATCATATGGTGGCGTCTCTCCCGCAGCGAAAACACCCACAGTCATCACAGAGGCCAAACAAACGGCCATGGCAATGCTAATAATCTTCTTGGTTTTAGTCATTTTCATTTCTCCTTAAAATTAATTATTTGGAAGTACTCCCTTAAAAATATTTCTGGAAGTAACTTCCAGTAATTACTATAACAGACTTTTCTGCAAAAAGCTAGTATTTTTTCGTTTTTATCTACATATTCTGCGTATTTAACAATGGAACTGTTAAAATAATACAATTTACTGTAGAAATAACTAAATTATAAAGAATTCTCAAGCAGCTCAAACTTTTAAAGCTCCACAACTCTCTGGCAAGCGTTTGCAACAACAGGATCATGCGTCACAGCCACAACGGTTTTTCCACTTTGATGCAAATCATGCAACAATCCTATGATTAAATCTCGATTGCTCTCGTCAAGCGAACCGGTAGGTTCATCCGCTAAAATAATGCTGCATGGCTTGAGCATCAACCGGGCAACTGCTACCCTTTGCTGCTCTCCTCCTGAAAGGGTATATATTTTCTGGTTGTATTTTTCTCGCAAGCCCACCTTTTCTAATGCTTGCAGTTTGGCTTCTTTTTTGTCTCCAACCTTTGCGTATTCCAAAGCAATGTCTAAATTTTTCGACACACTCATGTTATCCACCAGGGCAAAGTTTTGAAATAAATATCCTATCTCATATCTTTGCAATAGCGTTGCTTTTTTGCTGTTGATTTTCACCTGCTCTTTTCCATGAATGGACACCATACCCCCATTAGGTTCTTCCAACAACCCCATCATATTCAACAACGTGCTTTTTCCTGTTCCGCTTTTGCCCACGATGGCAACCATTTCATTTTTTTCAATCGATAAATTAAATTTATCAAAAAGAAGATTGGAACCATATCGTTTCGATATATTCGATAATTGTATAACACTCATGATGTAAACTCCCCTTTTAATATATCTTTCACTTTCGCCAATTCAGAATACTTAATGCTTATAAGACTGGCCATGCCGTCCACAAGGATGCAGGCTAACGTAATGAGGGTTAAAATTCCAGCCGGGAAGAATAGCAGTCCGATGCACCAGAGCAAACCCCACAGAATCCCAAACTCTAAAAACAATTTTCTGAATCGCCGCAACAAGGAATATCCATGCAGATTTTCAACGGCTAACCGCTGTTTATTCATCTCAATTGCATTTTTAATGCACACACTGATTACGATTAGATAAACAACAAAAGCAAAGACAAACAGCGAAAAATAGAGCTTGCTCTCTTGTTGTAGCAGATACAAGTCGTCTGAAAATTTTGAATAAATGGTAGGCGTTGTGACGACGTTTCCCTGCAATCCGGACGCTTCAATGTCCGCTTTTAAAGATTCATATGGCTGGTTAGGGTCTGCTACGGGAACATAATAATGCCCTTGACTAATGTAAGCCAAATACATGGACGGATCCATATTCACATTGTTCACCACTTTGACAATGGGATCGGTGTAATAATAGGAGTCTCCCTCGCCATAGTCCGGATTCATGGTAAAGTATTTTTGCCCATCCTGCACGTATATGATTTCAATTCCTCTTGTTGGGTGTTCCGGCGGCGTAATGCCCTGTGCTTCTAGCAATATATCCTCTGAACTATAACGTATCTCGTCATATCTGGTAAACTCCTCTCGGATTTGCGCGTCAAAGCTCTGGTATTGTTCCGGAACCAGGAGTATGACGCGATCATCGTTGCTGTTGGTCAAATTGACCGGATTGCCGTCGACGTCATAAATCACATTTTTTTGCAGATAGGTATTGTTTACTTCTATCGTATTCACATCATCCTGCCAAGGTTGCTTTCCTTGTTGGAGATAATGCTCCCGCGTCATTGTGCTCTTCAATCCTCCGCCGGGACGGAAGAGAATACCTCCCTTATCGCTGGTTCTCGCAAAATAATCCTTACATTTCATGCAAGCTAGTTCATGACCTACTGGATCTTCTTGAGAGAGAGGAAAGTTTATTTGCGGATAAGCGTAGTTCTGAAAGTTCTGCCAAACTTCTAGCTCGCTGGTTTGCTGCGACAATTCCGCGGCATGCCCCACCAGCAAAACGCCTACAGCGATCATCACAAAACAGACGGCCGCTTTTCCCACCATCGTTAACACGGCAATCAAACGAACCGGCTTTCTCTGCTTCATCATCTGCGCCACATGAACCCCCTTGACGAGGAGGTGGCAGAGAGAGAAAAGAATCCAAGCCAGCAAAAAGCCGATCAACATAGTGAGGAGCCAAACGGGCAGGAAAGAGAAAAACTGCGCGAGCCCATTGTAGTAGATCAAATAGCCGACGGTGAAGAGAAAGGAGAGCGCAAGGGCGGGCAGCATCGTAAGCAGCAGTTTCTTTTGCATCCCTCGTTTCACCCGCCGATTATCATATCCCATCAGCTTCTGTATGGCAAAGCGCTTATACCCCGAAATGATGAGGTAGAGATAGGTGAAAATGGCACAGAGGCAGAGAACGCCGAATATCGCCATGTAAATCACCGTTAACTCATGGGTTGCCGTTAAAGTGTCGGTATACATGGAGTTTTTCACTATAATAGAGACGGTTGCCTGCAAGGCAGTTCCAGAGAAGAATTCTCCCGCCACTGTGGTGTCATTGGTGTCTAACATTAAGCTCTGATCGAGTCCGGGAGAGGGATCGGCCGAAAAGGGGCGGATTTCCAAGATGGTATCCCCTTTAAAGAGATCCATTTGGCCAACCTGATTGGGATCCCCCGTATCTTCGGTGGAGAGAAAGCACTCGTTTCCATCCTCCTTTGTGAGATATCTTCCAGATTCAAGCGGGATGTTTTGATAGAAAACGTCCGGATTCACAATGTAGGAATAAAGGACAATTTTCTGCGTCTCCCCCTCCGGCGTGTTTGGATAAGCTATTTTATACACATTCACGCCGTTCGAAATAGCCGCGTCCTGCACGATTTGATCGTAAACGTCAATGCTCGAAATAGCGCTTTGATCTACTAAGCTCACCTCTATTTCGGTCTGCGGATTGTATTTTAAAAAGCAGAAAGAGACTTCTGCATAGTTGACTACGAGAATATAAGAAACAATCGTGAAAATTGCCGTTAATAGGATTAAAAACACTTTTTTCATAGCAACGCCTCTTTTCTTTCATAACAAAATGGGACAGGGATGATGCAATCCTGTCCCACTTTTTCTTTTTAGGAGTTCAATTAATAAGTTGCCCAGTAGCAATGATCAATGTGATTCCAAGAAGAGGGCGCTTCTGCCTGTGCTTCTATGCCAGGACTTTGTATTCCAGATTCTACTCTAACATTAGTTTCCACTGTAGCAGAATGATTTAGACCCATATGCTGATAATGCGAATAGGTAATATCATTTCCGCTGGTTCTTTTGCCCCACCACCATTCGCCGCCACCAACATATTGATGATTGTTTTCGTCGCTTACAATGGCGCCGGGCGAGCTCACCTGCGTCTCTCCACTCGTTGCCGCGGAAGAATCCCCCGCAGTGAAAACACCCACAGTCATCACAGAGGTCAAACAAACGGCCATGGCAATGCTAATAATCTTCTTGGTTTTAGTCTTTTTCATTTCTCCTTAATATTAATTATTTAGAAGTGCCCCCCTTAAAAAATATTTCCGGAAGCAACTTCCAGAAATTACTATAACAGATTTTTCTGTAAAAAGCTAGTATTTTTTCGTCTTTATCTACATATTCTGCGTATTTAACAATGAAACTGTTAAAATAATACAATTTACTGACGAAATACCCAAATTACGCAAACTTTTTGTATATCACAATAATCCTGTTAATTTAAGTAATATATATGAAAAGCAATAAATCAAAAATCATATTAAAGCGTCTCAAATTCATAAAATATAGGATGCTTTCTTACTATATATGAATCCATAACGGCTCACTCCCTACAGGGAAATCTCTATTAAGAACATCCCTGTTGTCTACTGGTTTAATTATAATCCAACCTTTTTGTTTTACTTCGTATTTTTATATAAATAGTCCCCAAAAGACTTCTATTTTAATTAAAGCTGCTGAATCCTCTTTCTGAATATTCGGAGTGCTTTCATTGTGGTTATTACTATCACCGGCATGTTTTTCAAAGTCTATTCCTGAAGCATAGTCTGCTTCATAGGCATATACCATTGCAGTATCTTTTACCAAACACTCTGCATCTCCAGCGTAAGAATTACATGTTTTAGCACATAAGCCTCCGCCGCCAATGCCAGCTCCTAAAAAGCCTGTGCATTTTGCAGTCACTTTCGCATTGCCGGAAGTCCCTATAACTCCTCCATCTTCAGCTGTCGCTTCACAGATGGATATGTAACATCCTCCTCCAATTCCGGCAGAATAACCTTCTGTGCAGGTTGCTGTCTACAATCGCAATCATCGCTTCGTTTCGATCAAGTGGATAGATTAAGCAGCCACTTCGGAAAGTCCTACTTTTATGGCGGCGTGTAAACGCCTGTGTTCGCTTATTGCTTCATATTCATCTGTGATTTCAATTGTTCTTACAATCAGCGGGGAGAGAATACCCTGCTGTCTGATATTTTCGATAAGGTTGCCCATATCTTCATCATCCAGTACCTTAAAGAGATGCACCTCAAAGGCATGGAGTTTATCCACTTGAATATTCGCTGCCTTTTTCTTTGGCGGGATATTGATTTCTGTATTTGTTATCGTGCATACCTTCTTTCTCTCGTTTTATTAAGGACGATAGTTTCCACTTTCCGTTCGACTTCAATTGCTTCTTTCAGCTTCGGTATTTTTTCAAGGACAACCTTTGCAATGGATAATTCCGCCCACAGAGGTTTTATCTTTACGGCGATTTCTCTTGCCTGTGCATTAAATCCCCCACTTTTCTTATGGCTATTTTGGTTGTAAACTGACTGTCTTTCTTTTTCAAAATCGAAAATCTACTTCCGTTTTTCATCAATAAAAAAAACAAGTTCCTGTGGGAAATCAATGTTGTTCTTACATAGAAACTTGTACTCTTTCAGCGTCTTATTTAGGTTTACAATTTCCTACCGCATAGCGGGGGACAGGTGACGGGAGTTTCGGGGGATAGTATTGTGTCCTGTAATGAGCCTGCAAATTTCAATCACAAGAGCGAAAAACATCTGTATACCGTCCATGCACCGTATTTTACGACGCTCGATTTTATTAAGCGTAAGGAACGGCATATGTTTCGGCTTGCGGAATGGAACATAACCGATATGCCGCCGGTCAAGCAACCTTGCCCCGATTGCTTCGGGCGTGTATTCTTTCCCAAGCCGGTCTAAGCGCACTGCCCTCTTCCAACCTGTCCCCTTTACGGAATAATGGGCAAAGTTTTCATCACGCTGTATTATATAATCCATATTTTTAAGCGGATTTCAAAGGCTTTGAAATTGGCGAACTTGGCAAGGACGACGTCAATATCTGCTTTTAAAAGCTCCCAATGTAACAGACCGCCGTTTTGTTTCTGTCAGTATTCTTTTTTCTTCTCACCGTAAAACTCTGCGTCTTTGAGAATGCTTTTTCCATGCTCCAAACATACGGTATCGGAGATTTCACAAAACTTATAATGGTCGGAGATGTGGTTTTCAAACTTTCTGCCCGTCTTAAAAAATGCAGAGTTTACAACAAAACGATTATGGACATTATTTGTATTAAGATGTATGGTAACAACAATTTCATACTCGTTTCCCCACATGCGCCTTGCGGTTTTCAAACCGATTTTGTGCGCTTCTTCGGGCGTTACTTCGCCGATCCAGAAATTCTGGTAGCCGCGGTACACCACATTGCCGCCTGTTTTCCCAAAGCGTTTTTTCGTTACCGTCATACGCTCATACGCCCGTTTTACGTTACAGCTGATGCCGTTGACATACGCTCATCGGTCTTTTGTTATTGGAAACATACCATATGGCGGCATATAAATTGCTGTCCACATACCTTTTGTCAATGGTCTTATCGGGACTCTCCGCATAGTCAATCACTTCCTTCAGCCTGTCTTTGACAGGCCAGAAACCGGTAGTAGCCACTCGCATCACACTCCATTCACCGCTTCCGCCGCAAACGGCAGAAGTTCACCATTCCGTGGATGCTCCTTTTCCCCACAAAGCAGGCTTTGCGGAGCCCCGATTGCACCGCCCTTTCTTTTTAAAGGAAATTTAACTTTGCTGTGATTCCATCAATCAATGCGGTTATTTTTTCTTCCGTATGCTCTGCGATTTTGCCTTCGACAGCGAAGCAGAGTTCGTCCAGCTCGTTATTAAAACAGAAGAATATTTCGGGCAGGACGTCTCTTGGCATATATCCCAAAACACGCTGGATGAGATACTCTGATACGGAAAGCCCGCACTTTTGGCGTTCTGCTCAATGATAGTTTTTTCGCACATAGATAAATAAATTTTTGTTCTTGGTTTCGTTCATAACATCAGTCCTTTCTTGATTTTTAATGGACTTAGGGCAGTCTCACCTGCCGGCGCGGTCTGTGCTTCTGAGCATGAATGCTCAGAGATCTCCACTAAAGACCCGCATCCCAAAAGCAATCGGCTCTCCGAGCCAGTTTGGATGGAAGCTGTCAATACAGTTTCCCTGCTTGCTACGGTATGCGATGCCCCTTCTGCCGTATACGGCCTGTTGTTTTCCGCCGGTCTGTCCGAATATCGTTTTTCTGTCCTCGCCTCATCTCATGCGGCGTTGTTTCGATCACTCTCCGAAAAAGAGGTCGTCGCAAAATGATATCCCATTCAGTCTGTCATTCAGTTGTAACCGGCGTTTTAGACAGCAAAAAAGCCGGCACACAAATGATTATCGACTGTCTGCAAAAAGATAGGCTTATCCCCTTGTAGTGTTGATTTCACATTCATGTCACTGGCTTTGAAATTCAAAGTTGAAACTGTCTTTTACGCTTGACCTCCGCCGACAGTCCAGGGCGGCAATACAACGGCGGTGTTTACTTTTCGCATACCGCAGGCGTGTACGGTGCAAAGCCGTACTCCTAAATTCTGTGAAGATATGCAATTGGTTGTGATTCTCTTAAAATAGTATTTCATTATACTGAACGAAGCAAGCGTTTGTAAATACTTTCCAAAAAGTTTTTGAATATTTTTTGGAAAGGATGGAATACTATTCTGTTATTCTATGTGTACCTCAAAGCAACAACCCACTTCCCGATAACAACGGATTGTACAAGGTGCGCCTCCCAAATTTATTCCAATACTGTTGCTTTCTCCATTCTGGCACCACCTTACTTTGCCTTGCCCTTACAAACCGAAACAATAAATTGTTCAACATCTACAACCATTTCCCGATTGCATTTTGGGCAATAGATGGGAAAGTTTTTTAGTTTTATATCTTCTTTGATTTTATTGTGCATTTTTCTATCGCAGATAGGACAGAGCGACCATTCTGTCTTACGCAATAATATCACCTCTTCAATCATGGATGGCAAGAAAATTTTCATTTTTAGATGAGACTGATTACTGCCTTTTATCAACCGTAATTTCATCATATGCGGCATATCAAGAAAATCTGCTTTTTCATACAATTTTCTGCCTGGTTTGAAAGTTTTTAAATATATCTTTGTTATATTTTCTTTGAACCTCCTACCCAACGAGCCACTTCACAACTGTTTCTCCAACGCCATACCCCCTAAACTCCAGGCAGGTGTAGACATTCATTAAATATGCACATTGCCCTGAATGATTGTCCGGCAATGGCATTTCCTAATAAATACAGATTCCGCCGCTACCGACGATTTCACCGTTCAGATAAGAAAAGCAGGCGATATGTCCGCCTGTTGGTAGCATAGCTTCATAATAGCTTTGATTTTCTCTCTCCAAATCTTTCATTGGCTGTTCCCGCGGTATCGACAAAACCTCGTGCAATACTTTCATACGCATTTCATCAGCAGGTCAATATCTGTAATCTTTGCTTTCTGTATCTTAATATCCATAATTAAGCGCCTGCTTTCATAACCATCGACAGCCGTGCTGTGTCGGGTTTTCCGTTGCTGTTAAGCGGAATTTGTGGCATTCTTACAATAAATTTGGGTATCATAAAGGCGGCAAGGTTTTCCGAAAGTTCTCTCCGAATCTCGGACATCTTCATATCCTGCGTGGACGGAACGATATAGACGGTCATGTAAGAAAGCCCATCCTCGTCTGTAAAAGCCCGTACAATAGCCTGCTCTATGCCGATGCATCCATAAAGCCTTACTTCCACCTCCATAATCTCAACACGCTTTCCGGCTATCATAATCTGCGTGTCTTTGCGGTGAAGAAAAGCAATATTTCCGTCAGAAAGAATATATCCTAAATCGCCGCTGCGATACATCGTTCCTCCGTCCGCAAGCTGTTTAAAGGGCTTTGCTTTCTTCCTCGTAGTTTCCGATATATTCGAGAGATACGTCGTTTTCATATATGCAAATTTCACCTGTTTCTCCGTCAGGCAGTTCATTCCTATTCTGATCCAGTATGCGGAGATTACTGCGTTTCTCACAGGGCATCCGATTGGGTAAGTCCCATCCTCCAAGACCGTCCCATCGTTACAGCGGCAGTAGAACGCACAGACTGTTGTTTCAGACAAATCGTATGTATTATAGAGCTCCACTTGTCCCACAAGGCGGTCTACATATACTCCACGCAAAACATTCCTGCCGCCGATTAAAATCCGAAGCGATTTCTAAATTTCAGGCAGATAGTTCATCTCTGCCAATAAGTGCAGAAAACCACTGAGCATAGTTACCTTACGCTTTTCAATAAATTTCATCAATGAACGGATATTCTCTTTATCCTCATCTGTCGTAATGGCAAAAACCGCGTCGTTTAAGAGACTTGCAAAAACTTCCTTTACAAAAATGTCAAACGAACACACAGAATATTACAGCATAACATCGCCTGCTGTCGGATGAAATTCGTTTTCAAAGGCTCTGACATAATGGCATACATTGCGGTTGGTTATGCAAACGCTCTTCGGTCTGCCCGTTGTACCCGAAGTATAAAGCACATATGCCGGTTTATCGGGGTTAGGAATATGTTTCCGTTCAGAAACAGTTTCCACCCTGCAAATTTCACAATCCGTAAACCGAACAGAAAAACTGCTTAACTTTTCGGAGTAAATGCTCTCGGTCAAAATAAAATCTACATTTGCCTCGTTCATCATATAGCGGATTTTGCCGAACGGGAAACTCGGCTCAGCCGGGGCATACATTGCTCTGCATTTCAATGCTGCCAATATAGCGGCAATCATTTCTGCACGATGATTCATAACAATTCCAATGCTGCTTACTCTTTGAAAAAGCTTCCGGATATTATATCCACCAAGTCAAAAAACTCATCAAATGTTAAGGTGCGGTTATTTTCAATAATAACAATTTCTGTTCTGTATTTTTCAGCAGCCTTCTCAAAAAGTGAGCAAAGCGTTTCTTACATAACAAAATCCTCTTCTGGGGTTGCATATCTATGTTTGTTCTAACCCTTTTGACAATTCGGGCAATATACGCTGCTCCTGCCACCGATAACAGTGCGGACAAGCGTTTTTCCGCAGTTCGGGCAAGGCTCGTCAGCGTGACCGTACACCTGCAAAAAGGGTGTATTGCGATAGTTTTGCCCTTTGGTTTTTAAGTATTCTTCCATTGTAATATGGTTTTTTTCAATAAAATATAACAAACATTCGGGAATCACCTCGGCAAGGCATTTCCATTCTTCTGCCGTTAAGCTGCCTGCTGGACGGGCAGGGTAAATCTTTGCCCGAAACAGGATTTCATCGGAATAGATATTGCCGATTCCTGCAATCACGCTTTGGTCGAGCAGACATTCTTTAATGGTCTTTTTCCGTTTCCCGAATCCTCCTTGCAGATATTTGGCATTGCACTCGGCAGACAGCGCTTCCAATCCCAACTTTTGGATTCCGCTATATGTATCTTCTTCACCGTTTCGTATCAGCCAAAAACGCCCAAAACGGCGAGTATCTGAAAATCGCAATTCCCTTCCGTTACTTAAATGAAAAATGATATGCGTGTGCTTTTCCATTGGATAGCCAATGGGCGTAACAAGCAAACAGCCTGTCATCCGCAAATGCAGTGTAATTTTGCTTTCATTTTTCAAATGAAGCATTAAAAACTTTCCTCTGCGTGACATAGAAGATATTGCCTGTCCTGTAACGGCCTTGCAAAATTCAGCATCGGTCGGCTGTGCGATAACCTCCGGGCAATTGACTGTTATATTTTCGATAACAAGCCCTTTTATTTGCGGCTCGATTACACCTTTTATTGTTTCTATTTCGGGTAGTTCCGGCACTCTATACACCACCTTTTCGTGCTAATTTTTTAATTTCGCTGTGATAGAAATAATTAACAATCACAAGCGGAACATTAAAAATACAGCTTATACTATCATCATTCGTCACATAGTCAAGACCGATTTCAGCAGCATAATCCTTTATTTTTGTGTCGAGAGCTTCCCAATAGCTGTGATTGCCCTGTTATAGATTTCCTGATACAGCGACAGGAAAGCAGGGTATTTCTCTTAGATAAGCCCATAATGACTGCCGTGTAATTTCCACGCAGATTGAGGTTTTCAAGTCATATCAAATTGCATTGGTTTTTCGCCCGTTCAATAATCGCCTTTGCATTGGTAATGCCGGGGATAATCGGAGAGATAAAACAGATAATGCGAACGCCCGCTTTATAAAACTTTTTTCACTGCCGCCAGTCGGCGTTCGATAGATACCGCCTAATTCATATCGTCCTCGAACGCTTTGTCAAACTTGTTGACCGGCCATGAAACACGGGCATCAGGGAAGGGTTTTATCAAATCCAAGTCCCGCAAAATCAAATCCGACTTTGTGACAATAGAGAGCTTCGCCCTGCTGTCTTGCAGCTCAGTCAGCAAGGTTCTTGTACGCCCATAGATTTCTCCTGCGGGTTATACGTGTCTGTGACCGAGCCGATAAATATTTCTTTTCCTGTATATTTTTTCGGATTTTTGATTTTATCCCAAATCTTCGCATCTATAAGTTCGCCTCACGGTTCCGGGTTATTTGTGAAGTGTTTCATAAAAAAGCATAAACAATATTTTCAGGCGTGGGTGCAGCCCGTATAAGGGTTTACTGAAAAATCACATACGGACAGATTGGATTTTGTTATCACATTTTTTGCTTCAATTTCTTTTATAATCATTTCCATCTTCCAAAACGTATTTGTTTGTCTATATCAGGTTTATATTGCTCAAGTTTCGTTTCTTCGGAATTTGCGTAACCGATGCCGATAAATACGGATATCATATAGGTTGGCGGCACCTTCCGTTTTTTCTTGACGATATCGTGTTTTTTGTTTAGCGGAATACGCATGGAGCAGGATAAACCTTCTGCCGTTGCCGCTAAAAAGATATTTTCTATCACATACCAAATCGTGGCGAAAGGATTTAATTTGGAACATACTCGCCGTTCAATTCTTTTGATTTAAATAAAGGAATAATTACATATGGTGCGTCTTTCAGCACCGTATATTGTTTGGGCATAGCGTAGCCATACGTTTTTTGCCCCAATATAATCGGGTAAGAGCGTGTCATATTCAGATACCTGTCGGCGTCAAATTTATCCTTAACAGCTTTTGCTCCGAAAAAGGCATACTCTTTTTCTTCATCGGTTCTTAAAACGATATACTGCCAATTACGGTTATGGGTCAAAACGGGGACTTTGTTTCCTGCTTCCAAAACTCTTTTAATGACCTCAAAATCAACTTATGTATCTAAAAATTTCCTCGTTATCTTTCTTTTGTTAATTGCTTGGTAAAATTTCATGATTTAATACTCCATTTCCTGATTGATAAGCTCTTTCAAGTTTTTTGTAAATGTCCGTGAGAGATCAACCAGCTGTTCTTGCTCCTCCTGTGTAAACATGGACATTGCTGTATTTTCCGCCCATGTAATGCGGCGGACAACTTTTTCACAGTAAACCTTGCCGGCTTCGGTTATACGTACTAATTTCTCACGTTTATTTTCTTTTCGCTTTTCAACAGTTACATACGCTTTATTTAATAGATTTCGTATAATCAAATTGACTGTTTGTTTAGACTGAAAGGTGCGCTGACAAATTTCTGTCTGTGTTACGCCGCCCTTATCGTAAAAATCATCATAATATAGAACATTGATCACTAATAGGGTTTTCATCAGCATTCCGTGGCGTTTTGCATACTCATCATACAGCGCAAGCTGCTCATCCCGAAACTTGCAATATAGATATGCGTTTTTCTCGGTTTCCTTCGTTATATCGTCCACCTCCTATAAAGTCAATTACAGTACAGTCAATTTATTGACTGATGTTAATATAGCAAATTTTGTTCTATTTGTCAAGAATGCAAGTTGATATTTGACTATAAAACAGCGACAAGTATTTTTCCTGCCGCTGTTGTAAATTAGTTATAAATCAAATCTGTATTTACAATTTCCATTGCACTATTGCGAATACATTTCATTTTTTGTACCCATTCAAGCCGATTATCCGCCTTTGACTGTTCCGTCACACTTTTGCTCTGCCATCTGCTTTACCGGAAGAAAAAATAATTTTTCTTCCCGCTCGTCAATATCAGCAAGGTAACCCGATTGTGAGCAGAGTAGTATAAGTCGCTCTTTTATTTTCTTGCAGATAACGTCTGTGTCGCTGTCCCCATATGCCGAGGGGCTTTGTTTCTTCTTCGGGCAGCTTTAAATCAGGAAGAAAATAATCTTCAATCTGTGTATAAGTGCCGCCCATTTCTTCAAAAATTGTCTTTTTCATCGCCTTAAACCTCCGCAATTTTGAATTTTTTGATTGGTGCGTTTACGATTTCTATCAGAACTTCATCAACCGCATCAGTGCATCTGTCGTTCTCGTTTTCACATCACACATTTCCCGACCTCCCTCGCTTAAAGTGTAGCAAACGATTTTCCGCATTGCGAATGTGCGATTTTATTTTTGACATAAAGTAAGTCAGTGTAAGAAGCGTCTCTGCTTCTTACACTGACTTTGCTATTCCCCATAAGCTGTATTCCAATAATGTTTTTAGCTTCTTATGTGGTAACAGCCTTTTCTACTTTTCTTTTGTCGTTTTTTATCGGAATACGCCGTAAAACTATTTCTATGCTATTTAGCTGTCGTTCGTCGCCTCTTTCATCTGGATTTTTATATTCCAAAAAATTTGGATTGAAGGAAATCAGGATGACATACAAGCACGGATGTGAAGACACAAAATGGCATATTTAGAAAGAAACCGAGAAAAAAGTGTTACGGGAATGAGACGTTGATGAAGCAGTCATTGAGTAAATTCACATTGAAGACAGGGCAGACTGTAATTCCAACAAGCGGTTTTACCGATGTACGAATGATGTTGCGAAGTATACTGAAGAAATGGCAGACACAGAGCCGTAGGCAGAGATGCATTCCATTTAGGACTTTGTCGGACGAAGGCAAAAACGAAACTCTTTATCAGACGTTGCGTGCAGTAGACAAGTATACCCTGCGTACTCTCCTGCTGAAAACGCAGGTCTATTCCACAAAAGAGATTGCCACGCTTATCGATTTGAAAACAGGAGCACTTTATGCAAGATTTGGACACTTACGGAAAAAGCTGAAAAAATTTTTATAGGCTTCTAAGACACTCCAATGTTTAATGGACTATTGTGTAAGGAACAAAATTTTCTCACCCGATTTTTAAAAGAGATGAATAAAAATGCTGTGCATAGGGCATACTAAAAAGTTTGTGCAAAACTCTAACAGTCATGCTGCTTTAACAGTAATCTAAAGTGAGTGCCCGAAAGGGATTTGTTGAAAAATGAAAAATCACATAAACAATACGCCTGGAATCCGGTCAATAGAAAAAATTGACCGCTGCCTAAGTAACGCTGCTTTTTGCGATGAGCCGTGTGCAACACAGATTTTGAATTTCAAAGTTGTTACATAATATTGCGAAATCAGAGAGAAAAAATCCTTTGTCTTTCGTGATGTGATGTAGCAGCTCTTTTATATGTCTGAAATCGAAAGAAATCATCCCCGGAGCGGAGGCAGAAAGACGTGGAATTTTCCTTTCAGAGAGTAAAGACAACTATTAAAGATGCTGCTGCGCAGAAAATAGGGTTCCCAAAAAGTCTAACGACTTTTTTGAAAAAAAGGAACAGCAAAACAAGTGATTTTCCGCATTTACGCGGGAATGAGCGATACAGAACTTGTGACGACACGTCCACAGAGATAGCGAGTATCGGAATTGTGTCAGCCACAATTCCAATCCGCACCCTAAAAGCGTGTGAATGTCACTCAGGGGGGCGTCTAGCGCCCCCTCAATACCCAGCAGAAAAAATTTGAGACTGGATGATTAAGAAAAATGGGAAAAAATAAAAAAGAACCTGTGGAATGTTCCAATTACTGTCCGACTAAACAAGGCAAAGCACAAAAAATTAAAGCGATTTATCCACAGCAGAATTTATGCAGCAGTTATGCAGGGGAAATATCCCGCAGCTAAAGTCAAAAAGGAGTTTTTGGAGTTGCTAAACAATCTTTATGATATACACGCCGCTTTCAAAAGATGCATTTCCTACTATCCCATCGCCACTGAAACCTGTAAAAAAATTGAGGATTTTATCTTGGAATTACAGCGGGCAGTTACTCTTCCTAAACCATTGAAGTAGATAAAATAGCGGAAAATTGGTGGTGTGTGAATGGTAACTATCAGCCTATGGCATATCAAAGGAAAATTGAAAAATCTGATTGACTATGTGCAAAACCCCGAAAAACCGTCCCCGATAAAGATATGCAGGGACTTCTTTGATATGTTCTCCTATGTAAATAATCCATAGAAAACAAATGAAGGCAAATATGTTTTCTCAATCAACTGTCTGAAAAAAACTTCCTTGCAGAATATGATTTTGACAAAGAGCATAAGCCTAGGAAAGTATTGCTGTTTTTAATAAAAACATCTTTCTACTACACAACAGCACAAAAACAATGATTCTTTTTTTATTCTATTATCACCTAATACATTTATTCTGCATAATATAAAACAAAAAACCACATAATGGGAGTGTGCCTATGCCAAGTATTTATTTAAGTCCATCCACACAGGAATATAATCTCTTTGTAAATGGTGGAACAGAAGAAGAGTATATGAATTTAATTGCAGACGCTATGGAGCCGTATCTGCGTTCGAGTGGAATTACTTTTACAAGAAATACTCCCGAAATGACTGCGGCATCCTCAATTCGGCAATCAAATGAGGGAAATTATGATGTACATCTTGCACTGCACTCCAATGCAGCGCCTGAAGGCCAATCAGGCCAGATTCAAGGGGTAGAGGTTTATTATTATCCCAACAGCACACAGGGTAAAATATTAGCAGAAACCATTGCACAAAGCCTAATGCAAATTTATCCTACCCCATCCAATGTCAAAATTGTACCAACAACACGTCTGGGCGAAGTCAGCAGAACGAGGGCTCCCGGCGTACTGATAGAGTATGCCTATCATGACAACGAAGCTGACGCAAATTGGATTAAAGATAATATACAAGAAATAGCCGCCTACACCGTGATGGCTTTAACGCAGTATTTTGATATTCCATTTATTCCACCCAGAGTGCCGCAAGAGGGCGTTGTAAGTGTGAGATCCGGTAATCTCAATATTCGGAATCGTCCTTCTTTGAACAGCGCTGTCTTAACACAAGCGCCCAATGGCGCTATCCTCACCGTATATGGGCGTTGGGAAGATTGGTATGTGGTAGAATATAATGGCGTCACAGGCTATGCCAGCGCTAACTATATTCAATTATATTGATTATTTTTCTTTTCTTCTAAAACAAGAGGAACCTCTTGTATTCCTCGAGAGGGACATTCTCTCTTCACAGGTGCTTTCTTAGGATATTTATAGCCGATATAGTCCTGTTTTTGATTGGTTTCTCTCTCCATATGATTCTCCTCCTAAATTGTTCCAATCAAGATACGGATTCGTCGTTGCAAACGGTGAAAGTATTTCTAAGAATGCTAGAAGCAAAGCAGCGCTCACTGTCTCCAATAACGAATGAAATAAATTGATGATTTCTTTCTTAACCGTTGAAGAAGGTTCTTCAACGGTTTTTACAATCGTTTCTTGAATTGCAAATCTGCAATTTTATGATGAATTAAGAATATCATCAGATAAAATTGCCCATACTAAAATTCTCTTTTAGTATGGGCAATTTTCTGGCTGTCTATACCCCGTCGCTTAAATTTCCCCGCAGCAACTCAGAAATCAAAATCGCTCCGACGCGTATGCCGACTTCCATAAAAATAGATTGATTTTCTGAAAGAGCATCATTTAATTTCTCCACCGCCTCATCCAGTTGGTTATCATCTGTGAAAGTCTGCTTTAATAAATCGTAAATAGGGCGTTCCGCCTTCTCCCGGCGCTGTTCATAAGAACCTCTATCCTCCTCTTGATGCCAAGTAATCAGATCTACACCATCCATAAAAAATGAGCGTAATTGTTGAATATGCGCCCGCTTTAGCATTTGTTTAAAATCAAACATACCTATTCCCTCTTACTATATCGTTGATTACAGATTTGATGCACTTGCAGATTGATTTTCATACGGCCATTATGTTTAAAACTCCTATAGAGATAAACAAATCCGATCCTTTCAAAGACTTTAATAGAATAGTCCATAAAAAGTTTTCACTCCTTTTTGTTTTGCTTTATAATAAATAAATTAACTATATAATTATATTATAAACTATATAGAGAAAACAATCAAGCCTATACTTGCTTATTATGGTGAAAAAATTAACTTTTAATTGATTTTATTGACTTTGAAGTGTATAATTTAATTATAATAAAGAGGTGAAATGATGGGAACAATGGCTAAAAAAATCAATATGCTTTTAATAGAAACTGGTATAACAAAAAAGGAACTTGCGCAACGCCTAAAAACAACGCCCTCTAATATTTCAGGAAAACTAAAAAGGGATAATTTTTCGGAATCAGAATTACAAGAAATTGCAGTTGCTTGCGGTGCAGCCTTTGAAGGCAATTTTATTATTACAAGCACTGGAAAACAGATATAAAAAAGGCCGGACGCTTACGCTCCGGCTTTTTCTTTTTCCATACAATTTTGATTATTTGCTTAATACAAATTGATCCTTTAACGAATCGCTCACATATAATTTTCCATCAACGTCTTGCAGAATCAAAGGGTAGGTATCCATCGCCTGAATCGCCTCATCCTTTCCCCGCAATGTCAAATCAACTGCCAGACATTCCGCCTGTGCAGCCGATGGAGCGCACACGGTAATGCTTTGAATCTGCGTGTCCTGCATTGGCTGTCCGTCTAATGGATTGATGATAGAATAATACTTCTCCCCATGAGTTTGGAAAGCGTATTCTTCAGGAAACAATGTATAACATCCTCCCTCTTCCAATGTGAGCGTCCCCAGCTCGTCTGCGTTAGGTTCTTCAAAGATGGAAATACGATATGGCTCCCCTTTGCTGCCCAATCCTGAAACAGCTGCTGCCTGTTCAAAAACACAGCCTGACGATGTGACACCCGACATTTCGTTAAGCTCAATACATCTATCTGCAATATATCCGGGTAAGATGTTATCCAAAACAATTTTGCCGCCCAATTTTTGCAGTTTTACTGTCCGTGCGTTTTCATCAATCAAAATTTGAGAATAGCCAACGGTTTGCAACGCCTGGAATTGTTCTTGTTCAGTTGGTAAGATAGGTGCATTGGAGGTTAGTCCCCAAATATCCATTACCTTTCCAACTGTTGGATCAAATCTTCCTTGCGAATCCTGCGCAAAGGAAGTCGCTTGTTTTAAAACAGCAATAGTATCATCACTCACTGGAACCGCCTGCAATCCTGCATAATCATTAATTTTTGCAATTTCAGAATCGGGAATACTATAAGATAATTGATTATAGATTTGCGTTAATTGACTTTCCGTTGCCGCAAATTGTTCTTGAAAATCGTCTTGATCGCTAAACTGCAACAAACTTTCATGTGCGATTGCTCCTGAAACCTGATAAATCGGACTACCCTCCGGTTGAAACAACTTAGGCACAAAAACAACGAGCAAAAGGCAAAGTAAAACAATTATGAGACAAATGACAATCATGATTTTGTTTTTCCTTTTCGACATATTCATCCTCCTTTTGATATAGGATATCATTGAACGAGGAAAAAAGTCAAGAAATTTGCGTAAGTTCTTCTTAGTGCATTTCACAAAATCTACCGTCAGTTCATGATGTATAAGAAAAGGCAGGCAACTCACTGTCGCCCGCCAAATGAAAGTTTGCTATTATTTCATTGAGTTCTCGTAAGCTTGGATCATTTTTTTAACCATCTGACCACCAACAGATCCAGCCTCTCTAGAAGTTAAATCACCGTTATATCCTTGCTTTAAGTTAACTCCAACTTCAGAAGCAGCTTCCATTTTGAATTTTTCCATTGCTTCTTTAGCTTCAGGAACCATAATATTATTGCTGCTGTTACTATTATTAGCCATAATTACACTCCTTCATTAAACATTCTTAACTATTAATTGCGTTTGCAATAGTAGTATCAACCGCAACAAAAGGAATATTACTGGTAAATCAAAGAAAATAATTTACTATAAAATCGAAATTTCTGTGAAATCCCCGTTGCACATCAAAGTGACAAAAGCACTGGTTAATAATGCAAATGGATCCGTTCCCTTTTGGTGGCGAACGGGTATTTCCATCGGATCAAATACTGTGTTATTAAAAATAATTTGACGTTGAATGGAAACAACAGAATTATCCTCTCCCATACTCGAAAAAGTTAAGGTATCTTTTTCAAACATTCCACAGGTAATGGCGGATAAGCCTAGTTTCGATATGGCCTCAAGTTGTTTTGAATTTTGGGAATCAATTAAACAAGGGATTGTTTCAGAAAAAGAGGGAAGATAATTCAGATTAGCTTTATTCTTCAAGACGACCAAACAGTTGGAGGTATGCAGCGCTTTCAATCTATCCGTTTCTAAAATAAAGAGCTCGCTTTTGGGTGAGGAATAAAAGGTGTCTCCACTGCAATAGGTAAACGGAAGCTGATTTTTTAAAGAGTGCAATAATATTTTTGTAAGCAGTTTATCTTTTTGATTCCCAAACAGTATAATTTCCATCTTTTCACCTACATTCTTATGTATATAGAACAGCTGAAAAAGATAAAATTATTGTGTGCCAAAAGACCATAAATATACCGGGCTTGTTCCATTCAAAGCAGATTTTTTATGACGGGTACAATCGGTTTATTAAAAAGGTAAAATACAAGTGAATTAAAAGGAATTGTAACACATTCTTTTAAAAGACGAAGTGGCAACATAGCGATATAACCATATCCATACAAAATGGTCAACCAAAGCGTATTCAAAAACAAATTGACAAAAACACCGACAGTCAGCATAGCGAGAAGGATTCTGCCAAACGAAAGGGTTCTTTTTTTATAAAGAAAAAATCCATATATTATTCCACCAATACATGCACTCAGCGTAAACCCCGGAAAAAAAGCCCCGGACGGATGAAGAAAATAAGAAAGCAAATCGCTAACTCCCGCACCCAAACATGCTGCAGCCGGCCCAAAGATCTCTCCCATCATTCCAACGGCAAGAAATCCAAAACTAATGCTCATAAAATCCCCTAACTGCAATTGAAAAAAACCAAGAATAACGCACAGTGCAGTCAGCATAGAAAGGATTGCCAGATGCCGCAAATTCTTCAGTTCATCAACAGAGGAAACAAAAATACTATAATCGTTTTTCATAAAAACACCTCCTGTGACGTAAACTTGCCTTGCCTTTATCACAGGAGATAATTTCCACTATGACACCAGCAACGGGATGCAATGCATCTATCGCGGAACACCTTCGTCTGAATGACAACTCCCCGTCCATTCAGCACTTAACGCAGACGCATCTACTTTGACTGTTTGATTGATTTGAAATAAAAAACTCCTTAAACAAAAAGGAGTTTTTCTATTATTAAAATGAATCATCTTTTTCTTCAATCAATTTTTCTGTCTCAACAGCATCACTCCATGTGACGTCTGTGTTTTCTCCAATTTCGTCCACACTTTCATGGTCAGAAACATCACCCAAACCCTGCATTGACGAAACACTGTCATCTTCAAAGTCATCATCTAAATAATCAACGCCATCATAGTCAAAGTCTTCATTAACCTTTTTTTGGCCTCTTTTTAGTAATGCAATAATCGAAATAACAGTGCCGGCAACTGCCGCAACTGCTGCTACCATAGAAACAACTAAACCCTTTTTCACAATGATTTCCTCCTCTTTCAAAAGCTAAAAAGACTATATAACTATTATATACATAAAAGATGGAAAATACAACTCTTTTTTTAAATGTTTTTCGTATGATAGAGTAGAATAGATAGGGCGCAAAGAGGTGCAGTCTCGCAACGCAAAATCCTCTCTCCTAAAGAGGCAATCTGCAAATGATGAGATTGCGCAAGCAAAACCTCATCAGGAGAAAAACCGCCCTCGCTTCCAATCATAATAGAAACTTCTTCTGTCTGCTCAGATAAACAATCAGCGAGTTTATTGGTAGCGCATTCATAAAACAAAATCTTTTCACAACTTTTCTCCATCTCCTTAACTGCCTGCTCAAAAGATAGCATCTGCTTAATTTGCGGTATCATTCCCCTACCGGATTGTTGTGCTGCTTCCATGGAAATCTTTTGGTATCTCTGAAATTTTTTACACAGGCTTTTCTCGTCCGGGCGGGAAATGCAACGACTGGTTAAAACAGGCGTAATAGAAAAAACGCCTAATTCCACTGATTTCTGAATAATCGTTTCCAATTTGCTTCCCTTTGGCATAGCTTGATAAAGATGAATCTTCACAGACGGCTCGCTTCGATTTAATCTTTTTTCAATCAAATCTACCACGACAGGATCTCCAACCTCGATAATACGACAAAAGTAATCGTATCCTCGTCCGTCAAAAAGAACGATTTCATCAAGTGGCTTCATTCTTAATGAATGTGTAATATGAGACGCTGTATCACCGGAAATAGAAACGGGAAACCTACCAATATTCTCAACAAAAAACTTTGGCATTTTTGCTCCTCCTATATTGACAAAAGTGTTCAATCGTACTACTATTAGATATTATAATTATGATTTTATAAAACTTCGACAAAAATAAAAGAGAAAGGAATGCTTTCCAAATGAATATTTTAATCATTGGGTGTGGACGGCTCGGTTCGAGACTTGCCAATGTTCTAGATAGTCAAGGTCATGAAATATCAATTATTGACATCAATCCCAATGCCTTTGACCTCTTAGACGACAATTTCTCAGGGCTAACCGTTGTGGGCAACCCAATCGATCTGGATGTCATGCGCTCAGCAGGAGTGGAAGGCTGCGAATATGTAGTCTGTGTCACTGATTCTGATAATGCAAATATTATGTCCGGTCAAATTGCTCGAAATATCTTTCACATGGAGCATATCATGGTGCGAATTCTCGACCCCATTAAAGCGCAGATTTATGACGATTTGGGAATCTTTGCAATCTGCCCAACCAGCCTTGCCTTTGAGGCAATTTGTTCCGGTCTTTTTGACGCCTCCAACAACAAATTGGTTTACTATGGAGGGGCAACCATTGAGATGAGCACTGTGCCATATGATAAAAGAATGAAAGGAAAACGCCTTTCTGAAATTGAGAAGCTTGCGCATAATAAATTGATGGGAACTATCGATCAAAACAATCAAATTACTTTATATTCTCATGATGTTGACAGAGAAATTAGAAACGATGATCGTCTTCTCTTTGCACAAGTTATCAACTAAAATACATAAAGAAACGGAGTGTTAAAGCTTGAAAGTAATTATTATAGGTGGAGGAAACGTTGGATATTATCTGGCACGTTCTCTCCTGTTGAGCAATCAGCACGAAATCCATCTGGTTGAAAAAGATCACTCTAAATGCATGTTCGTAGCCGATCGGCTAGATATTTCAGTAATTCACGGAGATGGAACAATCCTCCCCACGCTCGAAAAAGCAGGTGCAAAAACGGCTGATATTTTAGTTGCAATTACCGGAACGGATGAAGACAATTTTGTGACTGCGCAGCTTGCAAAAAAATATTTTAATATCAAAACCGTTATCGTAAAGTCAAACAACCCTAAAAATATCGACGTCATGAAAAAGCTTGCAGCTGACATTGTGGTTTCAAGTATTAACATCATATCGAATATTATTGAACAAGAGGTTGACGCGGTAAGTATGCGTTTTATTACAAGAATGAATATGGGAGACATCTCTATACTGGAATTTATGGTAAACCAAGAGGATGTGATTGAGGGCAAAACGCTCAATGAAATTGAATTGCCAAAAGACACGCTCGTCATTACTATTTTGCGAAACGGAAAAACGATTATTCCAACAGGTGACACTGTTTTAACAGCAGGAGATAGCGTTATGATCACAACCAAAGAAAAAAACAAAAAGAGTTTAAAGAAGCTTTTTGGAAAAACGCCTCTTTTGCACTAAATACTCACATCTCTATTCCCATCCGTGCCGGAACGCCTTGGGAATAGGGATGTTTTTTTGCACACATCATGGTAACATAATCGGCAACTTCAAGCAACGCCTCAGGCGCAACACGGCCGGTTAGAATCACCTCCATATGATAAGGGCGCGTCTTTAAAAAGTCTAAGAGTTTCTGCAAAGGAAAGGTGTTCGTCTCAACGGCACCAAGAATTTCATCCAAAACAAACACATTGTTCAGAGCAAAGTTAGGTTGTGAAGTCACCCTATCAAAGAGTTGAAGCTGCGAAGACGTGGTTTGTTCTAATTCTCTTTGATTCATTTCAAAAAGAAACTTACGGATGTTAGGAGAATGAAAACTGGCTCTTTCAAAATTTCTAAGCGCTAAAATTTCACCTGAGTCTCCATTCTTTAAAAACTGGATACCGACAACGCGCATACCCCGTCCCAGTGCTCGCATCGCCAGTCCCATAGCAGCTGTTGTCTTTCCCTTTCCATCTCCATAGTATATATGGATTTTACCATGTATATGATTCATGTCAATACCCCTCATTTAAAATACATATACAATTGACAAGCACGCATACCATTATAAAGCTTTCTCTTTTTGTCCGCCTTTGTGCCAAAATAGCTTTCAAATCGATTATCAGAAGTAATGATATAGTAACTATAGCCATCTCGCTTTGCAAAAACCTCTCCCATTTTTCGGTAAATCTCTCTTGCCAATTTTATCTCAAGCATTCTCTCCCCATAGGGAGGGTTAGCAAACACAATTCCCTGCGAAGTCTTCGGCAAAAAGGCGTCAATCGCCTGTTTAGAGAACTGAATCCTTGATGCCACAGACGCTTTCTTTGCATTTGCAATGCTCAATGCTATGGCTTTTTCGTCAATATCTGTACCAAATGCGTGAAATGCTCCATTCAAATCTGCTAAATCTCTTGCACGTTCCCTTTCCGTTCTCCAAACAGATGGTGGAATTTGGCTCCATTGTTCTGCCGCAAAGCTTCTCATCATTCCGGGTTGTATGCGCAATGCTTTGGCAGCGGCCTCAATCAAAAAGGTTCCTGACCCACAAAAGGGATCATATACGATTGCGTCCTGCTTCACCCTTGCTAAATCTATAATTCCCGCCGCCAATGTTTCCCGAATAGGCGCCTGATTTGCATTCTTTCTGTAACCCCTTTTGTGTAGGCCCTCTCCAGAGGTATCCAAATAGACAGAAACGTTGTTTTTATGGATAAAAAACTGTATCTGATGCTTGGCATTCGTCTCCTCAAGCCACGAAAGATGATAGCGTTGTTTCAATCGTTCTACAACTGCCTTTTTAATAATGGATTGACAAGACGGAATGCTATGCAATTGAGAATTCATGGAATGCCCTTTCACAGGAAAGGCGTCTGTCTTTGCAATATAATTCTCCCATGGCAGCGATTTAACACCCTCGAATAAATCATCAAATGTTAAAGCTTTAAATTCTCCGATCAAAATAAGAACCCGTTCAGCTGTTCTAAGGCAAAGATTTGCCCGTGCAATTATCTGCATATCTCCTGAAAACGTGACGCGTCCGTCAATTGTTTTCGTCACGTCAGCGCCCATTCTTTTAATTTCTCCAGCCAAAACTCTCTCTAAGCCAAAATGACAAGGACAAGTTAATGTAAATTGATTCAAATTTATCCTCCTAAAATAAAAGCATTCAAATTAAGCGTTCTCTCGTTGATAAACAATATGTAACGCCTCTCCAATGAAGCAGAAAATTGCTATTTCCCACTATGTCTAAACAAGGTTTGTTTTCAAAATGCTCGGGGCAGAGTCTAAAACCTAAATAATTTCCGATGCATGACGGATGACATAACATCCAATATTCACACCTAACATTGTAATAACGCCGTCAAAGCCTTGAACAATAATTCCTAAGTAGTTGATTTTTTGCTCCAATTCCCACACCAACAATAATAGACGGGCATGGATTGCTTCCCGCATGCAAAACAGTATCAAGCACAAATTGGACAACACCATCTCTTGCAGTAGATGGTTCAAGCATTGCAAATCCACTCATGTTTTCACTGCCAAATCCTTTTGGAGCCACAGTAATCATCATCCTTTCGCCCGCAACAATTCTTGTGTGTATCACACCCGGCGTATTATCATTGATGTTCACCCGTTGTAACAACTCCTCAGCAATCGACTTGCATAAATCCCCTTCCGTAAGCCCTTTGCAATGCTCTTTTCAATCGCATCCTCTAAAAGCCTCCTTCAGATGCACATCTTGTCCGATATCTACAAAAACAACAGCCATACCTATGTCCTGACAGATAGGAAGCCTGTCCTCTTCTGCAATTGCAAGATTATCAATTAAATCATCAAACACTTGCTTGCCAATAGGACTTTTTTCCTTTTTTCACTTTGAATAAGTACACATGCGATGTCTTCCGGTAAAGTCATATTCACCCACACACAATTGTGACGCTATCTCCGTGATTCTATCAACCGAAACTTCTCTCACTTCTCCGCCCTTTCTCCCAAACAAATTCTCCATTTATCATAACCTGAACAGGCTGTGAATAGACAGAAAAAATATCATCCTGCTTTTGAAAAACAACCAAATCCGCATCCTTGCCCTTTTCAATCGAACCAACTCGGTTGTCAATTCCCAATATTTTAGCAGCATTTAACGTAATCGCCAACAGTGCCTCTTCGCGCGACAGTCCGGCACGAATAGCAAGTCCACAGCTCAAAGGAAGGTATTGGGTAGGAATAACCGGATGATCGGTGCAAATGGCAATGGGAATTTTCTGCTCGCACAAAACTGCTGCATTATAAAGCTCATGACCGTGCAATTCCGGTTTGGAACGATCACAGATGATAGGTCCCACGATAATGGGGTAGCCCTCCGCCTTTAAAATAGGTGCAATCAGATGTCCTTCTGTCGCATGAACCAAAATGGCATTTAAAGAAAATTCTTTGGCAATACGAATAGCAGTAAAGATATCATCCCGTCTATGACAATGAAAAAAGGCCTTTTCTTTTCCAGAAACAAGCGGGAGCAAAGCCTCACATTTTGCGTCATATTCGGGTCTATCCTCCTCTTGTTCAGCTGCAAGCAATTGCTCTGCATAGCGCCTTGTCTTTTCAAGCTGTTCCCGAATCAGAGCCGCAATCCCCATTCTCGTAACAGGCGTCTGTCCTTTCTCGTGATAGCACTGTTTTGGATTCTCCCCTAAAGCAAATTTTACACCCAATTCTCCTGTAACAAGCATATCATCTATTCTATTGCCGGATGTTTTAATGGCAATCCAGCGTCCGCCAATAGGGTTTGCACTTCCGGGGCCTGTGGCCACAGTTGTTATTCCGGCGGCCAACGCCTCAGAAAAGGAGCGTTCGTAGGGATTCACTGCGTCTAATGCATACAACTGCGGCATAATAGGCTCTGTATCCTCATTGCCGTCATCTCCCTCAAAGTCAAGAGAATCTTCCCACATGCCAATATGGCTATGTGCATCAATAAAACCTGGATAGATAGCCCTTTTGCACATATCAATTGTTTCTATCCCAGAATATCGACATTCAGAAAAATGGCCAACATCAGCAATTTTCCCATCCTGAATGAGAATATATCCATCCTCTATTTTCTCCCTTGAAGCAGGATAAATGGTTCCATGAATCAGAAGCATAGAATTTCACTCCAATATATATAATATAGAATAGCTGTAAAAGCCCTATTGCTCGAACATTGTAGCATCCAGCCATCCTGCTATGCATAAGCAGCGACAACCTGACATCGTGTTTTCCGGCCGTGTTAGCACAGTCCAATCGAGTAATAGCAAACCCTATGCTTAAAAACAAGAGTTTCTCACCAGAAGGTGCAGATTTGACAACAATATATCCTATTATAAAATATAAAGATTTATTGTGCAAAACCAGAATCGTTTTAGGCATGTGGTTGTTATCTAGTATTATTAAAACATAAATAATCAATAAATGCAAGACAATGTAAGATTGACGAACAAATATAGGCGTGATAAGATAAAATAAATTATTAAAAAAGTTTATAATAAACATTCAGCATTTTGGGGATTTTTAAAGTTAAAAATGAAATATGGCAAATTTTATAATGAAATGTTTTCGTAATGAATCAGAACGCCGCTGATAAAGACACGAACAATCTATCCCATAAAAAAGCGGCCGGGTAAGATTCTGCTTTGCATGATAAATAAAAAAATAGATAAAGAGGAGTCGATAATATGAACAAGATCTACCAGTCAATCAGCGAATGTATAGGGAACACTCCCTTAATTCAACTAAATAACTGGAAAAAGCAAAGGGAATATAGCGCTGATATTATAGCTAAACTCGAAAGTTTTAATCCATTAGGCTCTGTCAAAGATCGTGCTGCCTTAGGAATGATTGAAGACGCAGAAGAAAAGGGGCTCATTACAAAAGATACAGTGATTATCGAACCTACCAGCGGCAACACAGGCATAGGTCTCGCATTTATCTGCGCCCAAAGAGGTTATCAATTGGTTATCGTTATGCCGAATAGTATGAGCTTAGAACGACGAAAACTCCTCTCCGCCTTAGGCGCACAGCTTGTCTTAACAGATGGAAAAAATGGCATGAAAGGTGCAATCGTAAAAGCCAATGAGCTTATGAAGAAATATCCTCAAAGTTTTATGCCATCACAGTTTAGCAATCCTGCAAATCCCAAAATGCACTATCAAACAACAGCAGAAGAGATTTGGAAAGATACTAACGGAAGTTTAGATGCCTTTGTTGCCGGTGTCGGAAGCGGCGGAACCATCACAGGAGTTGGAAAAAGGCTCAAAGAGCTAAACCCTGAAATTCAAATTTTTGCGGTTGAACCCGCTGCTTCCCCCGTGCTGTCAGGGGGAAAAGCCGCCCCACATGCCATACAGGGAATAGGCGCAGGATTTGTTCCGGAAAATTATAACTGCAATTTTGTAGATAAAGTGTTACAGGTTTCCAATGAACAGGCCTACCAAACTGTTAGAGAGTTAGCAAAAGAAGAGGGAATATTGGTTGGTATTTCTTCAGGAGCCGCGCTTTGTGCCGCACAGAGCATTGCAGAAGATAAGCATTGGAAAGACAAGAGAATTGTCGTTCTATTCCCAGATAGCGGGGAACGGTATCTTTCAATTCAGAATTTATTTTAGGAATGCCGGAACACTTCTTAGCATAAATCATTGCTCCAAATTTTTATAGATTCCTTTGAGCAAACTCAAATCACTAATGTAAAATCTGCCTATGCTTTTTGAACATAATCAAAAAATTAAACTCTATCATTTTCCTAAACAAAAAAATTACTAGACCTTGATTACGCTATCAACTGATTTGTGTTCCAAAATCTGTAAAGGCTCTACCAAAAGTCTGCGTTTATAGAAGAATTTATCATTATTCAATAGGATAGAGCCTCCTTGAAAAGTACTATGTATATACAAAAATATTTATCCAATGCAGTAACGTTATTGGAAAAATAAGAATGCGACAGATAAGATTTTATCTTAAATCAGATAAACTATCTTATTTTTGCAACGCTAAATGCTTTCTTTAAGACAATAGATAAAACAAATGACAGGCTATCCATTTCATTAACAAAGCTGCAATGGGCATTGACCCATCATAGAACTATTTGACAAAGTTAAATCTCCATCGGTCTAAAGCATCCATGCATAATCATTGCCCATGAAAATCAAAAAAATAAAACAAACCCTCAAATTTGCACCTAAAGAAATACAAAAAATCAGCGCCAATTTGGTGACTGAGTTAAACGACCTGTCTCAATAGGATTCTATCGTAGTGTGGGAAACGCCTATCAATTTTGTCAACCGCGCCTGAGCAAGGCTCTTCTCGCGCGCCTTGTTTTAAACAACTTTTCAGTGTTCATTTTTCATTCACGATATTGCTCCTACCAAACGCCAAATATAACAGACTGTCATCAAGGCAAAACAGATGAAAAAGAAAACTGTTAACAGAATCTCATGTTTTGTCTTAATGCAATGTATGTTACAAGAAAAGTAGTTGCTATCATGCTGAAATAAATTATCCAACAGACGTAATTCATTTAACCGAATCAAAACTACCTCTGTCGCTAAAATCAAACAACAGACTGGAATTCCCACCTTGACTGCAATTTTTGAGGCTCGTTGCAGCACCTCCATCTCTGCTGGGTCTTTATTCTCTTTTCTACCCTTTTTGTAATATTTCTTCTTTGTTCATCATGAATGCCTCTCAAAAATTTCTTAATATTTTATTATATAATACGACAAGTCTATCTATCAACAATTTCTGCAAAGTTTTATTGTCAAAATAAAATTAGCTACACCGAATGATGCAACAGTGCCAACATAAAAAAAACCGAACGGGTCATTTTTTAACTCGTTCGGTTTTCTAATCTTATATAATAAATGAAACATTAAAATTAAATATTGCAAATGCCATAATTTTCTTAGCACAGCATTGCACTGCTGTCAAAAAGAATCGAAAATTTTAAGGCTAAAAAGCAGAAAACGTCTTGTTTATATTGCCAAAATGAATTGTCTGCCATTCTTTTTAGAAAGAAATCTCGTGCGCCAAAGCCAAAGTCTGATCAGGAAAGCTTTTTTGCATAGTCAACGCCTCCTGAATGTCATAATCAACACAGAGCCCTGTTCGCATTCCAATCACGCGGTTTCCTAAACCTTGACTCAAAATTTCAATAGCATAATGACCCATTCTGCTAGCCGCAACACGATCTCGAACCGTGGGACTCCCTCCACGCTGCACATGTCCTAAAATCGTTGCACGAGTCTCAATTCCAATTTCCTTTTCAATATCTCTTGCAAGCTCGTTCACATTTCCAATTCCTTCAGCAACCATAATAATAAAATGGTGTTTGCCATTTGCACGTGCTTTTTGAATACGCGCCATTAAATGCGCTTTATCAAATTGAAACTCCGGAACAATAATATCGCTGGCGCCACAGGCAATTCCAGCATTGAGGGCAATATACCCAGCATGTCTTCCCATAACCTCAACAACACTGCAACGATCGTGAGAAGCGGCGGTGTCGCGCAATTTATCCACCATCTGCATAGCGGTGTTCATAGCGGTATCATAACCAATCGTATATTCAGAACAGGCAATATCATTATCAATTGTTCCGGGAATACCAACGCAAGGAACGCCACGACTAGACAAATCAGCAGCGCCACGAAAAGAACCATCTCCACCAATGACAACCAAACCGTCAATGCCATGTTTTTGACAAGTGGCTTTCGCCTTTTGCAAACCCTCATCGGTTTTAAATTCATTACAACGTGCAGTAAACAAAATCGTACCTCCACGCTGAATCACATCTGAAACATCCCGAATATGAAGCGGACGAATGTCGCCGTTGATTAAACCGTTATAGCCACGGTAAACTCCCACCGTCTCAATTCCTTTGACAGCTGCTGAACGAACCACCGCTCGAATTGCCGCATTCATTCCCGGAGCATCGCCCCCACTTGTTAAAACACCGATTTTTTTTATCTGCATGACTTGATTCCTCCTGAATATAGGTTATCATATGTCAAACTCAGAATTGCCATAACCAATAGCAATACTAAATCCTATCATATTCTATCTTTTTTTTTATAAAATGTCAATCTCTTTTTTAACCACCTATGAACCCATTCTATCTTGAATAATGACATTTTCCTCGCCTACAATTTGTGCTATTTGATCAATTGTACTATTTGATATTGCAACTCCCTCAAAAGTTTTTTTGGAATGGTATTTTTTTTGGTCAGAAAAGTAATAAATTACCTGACTATAACCAATATGTTTCTGAAAAATATTTTTTAAAGCTCTCTGTTTTTCTTTATCATCTGATTGTAATCTTATAAAAATTTGTTTTTTAAAGTCGTGAAATGCCTGATTTAAAAAGATATACGACTCGCAGATAATCTTTTTCTGTTCCTCTTCCTTTTGTGAAATTCTTCCCTTGATAAGCAGGGCGTTTCCCTCTATAAAAGCATCTGCATGCTGATTAAACAAGTTAGGAAAAACGATTATCTCCATGCGGCCGGTTCTATCTTCAAGCGTTAAAAAACCCATTGGCTTTCCCGACTTTGTCATCACCATTTTGATTTTTGAAACAACAGCGGCAATTTGAACCACAACCGAGTCAGTATAGGTATTAAATTCCTCCTCGCGCATAATCTGCGAAAATGCATCAAGACGATAATTCTTTAAAAAACTTTCAAACCGATCAAGCGGATGTGCAGAAATATACATTCCAGTCGTTCTCTTTTCCATCTCCAAAAGTTGCTCCATAGGATATTCTTCCACATCCGGATAAATATACGGCTCGTCGCTTCTTTGCATCGACTCAAATAAATTGATCTGCCCTTCTAAATTACTCCGTCTGTTTTGCGCAAAGTTATTAATTAAATCCTCATAGCATTCAATCATTTGACGTCGATTCTGTGGAAAGCAGTCAAAGGCTCCACTTTCAATGAGAGCTAAAATAACGCGTTTGTTCACTTCTTGACCAAACATCCGTTTGACAAAATCATATAATGACAAGAAATCACCTTTTTTGCGCTCAATCAAAATTCGTTCAATCACGCCCCTACCCACCTTTTTAACGGCGAGTATACCAAAACGAATCTTATTGCCAACGACCGTAAATCCCACACCACTCTCATTAATTTGTGGCGGTAAGACGGCAATCCCACTTTTTTTGCACTCTCCAATATAGCCAATGACTTTATCCGTATTGTCAATAATACTATTTAATAAAGCCGCCATATACTCTTTTGGATAATGACACTTTAAATAAGCGGTTTGATAAGAAACATAAGAATAAGCGGCAGCATGTGATTTATTAAAGGCGTAAGAGGCAAAGCTTGACATATCTTCAAAAATCTTTTCAGCGTCTTTTTTTGCAACGCCGTTTTGCACTGCTCCTATGCATTCAATAGAGCCGTCTTCATTGCGTTTCCCTTCAATAAAATTTTGTCTTTCTTCCTCCATCACAGACATTTTTTTCTTTGAAATTGCACGACGAACCAAATCAGCACGTCCAAGAGAATAGCCCGCCAGCTTGCGAAAAATCTGCATTACCTGCTCTTGATAAATGATAATTCCGAAAGTAACCTCTAAAATGTCTTTTAATCTAGGATCCGAATAGGTGATTTCTTCAGGGTTTTGCCGATTTTTCAAAAAGGTGTCAATAAACTTTGCAGGCCCCGGACGATAAAGAGAAAGCGCAGCAATTAAATCCTCTAAGCAATTCGGCTTCATCCTCGCTAAAAGTCCCCTCATGCCCGCGCTTTCAAACTGAAAAACGCCGTCAGAATCTCCCCTTGAAAGCATAGCAAAAGTTGCCTCGTCGTATAACGAAATTTTATCAACACAAAAAGATGGGGTTGTTTTTTGAACCTCCTGTTCCGCTTCACGAATTACCGTCAAGTTTCTAAGACCTAAAAAGTCCATCTTGAGCAATCCTAAGTCTGCTACCGTATTCATTGTATACTGTGTCACAATGGATTCGTCATTTTTAGACAACGGCACATAACTGTCTACAGGGTCTCTGGTAATTACAACACCAGCCGCATGGGTTGACGTGTTTCTTGGCATGCCCTCCAACTTTCGTGCAGTATCAAGCAGTTCACGATATTTAGGCTCCGTTTGATAGATTTCTTTCAATTGTGCAGACTCTTCTAATGCCCTATCCAGGGTAATATTTAAAACTTCAGGAACCATCTTGGCAATTCTATCCGTCTCGTCATAACTCAACCCCATAACACGGCCTACATCTCGAATGGCACCTCTAGCGGCCATAGTTCCAAAGGTGACAATTTGCGCAACATGCGAAGCTCCATACTTTTGAATCACATAGTCAATGACCTCTTGGCGCCTTTCATTGCAGAAATCTATGTCAAAGTCCGGCATACTGATTCTCTCCGGATTGAGAAAACGTTCAAAAAGCAGATTATATTCAATAGGATCCAAACCGGTGATACCAATACAGTAGGCAACCATGCTGCCGGCCCCAGAGCCTCTGCCCGGACCAACCGGAATGTCCGCCTGCCGTGCAAAATGAACGAAATCGTAAACAATCAAAAAGTAATCAATAAACCCCATGCTGTCAATCACATTGATTTCATAATCCAAACGTTCTCTGAGTTCTTTAGAGGGAGTCTCACCATACTTTTCATAAAACCCCTGCTCGCAAAGACGCAAAAAGAAAGATTTATTATCCTCACCAGTGGGAGAGGTAAAATGCGGCAACTTAGTAACACCAAATTCAAAATCAAAGGAACATCTTTGCGCAATCTTCACCGTGTTGGACAAAGCACCCTCATACATACCAAAGAGTTCTTTCATTTCTTCTTCGCTCTTTAAATAAAATTCATCTGTGGGAAATTCAAGCGCTTGTCCATCCGCTAAAGTTTTCCCCGTTTGAATGCAGAGAAGAATCTTTTGTGTATTTGCATCCTCTTTGTTGAGATAGTGCACATCATTCGTGGCAACTAATCCAATGCCTGTTTCCTGTGACAACCTCTGCAAAGAAGGAAGAATTCTTTCTTGTTGTTCAATGCCATGATTTTGAATCTCAAGATAAAAGTTGTCTTTCCCCATAACTTGGCTGTATCTCAATGCAATTTCTTTAGCGCTCTGATAATCGCCATTTTCCAGAGCACGGGGAATTTCTCCAGCAAGGCAGGCAGATAGCGCAATAAGGCCTTCATGATACTCCTCCAAAAGAGAAAAATCAATTCTAGGACGGCTATAAAATCCTTCAATATACCCCAAAGAAACCATTTTAATTAAATTTTGATATCCCTTGCTGTTCTTACACAGTAAAACAAGATGATAGGGTTTTACGTCTACTTTATGTACTTTATCAAATCTTGTGCGCGGCGCCACATAAACCTCACAGCCGATAATTGGCTTAATCCCCTCTTCTTTACAGGCACGATAAAAATCAACTGCCCCAAACATATTCCCATGATCAGTGATCGCAACTGCATCCTGCCCTAATTCCTTTGCTCTTTTGGGCAAATCGCGAATGCGGCAAGCGCCGTCTAAAAGGCTATATTCAGTATGCAGATGCAGATGTACAAACCCCAATTTTAAACTCCTTTATGACTCTTTCTTTTGATTTCCTCTACATTCCTGAGCAATCTCTGACAATCGCTGCAGCCGATGATAGACACCAGAGCGACTTAGCGGTGGCCGCAGTTTTTTTGACAACTCCTCCAAAGAAAGTTCAGGATATTCTAAACGAATGCGCGCTAATTGTTCAAGATTATCCGGTAACGAATGTAATCCTTTTATCTTAGCAATCCATTTGATATCATCTATCTGCCGCATAGAAGCGGCAACCGTCTTTCCTATATTGGCAGTTTCACAGTTTGTCACTCGATTGACTTTATTGCGCAAGTCTTTCATAATTTTAATGTTCATAATAGATAAACTCGCTTTACCGGCGCCCATTAGCGTCAATAAATCCGCAATGGTTTCACTCTCTTTAAAATAGAACAGACATCCATTCCCACGGCGGACATAGCGAACAGGCAACTCAAGACTTTGAAAAACTTTGGTCAGACAACTCTTAGACACAGAATTTGTTGTTAAAAATTCCAGATGATATTCTTTATTTGGATCGCTAACACTACCACAAACTAAAAAAGCGCCGCGCAACACATCTGCTTGAAAAGAAGAATCCACAAAACAGGCACTATCTTGCATGAGAGACAAAAGCGAGCATTTCTCCAGCAAACTCTCTCGTTGCAGTTGATAATTCAAGCGCACCTGAAAAAGCCGTTGTTCTTTTACAACAGCTCCTTCCATCTTCACAAGTTCACCTCTATTATGGCATATATGCTGTAAATGCTTCTGCATCCTTAACGCAATGGCTTTATGCTTTGTTTGCAATAAAACTGCCTCTTTCACTTGTGCATTTGAAAAACTGAGCATGGAAGAAATTTCGTTTTTTGCACGGTTATCGTTTAGTAGAGCAACATCGCACATTTGCCTTTTAGCCTCAGATGAAAATGACATTGCAGTTCCTCTTTCTCTTTTCTCACTTAATTAAAGACGCATAGATTGTTTTATATATTCGTCTCGATCCAACAGTCTTCTTAAACCCTATCAATATCTCGGTGATTCACGCTGACATGGTTCCCCTGTTCAGCAAGATAGTGATAGAACAATTCTGCAAAGGTGACCGAACGATGTTTTCCACCGGTGCAGCCAAAAGCAATGGTTAACTGACTCTTTCCCTCGTTTCGATATAACGGCACTAAAAAGTCTAACAAATCCTTAAGTTTATCCATCAAAGTTGTAGAATCAGATGAAGAAAAAACATAGTCTCTCACCGCCTGATCCATCCCCGTTTTATTCCTCAAATCGTCAATATAAAAGGGATTCGGCAAACAACGAACATCAAAGACTAAATCGGCATAGGTCGGTTCACCATACTTAAAACCGAAAGACATACAATTAATCATCATGCCGGAAATATTACTGTCTAAAAAGAGTTGACAAATTCGTTCTTTCAGCTGTGCCGCTGATAAAAAGGAAGTGTCAATAATATAATCCGCTCTTTCCCGCGCTGCACGGAGAATCTCCCTCTCTTTATGAATGGCCTCACTAATGCTAGTACACGCACCTATTCCCATTAAAGGATGTTGTCTCCTCGTCTCTTTAAAACGCCGAATGAGAACATCATCAGAAGCATCTAAAAACAAAAATTTATAGCGCAGATCCTTTTTTTTGATAATTTCGAGTTCTTCAAATAATCCGGCAAACAATCCACCCCCACGAATATCAGTAACAACTGCCATTCGCCCAAGACTTCCGTTAGACTGCATTCCAATCTCTGCAAATTTAGAGATTAACTTAGGCGGCATATTGTCAACGCAAAAAAATCCAATATCCTCTAGAGCGTTTACAGTTCTCGTCTTTCCGGAACCTGACAAACCTGTAATGATAATTAATTCCATATCCTCCTCCAGAATTCAATAAGTGGTTTTGTCTCATCATATAATATTTGCAGTGAAAAGCTAAAATTCGCTAAAAACAGAAAGAGCAGTGTAGCAGATAGAGAGCGAATTAACTACACATTATCACGATGCCAACTTTTTGACTTCACAATGCAGCGTAATGCCCTTTTGTTCAAGCACTACCCTTTGAATCTCCCGAATCAACGCTTCCACATCCTCACAACTGGCATCTCCTCTATTGATAACAAATCCGCTGTGTTTTTCACTCACCTGCGCGCCACCTATCATCTTACCTTTTAAGCCACATTCTTCAATTAATGCAGAGGCATAACCGCCTACAGGTCTTTTAAAGGTGCTGCCGGCACTTGGATACGATAAAGGCTGCTTATCCTTTCTTCTTTGCAACAGTTCGTTCATTCTCGTCTCAATCTCATGATAATCTCCATGTTTGAGCGATAGATAAACGTTGGTAATACAATAATCATTATCCGCATAAACGCTGGTTCGATACGAATAGTGTAACTCCTCCGTGCAAAATCGCTGTACAACTCCCTGCGGTGTTATATGCTCGCAGCACGTTACGACGTCTTTCATTTCTCCACCATAAGCGCCGGCGTTCATGTAAGCCGCGCCTCCAACAGAACCGGGAATGCCAAAAGCAAATTCTAAGCCCGTCAAACTATGTTCAAGCGCAAACCGACATACACTTGATAACGGCACACCCGCACCTGCGCAGATAGTATCATCTTTTGACAAATAAATTTCCTGCAAGCTCTCTGTGGAAAGAATAACACCCCTATATCCAGCGTCATCTACCAAAAGATTCGTTCCCTTTCCCAATATAAAATAGGGCAAATCAAACTGCAAGCAAGCCAAAATGCTTTCTCGCATCTGCTCTACGCCTACAGGATAAACCATAACATCACAAGGCCCACCAATGCGAAAACTGGTATACGCGTTCAAAAAAACATTCCTTTCAAAAGCAATTCCCTTTTGATGAAGGACAGACAAAAATTCCTTATAACGATTCATACACAAATTCCTTCCATAAATTCAGTAAGAAATGCCCAGTCATATCTAAACAAAAATCTCTCTCCAAACATTCTAATCTGCAAATAAAGGCCTAAAAATTGAAACAGAGCTTTCTAATATCATAAAGTCTTTTGAAAAAATGCAAGCTTTTCCTCTTTTCTTCTGCGAACATAGTTGTTTAAACGTTCTTCGTCTGCATTAATCACCAATTCTTCCGGAAAGGATAGTTCAGACAGCATTGATAAACTTCTGGAATAATTTCCAATCATGGTGCAAAAATGCGCGTCAGAATTTACAAAAACAGGAACCTCATATTGCTTACACAAACGCAGGATTGTTTTGCAGTTCTCTTCTGAATTTGGTCTTGCAACAGACGAATTCTCATTGATCTCCATCGCTTTGGAATGCTGCTTCATTTTTTGAATCACCGGCTCAAATGAATAGGGAAAATTAGGATTTCCGGTATGTCCAAGCATATCTATAAAGGGATTGGCAGCAAGAGCAATGTATGCATTTGTATGCTCCTGCTCAGATAGAGGCGCCGTAACCTCCTTGTGAAAAGAAGCAATTGCAAAATCAAGGCGTGCTAGATAATCGTCTGCTAAGTCTACATTCCCCTCTGCATCTAAAATATTCAATTCCACACCACAAAATACGCGAACACCATCTACTGTCTTTGGAATGATACGCAAATTTTTAAAATAATTGAGCAAAGGCGCATCCTTCATATTAGGACCATGTTCTGTTATGGCAATAGCGGAATGGTGCGCCCTGCCTGCTGCCTGTATATTCTCAAGTATTGTGCTGTAAGCATGATAAGATGCAATCGTATGCGTATGCATATCCGCTATGATTTTCATTGTTCTTCCTCCTAAAACTAATACAAATCCCAATTTTGTGGATTAGCGTTTTCCACTTCTTCAGTCATGCCCAAACTCTCCAGAAGCTCAACAGCAGGATTATAACCCATCTTTTTTTGACGATGGTTCATAGCAGCAACCTCTAGAATAATTGCTAAATTTCTGCCCGGCTTAATGGGTATTGTATATTGCGGTAGCTTAATCTCTAAAATTTCTACCTGTTCAGAATCCATTCCGGTACGATCATACATTTTTTTAGGATCCCAAGGCTCAAGATTGATGACCATATCAATCTTTTCCGTTACTTTTACAGCGCCCATGCCAAACAGTCTTCTCGCATTCACGATTCCGATGCCTCTAAGCTCCATAAAATGACGAATATTCTTAGGCGCAGAACCAACCAAAGTACGGTTGGAAACCCGGCGAATTTCTACCGCATCATCTGCAATCAAACGATGCCCTCTTTTAATTAACTCCATAGCAGTTTCGCTTTTTCCAACGCCGCTTTCTCCCATGATAAATACACCTTCTCCATACACCTCAACCAAAACGCCATGACGGGTAATACGCGGACCGAGCTCAATATTTAAATAAGAGATAAGCGAGGACATAAAACTAGAAGTTGTGTCCTGGGTGCGCAAAAGCGGAATTTGATATTTTTCACACGCTTCGAGCATTTCAGAAAAGACATCGCAATTACTGGTTACAATGAGAGCGGGAATCTTTTTCTGACACATAATCATTAATCTTTCCCGTCTAAGCTGGGGAATCATGTCCTGCAAATAGGCGGTTTCCATATTGCCAACGATTTGAATTCGAGCCGGCTCAAAATATTTATAAAAACCTGAAATATGCAGACCGGGCCTATTCACCTGCGGAGAAGAAATCTCGATTTCCTCCGCGCTCTCGTGCAAATAAATAGGTTCCAAATGAAACTCTTTAATAAGTTTTGATAATTTTACAGTAAAAACAGTTGCCATAATGAAACTCCTACTCTTTAAACAAAAGTTTGGCAAAAATAAAGTATTAGGCTATATATAGTTTTATTATACTATATAGCAAAAATATATTCAAGAATTCTTTGAAAACGAAAATGTTTCTTTAAAAAAGATGAACTTTGTGATATAATAAACGCAGAGTGAATAAAGTTTTTTTCATCTACATAACGCTGTGTTTAAATAACTTTATATCAAATCATAGGTTTCTCCTTAATAGGCTTACGGGTTCTTAGGAGAAATTCTATCACCAATTTGGGCTATAGTCTTATAACATTCACTGTTTATGCGGACATGCCCAATAATGTTTTGGTTCAGTCAGGAGTCTGCCCCATCATGCAGCGCGGCAAGATGCGGCTCCGCCGCTGTGCGATCATCAGGAGGCTGGATTTTTGGTGATTGTAAAATAAAACCCGACGCCTATAAAGACGAGGGACATTTCTTGTCTGAGTTAATTAATTAAATAATTCTATATTAAAATATACACAAAAATATACACAAAATTTTAGTCTCTTGGAAAAGGTCAAAATATAAAGGAGAATTTTTTTGAAAATCGCATTGTTTACTGAAACCTATTTGCCATACATCAACGGAGTGGTGACCCATGTGAAAATATTAAGGGAAGGATTAACAAAGCTTGGCCATGAGGTGCTTGTTGTATGCGCAAATCCTAATACAAAAAGCTATTATTTAAAGGACGGCGTCTTAAATTGTCCGGGTGTTAGCTTTAAGAAAGTATATAATTATGGAATTGCAACGCCTATTAGTCCAATACGCTTTCGTTATATTAAAAATTTCAATCCAGATGTAATTCATATTCACAATGAGTTCGGCGTTGGTTATTCCGGTGCCGCCGCAGCCAAAAACCTAGATATCCCGCTTATCTACACACTGCACACAATGTATGACGATTATTTATATTATATCGCTCCAAGACATTTAATAAAACTTGCAAAAAAGTCTGCGCACGCCTATGCAAAAATGCTTGGTGAACGTGCAACCTGCCTAACCGGTCCATCTAAAAAGGTGGAGGCGTTCTTTCGCTCCTGCGGAGTTGATAAGCCTGTGCATATCATCCCAAATCCGGTAGAAACCGATCTGTTTACTCCAAAATGCATTCAAGAAGATCAAAGGAAGCAAATTCGAGAAAAATGGAATGTCCAACCTGATGAAATGCTTCTATGTTTTTGCGGTCGCTTAGGAAAGGAAAAAAGTGTTGATGTTCTTCTAAAATATTGGTCGAGCACTGTGCGTAAACAGGATCGATATAAACTTTTGATTATTGGCGACGGCCCTGTCAAAACAGAATTGCAAGCACTTACAAAACAGCTTCATCTCACAGACCGAATAATATTTGCCGGGAAAGTAGACCACAATCAACTTCCTCCCTACTATGCCGCCTGTGACTTATATATTACCGCATCAATTTCAGACACCAATTCAATTTCCATGTTAGAGGCTATGGCTACAGGGCTTCCTGTTTTGCATATATGCGACGAGTTAAACCGTGGACAGGTAATCGATGGGGTCAATGGATTTGTATATCAAAATCCAGAACAGATGCATTATCAAATGATGAAATATCAAAAAATGGATCAGGAGCAGAAGCAATTGTTAAAATCTGCGTCACGCAAATCTGTTCTTAGTTCCGGGGCGGAAACGTTGGCAAACAATTTGCTCAAAGTGTACCAAGAAAGTATGAGTATTCATAAAAATCATCTTCAAAAGAAGAAAGGAACACAAAAGATATCCTAACAGTTAAAGAATATATGAAATCAAATGCAAGCAATATCGCGTATATTTAAATCAAGATATCTTCCAATTAATGAATACTTCCTATGCAGGAAAATGTATAGATCAGACAGCAAATAGGTTGTCTTATAGCTTCCGGTCCGGAATATGCCGTGAAACGCAAAATCTTCGTTCACCCCATTCCTTTGCTTTCCTTTCACTGCCTAAAACCTAAAAGAAAGGTCTCTATTATATAGAAACAAATTGAAAACGATATTTCCACAAAGATAGCTAAAAAAGAGCCGTTTATTTACAGCTCTTTTTTGCAATATTCTCATTATTCATATATAAATATGAATAATGCTAGACAGATATCATTCATTCCCCTGTTAGCGCTCGATTCATTGCACTAACAAGAGCATACACCGAAGCTTGTATGATATCGGTGTGTATACCCGCACCCCAACACAAAGTGTCATTTTCCGTGCTCTCTAAACCAACATAGGCACAAGCTCGAGATGCCGAACGCTGTTCAAGTGCATGTTCTTTATATTCAATAATTTGAAAACGCTGGTTAAACAACTGATTGAGCGCATTGCAAACTGAATCCAATCTTCCATTTCCGATTGCTTCAAGCTGCATCGTCTCGTTATCATAAACCACTGTCAAAAAAGCTTTAAACTGCTCAGAGTGCTGAAAATGGACTTCTTTTACCTGCAATGGTTCGCTGACATTGACATATCTCTTCATAAAAAGCTGTTTCACTTCTGTCGGTTGTATCTCACGATGGGTATGATCAGAATACGCCTTAACCGTATACCCAAAATCCTCACGCATTCTCTTGGGAAGATCGTAACCAAATTTTTGTTCAAGCAAATAACCAATACCCCCTTTCCCGGATTGGCTATTAATGCGAATGACATCTTCATCATATGCACGGCCTATATCTTTCGGATCAATCGGCAAATAAGGCACTTCCCATTTTAACAGCTGATTGTCTTCCCGCCATTTCATCCCCTTAGCAATAGCATCCTGATGAGAACCAGAAAAAGCAGCGAACACCAAAGCACCGCTATATGGTTGTCTTTCAAACACACGCATATGCGTAAACTCCTCATATTTCTGAGTAATTTCAGGTAGGTTTGAAAAATCAAGCGCAGGATCCACCCCATGAGAGTAGAGGTTGAGCGCTAATGTGACAATATCTACATTCCCCGTCCTTTCACCATTGCCAAACAGAGTTCCCTCAATTCTATCCGCACCGGCCAAAAGACCAAGTTCTGCGTCGGCAACACCACATCCTCTGTCATTGTGCGGGTGAAGCGAGATGAAAACGTTCTCCCGATTCTGAATGTTGTTGCAAACATATTCCACCTGACTGGCATAAACATGCGGCATAGATAATTCAACTGTCCCCGGTAAATTCACAATTGCTTTTTTCTCTTTGCCGGGTTTCCAAACATCCAAAACCGAATTGCAAATTTCAACCGCAAATTCCATTTCTGTTCCAGTGAAACTCTCAGGTGAATATTCAAAGCGAAAATTTCCGGCATATTTTTGCGCATAGTCAGCAAGCATATAAGCGCCATCGAGCGCTATCTTTATAATCTCACCTTTTTCCTTTTTAAAAACCTGCTCTCTTTGCGCCAAAGAGGTAGAATTATAAAGATGCACAATCGCGTTCTGCGCACCATCTAGAGCAGAAAATGTTTTTTCAATAATGTGCTTACGCGCCTGCGTCAACACCTGAATAGTGACGTCAGGAGGAATGAGGCCCTCCTCAATCAGCTTTCTGCAAAACAAAAACTCTGTCTCTGACGCTGCCGGGAATCCCACCTCTATTTCTTTAAATCCCAATTGAACCAAAAACGAAAAAAAATGCAGCTTTTGTTCTAAACTCATAGGAACAACCAAAGCCTGATTTCCATCTCTTAAATCGACACTGCACCAAGACGGCGCAGTCTGAAGCGATTCTCTTTTTACCCAATTCGTAGATTCCTCTGGCGGCATAAAGTAAGATCGTGTGTATTTTTCAACGTTCTTCATCATTGACTCCCCACCTCATCATAGAAAACAATAAAAGTCTTTGCTTTAAAACAAAATTTCTTATATCAAATAAACTATCTGAAAAAAGCAGACAGACGATCTGATTGAATGACATAACTTCAAAACACTCGCCGAATATTCTTAAAACATTGCAACGAAAAAACACGTTTTACCATTGTTGTCTGGTATACAAAAAAGTAGTCTGAGTATTCAAACAAACACCTTTTATATTCTAAAATTATGATAGTATAATGCTCCTACAATGTCAAGTCAAAAAAGGTAGATCTAAAAAGACTTCCTTTTAGAACAGAGCAGTTGTGTCATAAGTGTTTGCGTTTTCACTCCATAAAAAAAATTCCGTAATGCATAAGCTTACGAAATTTTCATAATTGCATTTATCAAATCTGTTTTAAACAAAAACATTCTAGCATCCAAAAATTTTAGGGATTTAAGATAAAACAAAGCAGATCCCCAGCGATTCTGTTCACTTCTGCGAATGGCATACCACATTCTATTTTTCAGTTAATGAATAAACGTCTTCGTTGTCTACCTTCTCGTGACGCAATCGACCCTTTTTGCACATATCGTTTAACAGATGCTCTGAAAACAACGTGGGATCCTGAATCTGAATTTTACTCTTTGAATAGAACAAAGAAGCCTTTATGTCAACTAAAGCCGCATCAATTTCCGCCTTGGTCATAGTATCTTTCTTTTTCAAAGAACGAACCACAACCAATTCCGCCTTTTCATATAACGCCCTTAAAAGATCGCGCTGTTTATTTCTGCTTTTGTTCACACCCCAAATATATAAAATGGCTGTAACAACAGCAAATGCAAGAATATACAGTATAATTTCCCACCAGGGCATTCTCAACGCTCCTTTTTATAGTGAATTAAACTATTATTATCAAGAATTTTAAAATAGGTTACCAACCGATTATAAAGCGGCTCTGCCTTTTTTCCAAATTTCCTTTTAACCTGCTGTGCAATCGACTCAATTGTGTTGACTCCATCAATGAGTAGCCAAATAAAGCTTCCCATCTCATCTAAATGAATATAGCTCACCTTTGGTTTATGAAAAAACTTTTGCGCCACCCGATTAAAGAATCCGGTTCTTGGAATGGCAACAACAACACGATCGTCTTGGTTTGTCTCCCAAGAATAGTTTTCATTTCTAACAGGGATATATAACAAATAATTCTTAGATAGCTTTCGTTTCAATCATCTCATCCTCTATTAACGTTATTCTTCAGCAGAAACTTTCTTCTTTTTACCATCTTTATGCCAAATGCACACTTTTAAGAGAGAAAATACAAGCAAAGCGAAGAAGATAATAGAACCTATCTGTCCTAAAGAGATGTAGGATGAAATATCTACCACATCGCTCAAAGTCTGCGAACCAACAGGAATAATAGCCAAAACTGCTAGCAAAACGCCCACCAGACCTTCTCCTGCAATAAAGCCTGATGTGTAAAGAACACCGCGATTGATATCCTCTTTCTTCCTCTTTTCCGATATATTCTTTCTTTTTTCAACAAACCAGCGCACAATGCCGCCGACAAAAATAGCCGCATTAAAATGAATCGGAAGATAAATACCAACAGCAAAGGGTAAAACGGGAATGCCAAGAATCTCAACCACAATGGCGATAGCAATGCCTATAAAGACAAGCGTCCACGGAAGATTTCCTCCCATAACTCCTTCAACAATCATTTTCATGAGCATAGCCAAAGGAGCCGGAAGCTCTGCAGTGCCATAGCCCCAAGCTGCGTTTAACAGATATAAAACTCCGCCAATTGTAATTGCTGAAGCTACTACACCGAAAATCTCTGCAACCTGCATTTTTACCGGCGTTGCACCAACGATATAGCCCGTTTTTAAATCCTGCGATGTATCGCCTGCAATCGCTGCAATAATACAAATAATTGAGCCAATGGTAATTGCACCAATCATGCCCTCTTGTCCCACTACTCCGGTTGCTTTTAAAACAAAGGTAGCAATGAGCAAAGTAGCAATTGCCATTCCTGAAACGGGATTGTTGCTGCTGCCAATCAACCCCACCAAGCGGGAAGAAACTGTTGCAAAGAAAAATCCGAATATAATAATAATTAAAGCGCCGAAAAGATTGACAGGAATAACCGGAACAAGCCAAATAACTAAAAATAATATCAAAATAATAAATAATATAACTGCCATCGGCAAATCTCTCTCCGTACGCAAACAGTTCTTATCCGTTCGCCACGAAAAGGACTTCATTGACTTCATAAAAGTCTTTCCTATTAAAGGCATTGTTTTAATTAAACTGATGATTCCACCGGCGGCAACAGCACCCGCTCCAATATAACGTATATAGTTTTCCCATATTGCAAACGAATCCATCGAGCTAATCGGCTCCGTGCCCGGATAAATCACTGCATCGCCGCCAAATAGACTAATTAGCGGCATAATAACAAGCCAAGGAAGCGCGCTTCCAGCAAACATTAACGCCGATATTCGGAACCCGCAAATATATCCCACACCTAACAATGCCGGAAGAACATCCATTCCAATACCGGCTCCTTTATAGGTAGTGCACTCATAATGAATTTCACTAGGAAACAGTTTTAAACCATCTGTAATAAATTTATAAGCTGCTGAAATGCCCAAACCGGCAAAAACAATTGAAGCTTTTGAACCGCCCTCTTCTCCGGCTAATAAAACCTCAGCACATGCGGTTCCCTCCGGATAGGGCAAAACACCATGTTCCTCAACAATGAGCGCTCTTCTCAGAGGAATCATAAATAAAATTCCCAAAATACCGCCGCATAAGGCTATAATAAAAATTTCTCCTAAACCAGGGGCGGCCGTTCCCCATTCATCCGCCCACATAAATAGAGCCGGCAAGGTGAAAATAGCCCCAGCCGCAACCGACTCTCCGGCTGACCCAATCGTCTGAACTAAATTATTTTCAAGAATCGAATCCTTGTGAATAATCATCCGTATAACGCCCATTGATATAACAGCCGCAGGGATAGACGCTGACACGGTCAACCCAATGCGCAATCCCAAATATGCATTTGCAGCGCCAAAAACTACAGCTAGTAAAATTCCTAATATAATAGAAGTAACTGTAAATTCAGGCAGTATTTTATCAGCGGGAACATAAGGCTGAAAGTCCTGCTTTTTTGATTCCATTCTTCTCCTCCATCCTAATCGCAAAGATTTCAACGCATTTTCATCTTTTTCGATGAATCTCGTATATTATAACATGTCTTGTGTGATATGACAATCTTTTTTTTGCATATTTATTGTATAATAATCAATGCAAATAAAAAATTTTTTTAAACAAGCCCAATATTTTAGGCGTTTTATATGCGTTTTCTTGATAAAACATACGATAATGAAACACATTGCTTTTCTTTTTTTATGCAAAAAATGAATAAACATACCTTTTGAAATTATATTTATAAAAAATATTTACTGAAGCAAAAAAGCACTGTTAGCCTATGCAAACAGCGCTTATATATTTTTGAACGATTAAATTCTTAAAAAACGCCTTGCGTCTCTATGCAAAAAGAGGGAACCATTTTGTAACCAGCGCCGGATTACAACACTAAAAGCCTCGTTTGGCTATAGTCAATGACGGTCAAATCTTTGACTGACTAGAAAAATTAGAAAACATCTGAATACAGCAATGATTGTAAAAAATTTATATTGCTGTCTCAAATATCTTCTATTTTACTCTTACAAGATTTGCATTTTCAAACTCATACACTTTCTCACAGCATGCTTCAATATCCGCTTTATTATGACTACATAACAGCAAAGTGCCCCCTTTGGTTAAAAGGTCATTTAAAATTTGATAAAGGTTTTTAACAGAGTCTTTATCCGGTCTATTTGTGGGTTTATCCAAAATCAAAATGCTAGGATGCTCCATAATTGCCTGCGCTAAACGCAATTTTTACTTCATGCCAAGAGAATACGCTTTATATTTTTTATCTCTTTCATCATATAAACCGACTAACTTTAACGTTTCTAATATTTGCTCTTCTGTAATCTGCTTTTGTATCTTTGCAATCATGCACAAATTTTTAAAGCCGGAAAGATGACCCAAAAAGTCAGGAGACTCAATGACAACGCCGGCGTCACGAACGAAATCAATGTCTTTCCCAATGACCTCTCCATTGACCTTAATCTCAACGAAGGTCAAACGGAAAAAACACAAATGCATTTGAACAGCACGCTTTTGCCGCATCCGTTATATCCAACCACGCCATAGCTTTTACCCTTTTGAATATTCAAATTCACATCTGTAAAAACTTCTTTTTGTTTAAAGCTCTTGCTCGCATGATTAATTTCAATAATATTTTCCATTATATAACCTCTTTTCTAAATTTTCATATCTTTTTTCTTAATGAAGACCCCGAGTCCGACAAGAACCGGCAACAAAAAAAAGATACCCAATGACAGTTGCCATTCCAATAGGTTCTCCATACGCTGTGGCGATGACAAAGGGATTAGGTGGATTTTTTGCAGATTGTGTAAACATAAAGCCCAAAAACAAAGAAGAAAAAGAAGAACCCCTACGTAAAGCCCAACCATCACAAAAGCAGCCACCATTCCATAGAAAATGCGCAGGAGCAGTAATATGCATCCAATCAAAATCAGATTAATATAGTTGACAACAAAAAAGACAACACATAATCAAAAGCATGATTATGTGTTGAAAGTCTCATGTGCCGGAATAAAAACAACAAATCTCTATAAGCTATTGGAGGAATTATTTTGGTAATAAACAGTTGCGCTATCGTTGAACGTCTTTCAATTTATATAAAAACATATTGAAAGACTCCTCCGTTTTTTCATTCACTGTAAACTATGCTTTAATGCCATATTTTAACGTTATGATGATATATCGTCCAAGTTAAGATGCCCCATGCTCTCATAGGGAACTTTTCGTTCTTGAAGTGGAAAAAGAATCTATGAAAAACCTACCAACGACCGCAGTATTCGATTTCAGATTTCAATTCCTCTGACACTGTAGTGCCACCCAATAACCGTCACAAAATCCACATCGGAGTCACAATTTAAAAATCCAAAAAGCGCTCCACTTCCTACCATACCATTCCGGAAAATGAAACGCACTTTTTATTCTCTGATGAATGTCGTCCATATATCGACAACCTGTTAAATCTAAGATAATCGTAGTTTTTCTATTTATCTTATTTACTCCTTGTCATATTACCTCATAAAAAGTTTTGTCATGGTCATAGATTACAAATATTAATCCATCTTTTGATCATAAAATCCGTTGGCGACTCTGTCTTTCTAAGCTATAATTAATATCCGCCGTCTCATACCATATCCGTCCAGAGACTTGTGATAGATGATTTTCACGATTATCGTAAACGCCTTTACACTACATTTTTATTAGACGCAAATTTAGATAGTTTATTTCCATCACGCTATCCAAGCTTTATTAATTTATCCCTTATGATGTAATAATCCGACAGCATACCAAAAGACTTTAACCACCAGTCTGCGCTGTTGTTTCCATCCTTGGTGGTGTTTCCGGCAATAACCGCCTCCATTAGCAGGATTTGACAACAGCAGTTTGGGTGCAAAAGTGGCTGCGGCATATCGATTTCGCCCATCTCATAAATCTGTCCGTTTTGGGAAAGACAAGCAAAACAAGTCCTCTCATCAAGAGTCGTAATCCAATGTTTATAGTGCCCGCTTTTGACAATCGGGGAGCATAGCTGTCACCCCCTTTTTGCATAGATATAGTTTATTAGAAAACAACGTAATAATATACTTTTTTAATGCATGTAAAGCATATCTGTATTGTACGATAAAGACAATACTTTTTCAATATATAGGAAAAAAGGCGACAAACGCTGCATCAAAATGTAAAACCTTTTAGAATCATTAATAAAGAATTAACACTCTGCCGCCAAAAAAGAAAGCAAACACCATTTCAAACGCTCTACAATAGGTTCCTTGAACAAATCAAAGAGAGACAAACAGTGTGGTTGAACCTGTTTGTCTCTCTTTGCTCATAGTATGCATAATCAATAAGAACCTGAAAACTTAAAACACGAGAATTTAAATTTTCCAATAAAAACTAAGTCCTGGACGCGATTTGCCCCCAGGTGCTGCCTGGAGCAGGTGATGGGAATCGAACCCACGAACCCAGCTTGGGAAGCTAGTATTTTACCATTAAATTACACCTGCATTGCATATTCTATTATGCAATAAATTTTTGAAAAAGTCAAGAATTTTTTTCATTGTCTCGATACATATGGATAAAAACAGGAATATACATTACAAACGAGAATAACAAAACGCCGCCTATAAAGAACAAAAGAACATCTGTCCAAAATAGGCTTAAAGACGGAACAAATAATAAAAAAAACATAGATGTGTCCACAATAAAGGTGCTAAATTTGCCAAACCACTTAGCGCCGCCAAGTTTTCTACCCTTCTTTTTTAGGATAATAAGTCCTGCAATTCCCATAAATAGTTCTTTAATCAACAAAAGAATCACAATGAGAAACATCCATCGAATTGAAAACATCAGGCAAACTGCAATTGATATATGTGTTAATTTATCCGCAATAGGATCCAATAGTTTTCCCAACTCGGTGATTTGATGAAAACGCCGAGCAATAAACCCGTCCAACAAATCGGTTAAACTGGAAACAAAAACAATCAATGCAGCAATGAGATAGTCTAATGTCGTTTGTGCATTAATATATTGTATAATAAAAACAGGAATTAATAACAATCGAAACAAACTTAAAAGATTTGGTATTGTATAAATTTCTTCTTTAGTAACACGCATAAAATCCCTCTAGTCTAAAAATTCTATTTTGTTTTATTCTTCTGAACATACTTTTTCATCTTTAAAAAGGTGTCCTCTTCTATCACATGTTCTATTCTACATGCATCCCTCTCTGCAGCCTCAGGAGCCAAATGAATTGACAAAACAAGAAACTGCGCAATAGTTTGATGACGATCATAAACCTGCATGGCTCTTTCTTTTCCCAAATTCGTGAGAAAAAAAAGAGAGGACTGTTTGACAACCAACCCTTTTGAACACAAATTCGTCATGGCACGGCTCACACTTGGCTTTGCATACCCTAATTCATTTGCCAAATCTGTAATACGAACGCCCCTATTATTAAAATCCATCCGCAAAATTGTCTCAAGATAATTTTCGCCGGATTCATAAATCTTTTCCATTTGAAGCCTCCGCTTTCTTCATCATACGACATTTACAGAATTTTCTGTATTGAGTATATCATATATACTAACCAAATGTAAAGCTTCATATATAATAATAAAAAATATCTTGAAAGGCGTGATACAGTGATTGCCGTTTCAATTAAAAAGAGTACAATTTTAAAAGCTATCACATTAACACTTGCTTTAATAACTGCCATAGCTTCCACTGTCTTTTGTGCTTTTGCAAAAAACCCACCTGCGCCAAATGATGGAATCCATGTTCCAATATTAATGTATCACAGTATACTAAATGATCCGTCACGAACCGGAAAATACGTTATCACACCCGCATCTCTTGAACAAGACTTACAATACTTGCAAAGCCACAATTACACTACAATTTTTATGACAGATCTCATCGATTACGTATATCAAGGAACGCCCCTGCCGGAAAAGCCCATCATCATAACCTTTGACGATGGGCACCTAAATAATAAAACCTATTTATATCCTCTACTCGAAAAATATAATATGAAAGCGGTCATCTCTGTAGTGGGAAGCTATACTGAAAACTATAGTCAAAATCCCGACCCCAACCCAGCATATGCTTATTTGACGTGGGAAGATATTAGGGAATTGTCTCAATCCGGCTATATAGAAATCCAAAATCACTCTTATGACATGCACGGCAATCAAGAGCGACATGGCGCAAAGAAAAAATGGAACGAAACCTCTGACCACTATAAAAATTTTTTCTGTTCAGACGTTACTAAAATGCAACAGTGTTTAGAAGAAAACTCCAGTGTTTGTCCAAACACTTTTACCTATCCTTTTGGACTCATCAGCGAAGAATCAAATGATTATATCAAAGAAATGGGATTTAAAGCTTCTCTGTCCTGTCACGAACGGGAAAATATTATAACACAGGATCCCAATGATTTATACGAATTAGGTCGATATAATCGTTCCGGCTTAACAGATACGCAAAGTATCATGAAAAAGGCAAATATTGCATAAATATTATATAAATGAAGGAAGTTAAAAGACTATTCAAATACATTCTCATTTTTTAGTTTTTGTCCTTTTAAAAACACTGACAGATTTCCATTGATATCGGCTGTTGCAAGTAAAACGTCATGGATGCGAGACACATTCTGATTCTCAAGTTGTTTTTTTAGCCAGTTTTCTTCTTTACCGATTGACTTGAGGTTGTTCTCCATGATTTTGCCGTCAATAATGATATTTGCAGATAGTTCTTCCTGTTGCGGTTGCATGGATAAATCCTCCGGATTAACAGGCCTCTTCTCTGACTTTGGCAAAACTGAAATTTCGCCATTCATTTCCATAATAACAAATTCAATATCATTAAGATTAAAATACCCATTTTCTCTACAAGAGCAAAGCAAGTCATTCACGTCAAAATGTCTGCTTTTCAAGTTTTTTTCAATAATTTTACCTTTATATACCAAAATTGTTGGCGTCCCGGAAAAAAAACGACGCATTTTCATGCTTTTCATTGTTAAAAAGGAAACCAAAAATGCTAATAATCCAAACACAATCATCGCTAAAAGCGTATCATAAATAGGAACCTCGGCGTCAAGTGCCATAGTGGCTGCAATTGACCCTATGGTAATTCCAACAATATAATCATAAAAAGTTAGCTGAGAAATAGAGCGCACACCCATTAATCGAGCTAATAAAAATAAAACAACAAAAGCAATAACGGTTCGAATGATAATTTCAAAACACTCTATAAAAATTTCTTGCATTATCTAACACCTCATTATTTAATAAGATTGATTCGTTTATTTTATGTAAGATCATAAAATCTATTCATTTTTAAGTCATATATATTTCTTGAAGTGTCCATATAAATACTTGCAAAATAGACTGTTATTAACATATTTAAAAAGAAATTTTTGTTTAATATGGAGTTTCTCCTAATAAAAACAACAGAATTTCACGAAAACATTTGCGATTTGCAAAAAATGTGGTATAATGGTTTGGAAAGCATAACGCATTTATCTGTGTAAAGCTTTATGTAAAGTCATCCAGTCATCCAAAAGTAAAGAATAGTATCTTAGCAAATTTTAATTTTTATGCAGTAGCCTACATTTTATTGAGTAGTTATCCTGTAATGAAAATTGAATGAGGAGGAAATTGGTTTGTTAACCTTAATAACATATTTTAATTTTTCGATTTTAATTATTTTTACAGTCTGTTATTCGTATCAAATATTTTATACGCTTTTTGCTCTCTTTAAAAAACCAAAAAAACTCACGGCCTCAAAGCTGCATACCTTTGCTGTTGTAATTTCAGCCCGTAATGAAAGCGCTGTAATTGCAAATTTAATTGAAAGCATCAAAAAACAAAATTATCCCGATCAATTGGTCGATATTTATGTCGTAGCTGATAATTGCACAGATAATACTGCCCAAATCGCAAAAAACGCCGGCGCTATTGTTTATGAAAGAAGCAATGATACACAACGCGGTAAAGGCTATGCATTAGATTATATTTTTAAAATCATCCAAAACTCGGAGCAGAGAGATAAATACGATGGCTACTTTGTATTTGATGCAGACAATCTATTAGATCCAAATTACATCGCGGAAATGAATAAGGTATTTGATAACGGTTATCGTGTTATCACGAGTTATCGAAATTCAAAAAACTATGACACAAACTGGATCTCTGCGGGTTATTCGCTGTGGTTTTTGCGCGAAGCAAAGCAGTTGAATAACTCTCGCATGATGCTTGGAACCAGTTGTGCCATTTCAGGAACCGGATTCTTATTACATAAAGATATTATTCGCAAAAATGGCGGCTGGAAACATCACCTTCTAACGGAAGATATTGAATTTTCTGTTGATAGTGCTATTCATGGAGAAAAAATCGGCTACTGTGCAAACGCTATGTTATATGATGAACAGCCAACCAAGTTTAGTCAATCATGGCATCAAAGATTGCGTTGGTCAAAAGGGTTTTATCAAGTTTTTGGCAAATATGGCGGCAAATTGATTAAAGGAATTTTTAAAGATCATAGTTTTGCATGTTTTGATATGCTTATGACAATCTCGCCGGCTGTCTTTATTTCACTCATCAGTTTCTTTGCAAATACTGTGTTCTTAATTATTGGTATGTGCAGTCTAGTCACTTCGCCTGAAATTATCTCAGCCTCTTTAACAGGAATTTGGAATTTCTTCTTCAATTTCTACTTTATTCTCTTCATCTTTGGATTGCTGACTGTAATCACAGAGTGGAAAAAGATTCACTGTAATTGGTATAAAAAGATATTGTCTTTATTCACTTTCCCACTCTTTATCTTTACCTATGTTCCCATTTCTATTGTGGCTTTATTTAAAAAGGTTGAGTGGACTCCTATCACACATACCATTGCAAAAACGATTGAAGATGTAAATAATTAATAACAATTTAAAAAGAGCCAATTTGCATGAACTGCAAGTTGGCTCTTTTTTGGCTAAATTGATTTTAAAAATTTTGTAGGCAAAAAACATCAAAGCCTCTTCTTTAGGTTTTCATTCTTCGCAAAATCGCTGTTTATATTCATCCATAGCCGTAATAATAATTTGGAGAGCCTCTTGAGAACCACTCACTTCATCAACAGCCGTCTCTTTATTCTCCAGCGCTTTATATACAGAAAAGAAATGCCGCATTTCGTTAAATATATGAGCTGGAAGCTGCTCTAAATCTGTATATACGTTATATGTAGGATCATTATAAGGAATAGCAATAATCTTCTCATCATTGTGTCCATTATCAATCATTCTAATAACACCAATAGGATAACTCCTCACCAGCGTCAACGGCTCTATGGCTTCAGAACAGAGCAATAAAACATCCAAAGGATCTCCATCGTCTCCAAAAGTTCGGGGAATAAATCCATAATTTGCAGGATAATGTGTAGAGGTATATAAAATTCTATCCAAAATAATCAATCCGGTTTCTTTATCCAGCTCATACTTTTTCTTACTTCCCTTGGAAATTTCTACTACTGTAATGAAATCTCTCGGTGCAATGCGTTTCTCGCTTATATCATGCCAGATGTTTTTCACAATGAATCTCCTCCTTTGAATCTCTATTAAATTTTAGCTTCTTTATCATATTATACCAAATAAAATTAATCTGTACAAATAATTCTTTAATGATCTAACAACAAATGATTCTCATATATAATAGTATTAGATAGTTTCTTCTGCACTGTCATCTGAAAGTTTAATTGTGTTCGCAAAATAAATTGATTGCTAAATTCCACCATGATTTCTCCCAAATGCCCTATGCCATGATAAGGTTCCTTCAAAAGGTTATTTCCCTCTTTGAGGTTTTTCAACGAAAGTGCACTCTAAAAAGAAAAATACTTCTGCAACTAACAGAATAAATTATTAAGCAAAAAATTAGCTCTGCTGATATACTGATAAAAATAGAAAAATCCCCTTAACAGCATATAAAACTGTTAAGGGAATCTCGAAGAATCCTATATAGAATGAGACCTATACAACCAGAGACTAAATATATCATTTGCTTGATGGTATAACTTCACTTTTGGCTTGCTTGCCAAGCAAAAACAGATGACAAAAGAAAGCGCCTAATGGCACAAGCGAAAGAATCAAAAAAGTGTAAGATAACCCTATACTATCAGTGAGCGTTCCTGTCATAGCAGAGAATATAGTTGTTCCCAAATTGCCTGCAATGGTCAAAATAACAAAAATCCAAGAACCCGCTTTGGGGAAATATTTACTGGTAATTACCAACGTGCCCGGCCAGAGCAAACTTACAGTAAAGCCACATAGCACACTTGCAATTAATGCAAGCAATGCACTTTGTGAGATGCCAATTGTGGCATATAAAATAGATGAACTCAGGCTACAAATAAGCAAAAGTTTCGATAGATTCCATCTATCACCGAATTTACCATATAGTGCACGACCAACGCCGATAGATAAAGCAAATAATCCCATTCCCAAAATATCCGCAACCATTTCATTCACACCAAGCCCTTTAATTAAAAAGGTAGCTACCCATTGATTCATCAACATTTCGGCTGCACCGCCAAATGCCATAGCAAGAAGAGCAATTAGAAAAAAGGGTGATAGAAGAACGCCAGTTGTGGCGCTTTTTTTCTTAAAATCAACTGTTTTTTGCCGAATAGGAGCGTGCAAAAACAACAAAAATGCAATAAATGGTATGACTGCAAAAAAGATTACAATATAACTCCAATATTCTTCTCCAAACACAAACAAATATAGAGAGGTTAATATAATGCAAACCAATTCGCCCCATGCATAAAAGGAGTGTAGCAAACTCATGGCAGTCTGTTTAGATTTAACCGTCTCAGGAATGTTGTCAATGATAGGAGAAAGAAGAGATTCAAGCATTCCTCCCGAAAAAGAAAATAAAACTGTTGCACAAACAATCCCAGTGCCAACCAAATCACCCGGAAGAATAACGCCCACAAGTCCATAAACTGTAAGCCCTATAACTCCAAGGAGACAGGCAATTAGAACGAGTGGCCGAAATCCAATTCTATCGATTAAAAATGTTAAAACAACGCCGGCCAACATTTGTACGGCAAAATTGACTCCAACCAAAACTCCAAGGAATGAGAATGAAAAATGATAAAGGGTCATAAAATAAACGAATAAAATTGCCGTTAGATTGATGATAACCGCCTGACTTGCAATTCCAAAAAAACAGGCTATAATGGTCCTCTGATAATTCTCTTTTAAATCTTTCATTTTATTTATTCCTATCATTTATTTGCAAAAGGTCATTCCAATCTATTGAGGTATTAGAAAAAATATCCTCACTATAGATTGGCCTAATTTGTCCTCCAAACTGAAAAACATTTTTGTTCCAAAAATCAATTGGAGAGGTTTTTAGTTGATAAACACTTTTTGGCGCAACTGCAATTACATCCTTTCCCAGAAATGGAGGAACATAAATATGACTGCGAAAATCCCCTTCGGTAAAAAATAAGCATTGATAAGAATGCGTAATGAGATATGCCTGTTCGGTAAAAGAACTGCAATGGTAACAACAACAATTTGGAATTTCATCAAAATGAGAATAACTATCCAAATTCCGTCCTGTAGAAAAAGTCAGTAAAACGAGCGGATAGTTTTTCGAAAGCATTTGGAGAAGCTTATCTCTCTTATCAAATGTGTCAGCGCTACGCTTTACAATTTTGCGTTCTGCCATCTGAACGAGAATATAGTTTTGTCCAAGCACCGCACACTTTTTTTCTACAATATTTTTCACAGAAGGGTCAGGGACAATTTTCTGAAACAGATTGTTATTTAAATCTAATTTTTCATAGATATCGCCTTCGTCCATGCCAATTTGAAACACAGAACGATCGCACCCAAAAACGCATCCGTTCATTTCATGCCGCTCTGAACTAAAAATAAACTTTGCACAAGAAATATCAAACTGAGAAATAGAAGACAACCTTTCGCATATATATTTCTTTAATCCCTCTTTGAGTTGCGAGTCAAATTGTAGGTCTTCCGGCGTATTATAAGTAATATAAAAGTCCTGAATAGGTCTTTTCAGATTAAACTCTTTGCTTTCCTCTACAGGTAAACGAGTCATATCTTCCTGTGGGAGCATCCCAACATATCCACAAGCAACGCTCTTTTGAAACAGAGGATAATCCGAAATATCAAGATAAATATCCGCAGTTTCATAGAGTGGATATAAATTAGCGCGACTGCAACAAATAATTTGATCCTCTTTGGAAATTGTATGAGAAAACTTTCGAATAACTCCTTGCCAATTTAACAATTCATACCCAAATTCACCCAAGAATACAAAAATATAAGTCACAGATGATTCTCCTTTCCAAAACTGCAAATTGTGTCTACTATATATGTAATATCTTTTTTAGACAGGGATTGATGCATAGGCAAACATAATGTAGTTTGCGCAGCCTGTTCAACATTTTTCAATGAGCAGTTATCCATCTGATAAAATTTCACCCAATGCAAAGGATAATAACGGAATGTTGTATAAATCTGATGCTCCTTTAAGTATGTTGCCAAACGATCGCGCAAATCCTGATTCTTTAATTGCACCCAATAAAAATAATAACTGGATTTGCAGTCTTCCGGAAGGGCAGGCGGAAGGGTTAACCAATTTTCTTGGCAAAGCGCTTGATCATACATTTGACTGATCTCTTTGCGTTTTTGAATAAAGTCAGGAAGCTTTTTGAGCTGTTCACGCCCAATAGAAGATGATATATCATTCATAATATCTTTGCGTCCATAACAAGAAACATCAAACGCCCACCATTTTTTATCCACTGTGCTCTCAAAACCGCTTTTAGAACACAAGCCTAGATAGCTTAATTTTTCAAATTTCTCCACCATCTCCGGTTCTTTAAAATGCATCATGCCGCCGTCTCCACAAACTAAAATTTTCATAGCGTCAAACGACCAAATTCCAATATCGCCAAAGGTGCCACATGCTTGTCCTTTATATTGCGACGCTACACTGCAAGCTGCATCTTCAACTAATTTTAAGTTATATGCCTGTGCCAATTTACATATGGAATCCATGTCACAAGGATAGCCTCCATAATGAATGATTAAAATTGCCTTTGTTTTTTTGGTGATCTTCTGCTCAATTGATTCCGCAGTGGCATTAAGCGTTCTAGGATCAACATCACAAAAGACAGGCACACCTCCACAATCTAAAATTGCATTTGCCGCAGCCACAAAATGAATACTTGGCAGAATGAATTCATCGCCTGGCTGAATATCTAATAATTTCATGGAATGAAACAGACCCGCACTACAACAAGAAACAGTTCTCACAAAAGACGAATTGGAACAAGTGCAACCAAGATGTGTGGCAAATTCCTTTTCAAAAGCTATTGTTTCGTCCCCTCTTCCAATCCAATTAGACTCAAACACACGCTTGACAGCACCCAACTCCTCTTCTGCCAAACTCGGTTAAAAAACATTAATCATCATAAGCTATCTCCTTTAACAGATTGAAATACAATTAAACTCTTATAAAAAAATATATTATACAAAAAGTATGTTTATTATTTCTTTTTTTTGTAAACTTTCTTGATATTATGATTTATTATATAATATTACATAGTAAAATTCTACAAGAATTGTTTTAAAATATGGAAATAACAGTTAAAGTATAGGATACTCAATGCAAATCGCTGCATCTATAAAAGTGATATAAAACCGTTTAAGTTTAGCCTCACTTGTTGGCATAATAATCGTAAACTACCCTAATTATGTCACGCATCGCCGACAAAAAATTTTATCGCTTTTAATATGTTTTGGAATCCTCTATTCAAACGATAATATACTTTAACAAAAAGAAAAACACCACTCCAAAAAATTAGAATGGCATTTTCTTTATATACTATATATTTAAAATTTATAATAGTCATACAGAATAAATTGAATATCATCCCATCAAAGCGAAAAACACATGTTTATCAGAGTGCAATATAGTAATTCCATTAACTTTATCCTGAATGATAAATTATAAAAAACGCTTTAACTATATCTAACAAAAATTAACTCTATAAAATGTTTCCCCACACACCACCACAGTGCGATTGAACAACAAGCTAAAATAGCAGATAAAGTCTGTGATAACTAAAGCCTCTAATAATTAACGGCATCAGGAATGTCTCTTAAAATAGAAATATTAAAATCACTTAGGACACATTCTCACTTGTATTTTACCACTGCGTATTAGCCTGAATAAAAAGTTGAGAAGCTTCAGCGAGTTTCTGCTGCTGATCTACACCTCCAAGATCCTTAGCCTGTTGAACGGTATCAATCGCCGTAAGATAATTGCTCACTCCTATAGATAACTTCTGATACGCTTGCTGGCAAGATTCCGGTATGTTCTGCTGATTGGCCTGAAACTGATCCCATGCTCCTTTTGCCTGATCAGCTAAAGACTGAAATGAATTCCACCAATCCTCACTTCCATTATAGGTGGAGAGCGCAGACTGCAACTGTGTCATATATTGCTGAAAATTATAGGTAAACATTCCCTGTAATATCTCATATTCCTCTTTGCTCATTTCCTCCTGAGAAACCGTTTCGCTCTCCTGTGAATTTAAATCTCCCTCACTTTGACTGGACGTCGGTTGCTCTGAACAAGCAGAGAGAGGAAAAATAAGCAAACATGCTAAAATAATCCCGATAATATACTTCATAATACTTCCTCCTAAAATAAAATTTTTCAATCACCATCTTAAGTTTTATAAAATAGAATAGATAAAAGAAGACCCAATCAAGGGGCACGCCCCGTATTCCACATGCAGCTTAAGCGCAGGCCTATATTTTAGACATAGAAGATGTTCAACTTTAAAATCAAAAAAGATATTTTTTATATCTATAAATGAAAAGCGCTAGCTGTAGGTGATAGAGAAATGATGGTGTTTATTATGTCTATTTCAATTATGGCGTTAACAGAGGGGTTGTTGTTAGCAATCGCCCTCTCAATAGATGCCTTTGCAGCAAGCTTTGCCTATGGAACCGGCAGAATTAAAATCCCCCTAGCATCAGCAGTCATCATTGCCGGTATTTGCAGCGGTTTATTAGGAATATCGCTAGTATGCGGGACGTTTATAGGAAATTTTATTCCTTCATCCCTAACAAGCATTCTCAGCTTTCTTATCCTGTTTATTCTAGGCATTGTCAAACTGTCAGACAGCCTATTAAAAGAATATATAAAAAAGCATCAAAAGATAGATAAGAAAATACATTTTACATTTCTGCATTTTCAGTTCATTCTAAATGTATACGCTGATCCGCAGAGGGCCGATTTCGATTGTTCAAGAAAATTATCTGCACAGGAATCTATTTCGCTAGCACTAGCTCTTTCTTTAGATGGATTAGCCGCCGGATTTGGCGCTGCTCTTGAATCAACTAACATTTTTATGATACTATGTTTTTCTCTTTTGGTCAACCTCTTAGCAATTCGTCTTGGTGGATGGAGCGGAAGAAAGACAGCAGAAAAATGGAGTTTTAGTCTTTCATGGCTAAGCGGATGTATCTTATTGCTCATAGCGTTGAGCAAACTTATTTAATCTTTTTACAAGCAGATATACTCTGAATACGTAAGAGCAAAATTCATGTTTTTATCAAAAAAAGTGAGATATATCACTTTCCTACAAAAGGGGATTTTTCCCTTTTATAATAATGAAGCCATACAAGGTTGAACGATTTTATACAGTGCTTATAGCATTTTATTAATACATACTGTATAATCATTAATAAATTTATCATTTTGTAAATAAAATCTGCCACATTTCAGATAAATTTGCATAGGTATATATTTCTTTTAAAGTAAACTTGCAGAATAGAACACTCTCAACACTCTGCTGTTTGTGGGGCTATCTAAAGCCTGAGCAAAAGATTAGATTATAGGCATTGGGAACAATTGAGTAATAAATAGTAACACGCATAAATTACAAAGCCTCTACAAAGAGAATAATCCGACTTTTATTGTAGTTCTTGCCGACTACATATTTTTCCCTAGTCTGTCAAACACCTCAAACTTTAAAATAGAAAACGATCTTAATACAAAGGAGCTTCAAATAATAAAAGAAATTTCCCACTTATTATTCCCTTTTTTCTGTAAAAAGACAATCTTCTTCCTCTTTCTAAAAAGCATCAAGGCAATTCCGTTTAATACTTATAGTAAAAAAATAAAAAATTATACAAATAGTCTATTTTATAACACAAAATTCCGGTGCTCATTATAAAATATTCTCATCACAGGTGTATACAAAACAAGGGCGTTGATTGTTAGTCTCTGTGGGATGAATAGATTAGATAAATCATTACAGAAAATAATGCTGACAAAAATCTAAGACTCTAATCCTGTCACATCTCAAATTTTATGGAATGGGCGTTTTATTTGAATACACTCTGCAAACAAACAATCATTTTGCTCCATATACGTAAATGCTGTTTCCCTATAGGATATATTGAGCGAATGCAATCCCAATTGATCACAATTATCCCTTTGCAAAAAAGCGCCGTCCCAAATCTTTAGCAGGACGACGCTTATCTATATGTCTTAAAGAGCAATAGTAAAGTTTTCATAGTCAAGGGTTAGATTTTTATTATAATAAGGATCTCCCTTTTCTAACTCTTTACCCCAACGTTCTTTAAACCGCCTGATTTCTCCACGAAAACGTTCTACCTTTTCAGGCGTATCTTCAAAACCGCGGCTCTTTGACTCATGATGATAAAACTCAGCATAAGGCGTAAAGACATTGAGGTAACCATGCGCACGTAGTCGCATACAAAAATCAACGTCATTAAACGCAACCTCAAAGCTTTCGTCTAATCCACCAATTTCATCGAACTTCTTCTTCTCAATCATTAAACAGGCAGCAGTGACTGCAGAAAGATTTTGTACAATAGAAATTCTTGCAAAATAGCCCGGATCATTACGTAAATAATATTTATGAGAATGGCCGGCAACGCCACCTAAACCAATAATAACACCGGCATGTTGAACTGTGTCGTCAGGATAATAAAGCTTCACTCCCACTGCACCAACATCAGCACGCTGTGCAAACATCAGCATTTCTTCCATCCAATTTTCAGTAATAATTTCAATGTCATTGTTGAGCAAAATCAAATATTCACCCTTTGCATGTTTAGCCCCAAAGTTGTTAATCGCAGAATAATTAAAAATGCCCTGCCATGTGACGACTCGAATTCTATTATCGCGTTTAGTCAGTGAACGATAATAGTCAAAGGTTTCTTTGTTTTTGCTGTTATTCTCTATAACAATAATTTCAAAATTTTGATATGTCGATTTTGCAAGAATAGAAGAAATGCACACCTCCAAATCGTCAATGTGATCCATAGTAGGAATCAGAATAGAAATCAGAGGATTTCCCTCAATTTTATATCGAATGCGATAAGTAGAAGGAACTGTAGAATCAAGCGTGTCTCCTTGTAAACCAACTCGATTTAAATGTTCCTGCAAAGCACGGTGCGCATCTTCAAGAACATATGGTTTTGCAGAAATGTCAGAAGCCACTGATGCAGAATGAGAACGCCAATAATATAGCACCTTAGGAATATGAACAATTTTTTGCGCTTTTTCTGTCAAACGCAGAATCATATCATAATCCTGACTGCCATTGTGCTCAAGTGAAAAGAAACCCACCTTTTTTTGAAGCTCTGCGCTAAAAACCGTCAAATGGCAAATGTAATTATAGCTTCTGAGCATATCCGGCGAAAAATCTGATTTAAAATGAATGACAATATTCCCATCCAAAGAATCCTGAAAGGTTAGCTCATCAGTATAGATAAAGTCCGCATCCTCATTTTCAATTACTTTCATGCATTCAAAAAGAGCAGATGGATGAAGTAAATCATCATGGTCAAATAAAACGAAAAAGTCACCTGTTGCCATCTTCATACAGGCATTGGTATTTCCAGAAATTTTTAGATTCTTCTCAAGTTTCTGATACTTAATTCTCGAGTCATTTTGCGCATAATTTTTACAAATCTCTCCGACATAAGCATAATCCTCACCGCTGCCATCAGCCAAACACAACTCCCATTTAGAATAGCTCTGCGCCTGCACAGACTCAATCATTTCCTCCAAAAACACCTTAGGAGTGTTATAAAGCGGCACAATTATACTAAAAGTAATATCCTTTGTAAAACTAACATCTCTTTCTAACGCCAACTGTTCCGGCGTCACAGCATGCTTTCTCATATACTCTTTAAAGCTGCTCGAACGGCTGGCACGATTTCTCATCTTTCTCCAGGTTGCTTTCAAGCCGTTTCTTTTAATACTGACGAGTCCCTTTTTTCCAAGACGCAGAGCGCTTTTAATTTTACGCAAAAACTTCTTAATCACGTCAAGAAGAACACGCAAGGGCTTTGTGCATTTCCAAACAGCAGATCCCTCAAGAGCCTGATATGCGACCGCAATCCTGTGGAGTTCCTGATTTTCTCGTGTCAAGTTATTATACTTGTCTTGTAAATCTCTATATTCATCACCCATTTTAATATAACGACTCATCTTGTGGGCATACTCAGCCAAGCGCTCCTCATAATTCTGGCATACCTTTACATACTCATTGATTCGATCAAGCGCAGCTTGTTCGCCGGCAGAATGCGCCTGCAGTTTGTCTGTGAGATTTAATCGTAAAACGCGTAAATGTCGCTCATAATCCTCAATAAGTCTTGGAAAGTCCTCCGTTCTTTGAAATAGCATGGAAACCGGAGAGATATAAGTCGCGTCATAGTCCAAATTATGATAAAGTCCAAATTTCGCCAATTGCTTTGCCCAATACTCTTTTTGGCGTACATTTAAATGCGTAATATCCTTAACATCATCAGATGTTGAACTCATCAAAAATTTATCACCTGCACAAGCAAGATTAGAAATTGCCCTTTCACAATCTTCTTCATACAAATGCTCTAAAACTTCGATTGAAACGACTAAGTCAAACTTTTGAGGAAAACCTTTTGGCAGAGGATCAGCAAGAGAAGCGGCAACGCAATAAGGTCTGATATCCTCCCGAACCTGACTGATTGCGTAATCGGAAATATCAATTCCATAAGCCTTAACCCCTAAATCCCTAAGGGCAGTCACCAAATGACCCATAGCGCATCCAGCGTCTAAGACCGTTTGGGGATTGAGCTCCTCAACAATACGCTTGGCAACTTTTTGTAAAAATTTCTTGGTATACTCAGAATCCTTATAAGAAACCTGATCAACACCCACATCATAATTCTCATAATACTCTTTATTGTATATTTCACTCATAACAAATGATATTTCCTTTCCCTTTTGACAAACTTAGCTTGCTTTATAAACCTCGCAAACACTTTCAACATCACCAAGCATCTTCATTTTTCCATGCTCTAACCAAAGAACGTGTTTACACAATCTCTCAATCTGATCGATCGAATGAGAGACAATAATAACAGTAGTGCCGCCGCTCATCATCTCATTAATGCGATTTTCGCATTTTTCCTGGAAACGAAAGTCTCCAACTGCCAAAATTTCATCAACAATCAAAATTTCAGGTCGGGTAATCGTAGCAATTGCAAAGCCCACTCTGGCAACCATTCCGGAAGAATAATTTTTCATAGGAACGTCTAAAAAGTCTCTAAGCTCAGAAAACTCAACGATTTCTTCAAAACGTTGCTCCATCAAAGATTTTGGCAATCCCAAAACTGCGCCATTCAAATAAATATTTTCACGTGCAGTTAACTCCATATCAAAACCGGCACCCAACTCAATCAAGGGAGCAATGGAGCCATGAACATGAACGCTTCCTTTAGTCGGCTTTAAAATACCAGAAATCACTTTCAAAAGCGTACTCTTTCCCGAGCCATTCAAACCAACAATCCCAAACACGTCTCCCTTTGGAATATCTACCGTAATTCCGTCAAGAGCCACGAAATCCTCAAAGAACAACTGCCGTTTCATCAGCTTAATAAAATATTCTTTTAGACTGTCAAGTTTTTCACTGCTCATGTTAAAATGCATCTGCACATCTTTTATTTCAACTGCATTATCCACCAAACTGTAACACTCCTATTCTCTCCCACTAAATATGAAGAATGAATTTATCCTGTGTTTTCTTAAAGATGAGTACGCCAATCGCAATTGTAGCCAGTCCCATAGCAAGACAACCAAGATTAAAAAGAAGTCCCGGAACCTGACCATACATCATAACGGCTCTAAAGTACTGCACGTAATAGTAAAGGGGATTAAACTGCACCACTGCCATAACCCAACTGTCTTGTATAACCTCCAGAGGATAAATAATAGGTGTTAAATAAAGCCAAACCGTCATCACAACGCCCCATAAATGAAGCAAATCCCTAAAAAAGACTGTGAGTGCACTTAAAATCAGGCTCATGCCCACCGCAAACAGGAAGCAATAGAAGATAGGTAAGAAAAAGAGCAAAATCGTCCATGAAGGCTGCAAATCCCCAATAATAATATAAAACGCCATAACAATGACAACTGCTATCATGGAAAAGAGAAGATTAACAAGAGAAAACATGCACTTTTCTAAAGGAAAAATATACTTAGGAATATAAACCTTTTTAATTAAAGGAGCGCTGCTTAGCACTGACGACATGGAACCGGTAGTTGCCTCTGAGAAGAAGTTAAACAGAGAAGAGCCTACAATATAATAAACAGGAAAATTATCAACTGTAATTTTTAAAAGCATACCAAAGACCTGCGTTAACACAATCATAATCAACAGCGGGTTTAAAATGCTCCAAGCCAAACCAAGCACAGAACGCCGATATTTGAGCTTAATATCTCTCGAGGTTAAGCTCCACAAAAGCGGAAGATAGCGCTTAAAGTCTGCCCAATATGCCTTAACCAATGAATCTACCGCCCTTTCATCATTTTTTTAACTCGGCAAAAAAAGGATTTTTTTGATCCTTTTCGCTGAGTAAGACCTCAAGACCTTGAATCAAAGGCCACTTTATACCGATATCCGGATCATTCCAGCGCAAAGCGCCCTCGTCCTCAGGATGATAAAGATTTGTGACGTGATAAACAAACGTCGCGACGTCAGAAATAACATAAAAGCCATGCGCAAACCCTTCCGGAACATAAAACTGCTTTTTATTTTTCTCAGAGAGATAAACGCCATGCCATTTACCATAAGTAGAAGATCCCTCGCGGAGATCAACGGCGACGTCAAACACTTCGCCTTTTGTGCAACGCACCAGTTTTCCCTGCGGGAATTTTTTTTGAAAGTGCAAGCCGCGCAAAACACCTTTGCAAGAACAGGATTCATTCGCCTGCACAAAACGCATAGTCAAACCCGCTTTATGAAAGTCTTCTTCATTATAGGTCTCCATAAAATATCCGCGGGCATCGCCAAACTTTGCTGTTTCAATTTCATAGAGATCTTCGATATCTGTTTTTATAAACTGAAATTTACCCATCACACAGTCTCCTTTCATCGGTCAAAATCACCGATTTGAATACATCTTTTCATAATAATTTTGATAGGCACCGCTTGTGACATTTTCCATCCAAGCCTGGTTATCTAAATACCATTGAATCGTTTTAATAATTCCTACCTCAAAGGTAGTCTCCGGGAACCATCCAAGATCCTGTTTAATTTTGTCCGGCGCAATGCCATATCTTCTGTCATGTCCTTTACGATCGGCAACATATTGAATTAAATCCTCTGTAACTGTTGCGTCTACATTGTTTTTAATATAATCAATAATGGTCTTAACAATAGTGATGTTGGTGCGCTCATTGTGTCCGCCCACATTATACACCTCGCCCACGCGTCCATCTCTTAGCACCATGTCAATTGCCTTACAATGGTCTTGAACATACAACCAATCACGAACTTGCATACCATCTCCATAAATAGGAAGTGGACGCTTATTCAAAAGATTGTTAATCATAAGCGGAATTAATTTTTCAGGAAATTGAAAAGGACCGTAATTGTTTGAACAACGTGTAATATTCATAGGAAAATGATAGGTGTCATGATAAGCTTTAACAAAGAGATCAGCCGAAGCTTTGCTCGAAGAATAAGGACTATGAGGATCCAGCGGCGTTGTCTCCATAAAGAAACCTGTCTTTCCCAATGAACCGTAGACTTCATCGGTGGAAACCTGAAGATATTTAACACCCTCTTTAAAAGAATCCTCCCCTGTCTGCCAATGGTTTTTAGCAATGCTTAAAAGATTCACTGTTCCTAAAACGTTCGACTGCACAAAGATTTCAGGGTTTGTTATGCTTCGATCCACATGACTTTCAGCAGCAAAGTTGACAACATAGTCGATCTCATAATCATTAAATATTTTTTCTACCGCATCATGATCGCAAATATCAGCCTGCACAAAATGATAATTTGGATTATCCTGTACACTCGTTAAATTTTCTAAATTTCCGGCATACGTGAGTTTATCCAAATTGATAATTTTAACATCATTGTATTTGTTTAGCATATAAATCACAAAATTCGAACCAATAAATCCGGCTCCTCCGGTAACTAAATACGTTTTCATCTTTCTGATTCCTTTCCAAATAAATATTTTTAATTATTCCTGACTCTTTGTTTTTTCACAAAAGCAAGCAAGCGCATCCTCCCAAGGACGCATGACGTCGCCAATGGTCAAACGAAGCATGCCATGATCAAGTGCAGAGTAAGACGGGCGTTCTGCAGGACGGGGAAATTCCTCTGTCGTGCAAGGATGAATCTGTGCGTTAATCTGATAATACTCCACAATCTTACAAGCAAAGTCATACCAACTACACTCCCCTTGGCCTGTACAATGGTAAATTCCATATTCCTGTGTTGCCAACAGACATACTATGGCAAATGCCAAGTCGGCGGCATTGGTTGGATTGCCGCGTTGATCGTTAACAACTTTCACCTCACCGTTTTCTTTAGCAAGCCTTGCAATGGTTTTCACAAAGTTATTTCCATAATAGCCATAAAGCCATGCAGTGCGAAGAATAAAATACCTGCTGCAAAAGCCTTTAACATATTCTTCTCCCAAGCGCTTGGTTCCACCATAAACACTCTGTGGCGCTGGCAATTCCCATTCAAAATAGGGTTTGTTGCCCTCTCCTGAAAAAACATAGTCCGTTGAAATTTGCACTAAAACAGAGCCACTCTTTTCGCAAGCCATTGCTAAATTGCGAGCACCCAGCGCATTCACCTGCAAGGCTAAATCCTGTTTTTCTTCACAACCGTCAACATTCGTTAATGCCGCACAATTAATAACCGCAAAGGGATTTACGTCGCAGATAAAAGACATCACAGCCTGTTGATTGGTAATATCCAGCTCGTCAATATCGACAGGAATTAGTTCACAACCCACGAGCTCCTCTGGAATGTTTCCTAATTCAGATACGCCACTCTTTAAAATCGTTAAAAGTTCAGCGCCTAATTGTCCCTTAGCGCCTGTCACTATAATACGTTTCATCGAATACTCCCTTTCTTCACCGTTTCCGCAACAGAGAAGAGATATTTTCCATACTCAGTCTTTTTCATAGCTTCAGCCTGTTCTAGTAACGTCTCTTTATCAATAAATCCGTTTCTATAAGCAATTTCTTCAAGACAAGCCACATAAAGGCCCTGTCTTGTCTGCACAGCTTCAATAAAGTTCGCTGCATCAAGCATGGCATGATGCGTTCCGGTGTCAAGCCATGCCATTCCACGGCCAAAGAGTTCCACTTTTAATTTTCCTTCGCGAAGATAGGCATTGTTCACCGATGTAATCTCTAATTCTCCACGTGCAGAAGGCTGCACATTTTTAGCAATTTCAATCACATGATTATCATAAAAATACAAACCCGGGACAGCATAATTAGACTTTGGTTGTGCAGGCTTTTCCTCAATTGAAAGCACCGTTCCATTGTCGTCAAAGTCAACAACGCCAAATTCCTTTGGATTACTCACATGATATCCAAAAATTGTGGCGCCCTCCTTACGATTTGCAGCCGCCTGAAGACGCTCTGAAAAACGGTAGCCATAAAAAATATTATCTCCTAAAACAAGGCAAACATTATCGTCTCCTATAAAGGGCTCGCCCAAAATAAAAGCTTCTGCCAGTCCACGCGGTTGCTCCTGCACAGTATAGGAAAAATGAACACCAATATGATGACCGTCGCCAAATAGTTCTTGAAAAAACGGCAAGTCCCTCGCAGTAGAAATGATCAATATATCCTTAATTCCTGCCAGCATCAAAGTTGAAACCGGATAATAGATCATAGGTTTATCATACACTGTTAAAATTTGTTTGGAACATGCAATCGTAGACGGATAAAGTCTCGTTCCTGCTCCTCCTGCCAAAACAATTCCTTTCACTTGATTTCTTCCTTTCTGTAAAATATTTTGCCTATATAAAATCTATCGATATATCTCAAAAGCATATTCACCGACAAAATTTATTGTAGTAAATCTATATCTCTATAATATAAATAACAATTCTGATCAAATAATTTCATAGAATGATAATTGAGGACCAATCCGCTATTTTCATCAAACAAACAACTTTGCAAATAAAAGTCTGCTCTTGTCTATTTATTTTCAATCAATAACTCTGTCTGAGTCAAGCAAAGTTTTTAATAAAAAACCGGATTCTTTCTGAAAAACCAAAGTCTCATCACTTCACTGACAAAAGACCTTTCCATTCAGCTATAAATAAATCAACTGTCCAATCTTTCTTATCATACCGCCTTTGAAAAAGCGATAATGAAACAGCGTTTGCAAACGACGTAGTTTTTTGCTATCGTTCATCTGTGCAAAGGCCTGCACCATCTCTCTCTGTGGCTCACTCAACTCCTGCCCAAATCGCTCAAGAAAAGCCGCCGCCTGCCGATAGGTCTGATGGAGCGCTGTTTTGATTTCATTTGAATGGGTAAGCCGATTCGTAATATATTCCCTGCTCGTTACCGCTTTTGCACCCACTTGATTTCCCATATGCTGCCTATATAAAATAGTTGCTGTGGGCAAAAAGATAATTTTGCCAAAGGTCGCGGCAATCAGACCATACCACCAATCATGCATCACTGCTTCCGGTGGCATATCCTTTGCCAGATTTGCAAGCATTCGATTCAACATCATTGTGCAACCGGTAATTTGATTCTGAACCAGTAACTCCCGCAAACGAACTCGATTCGGTGAAAGGTTCTGACTTTTAATCATTGAGGGAGAAAGCATCTTTAAATTTTCATCAACAACAACAAGATCTGTGTGAACCAGAATGGGCATATCCGTTCCAAAACGTTTCTCTGCCTTTTGCATACATGCAAGCGTTTGCTCAATTTTTTCCGGCAGCCACACGTCATCATGGTCACATGTCATCACATAAGAAGCTTGAGAATCTTGAATGAGATTAAAAAAATTATCCTTAGGGCTGTGTGAATTCACTAAATTAGAGGAATATGTGATTTTATCAGGATATAACCTTTGATAGGTGTCAAGAATCTCCATTGTTTGATCAGTGGAACAATCGTCAAGAATAATAAGACGCCAATCTTGATAAGTCTGCTTTAAAATAGAATCAATCTGCTGCGAAACAAACTGTTCTCCATTATAAACAGCCATTAGAATATCAACCATGTTCTAACACCTTCCTGCTTTTACGAATAGCCAAATGACGTTTGCAAGAAATAGCCATCTTCACCAAAAAGCCAGTAAAAGCATTATATTTGTTTTGATAATGCTTGTCATAAAAGAGATTCATAGCGTCGTAAAAATATCCAATAACTTTTTCACTGCGAACCAAACCGCTTTGCCCATGCAAATGCAAAAAGGAAACCTTTCCATAATAAACCACACGATAGCCCTGCTGTTTGATTCGATAACATAAATCCAAGTCCTCTCCATACATAAAAAAGTCCTGATCAAATCCGTCTACCTTATCAAACACCGTTCTTGAAATCATCAAAAAGGCTCCTGACACGCTATCAACATCAGCAACAGCATCCTCTTCTAAAAAAGTCTGCCGATAAGCGCCATATTTATGGGAATTAGGACACCGTCTATCCAAACCGCTAAAGTAATACAAAGACGCCATAGGCGTTGGAAATCCCCTTTTGCATCCATGATCCAAAGAACCGTCAGGCCGCAGCATACGCACGCCAAGCGCACCAATAGAGCAATCTTGTTGTAAAAAGGCAAAACTTTCGTCAATTGTGTTTTCCGCCATAACCGTATCAGAATTAAGAAACAACAAGTATTCACCACTCGAATGCTGTACGCCTAAATTGCAAGCATGCCCAAAACCATGATTTTGAACATCTCTTAAAACGTGTATTCTTTCATGCTCCAAAGAGAGTTTTTGCTCCTCTTGAGAGGAATTGTCAACAACAATAATTTCAAAATCCGTTCTTTCTACAGTCTTAATAATACTATCTATTGCCTGTTCAGTTAGCGTTTTGGTGTTATAATTAATTAAAATAATTGATAGTTCCATTGACGCTCCATTTCAACATAACCCCTGTCCATATCAAAGTAAAGCAATTCAATCAGGCGCTGCAAACATTATCATTAAATATTCCGGCAGTAGATCTCATCGTCATTGAGAGAGAAATGGAACGCACTGCCTGAAGATGCGAGGAAAGCACATTTTTTCATAATAACACAATCAAAAAGATGCTCTGTGAAAGCAACGCTATACATTGAATAACTATAAAAACCTTACGATCTCAATCAAGACCTTCTTACCTTTCAAAACCCTAAAATAAAATCCACAATTTTTGCAAACAAAAAAACGCATCGCAGATTATAAAGATAGCTTTCTAGGCATTTTATCTACCATTAAGCTGAATTAAACCATGTATAGTATTCCCTTGATATATGAGAAAATAAAAAGTAATCTTGCAAATATTATACATTTTAATGAATCCGCTGTCAACTAAAATAGCCCATAAAAGTAAAATAATGCCGAAAGATAAGACTTTCGGCATTTAAATCATTACTAAAATATAAACGCAACATGAACTCTCATTGTTCTAGAAGCTTGAAGCGCTATAAAAATACTCTCGAAAAGATAAAACACATAATCTTATCACACTTTGAGAGAAATGCTATACAGGCAATTCCGTCAAAGCCTAAATTTAGGCAATAACTAAACGCCTACATGCACAAAATAACTTTAATGCTGCAAACTTTTTCTTCATTCCACACCAAGCAAAATAACTATCTCATTTTGCAAAAATATAACTTTCGTTACAGTAAGAACACGGTCTATGCTAAAATTTTCTCTAAAGCATTGTGCCGAACCTTACTTTTCCGGTTTTGATAATAGATTTATGCTATCATCAAAAGATTGAATAATAGTGTCTGCAACCTTTTTTTCAAATAATTACACCAACTGAATAATCGCCATCTCTGCTGCATCGCCCCGTCTGGCACCAGTTTTTATAATACGGGTATAACCACCATTTCTATCAGCATACTTAGGTGAAATCTCATCAAAAAGCTTTTTCATTACATCTTCTTTTGTAACGTAAGCCATCACCTGTCTTTTAGAATGAATGGTATTGTTCTTGCCAAGGGTAATCATCTTTTCTGTCATCGAACGAACTTCCTTTGCCCTCGCCACAGTTGTTTCAATTTGTCCGTTCTCCAACAAAAAGGTGACCATTGCCCGCAGCATAGCTTTTCTCTGATCAGAAGCTCTTCCTAGCTTTCTGCTACCTGCCATGATATTCACTCCTTACGGATTTTGTTTATTCCTCATCCTCATATTTTAAGTTGTAGCCCAGTGATTGAAGCTTGAGCACAACTTCATCTAAGGACTTTCTACCCAAATTGCGAACTTTCATCATATCTGATTCTGTTTTATTTGTAAGATCCTCAACCGTATTAATTCCTGCACGCTTTAAGCAATTGAATGACCGCACAGATAAGTCAAGCTCCTCGATGGTCATCTCCAAAGCATCCTCTTGTCCTTTTTCCTCTGTCTCAACCATAATTTGCATCTGATCGTTATACTGATCATCTGATAAATTAATGAAAAGACTGAGATGTTCATTGAGAACCTTGGCAGCCAAAGATATTGACTCCTTTGCAGATATGGTTCCATTCGTCCATATCTCAAGTGTCAGCTTGTCGTAGTCAGTTATCTGTCCTACACGAGTATCCTCTACTGAATAATTCACTTTCAAAACCGGAGAGTAGATGCTATCAATAGGGATCACACCAAGCTGAGCGTCCATCTCCTGTTTATTTCGTTCAGCCGAAACATATCCACGTCCACATCCAATGGTCAATTCCATATTCAAAGATGCACCTTCGCATAACGTAGCAATATGCATAGTAGGATCTAAAATTTCCACCTCTGCATCTGCCTGAATATCTCCTGCCGTTACCTCACATTCACCCTCTGCGTGAAGAAATACTGTTTTAGGTGTTTGCCCATGAAGCTTGCAAAGCAATCCTTTCATATTCAGGACAATTTCAGTAACATCCTCTTTTACTCCGGGAATTGTCGAAAATTCGTGCTGAACTCCATCAATCTTAATTGAAGTGACTGCAACGCCCGGAAGGGAAGACAGCAGTACACGTCTGAGACAATTTCCCAGCGTAATACCATAACCACGCTCTAACGGCTCAACAATAAATCTACCATATGTTTCGTCCAATTTGATTTCATCGATTGTGATTCTTGGCTTCTCTATTTCTATCATCTATAGCCCTCCTGATTTCAGTATCAAGTATACTGTCACACGATGCCTTGTTTCCTCAATTATCTTGAGTATAACTCAACAATCAAATGCTCCTCAACTTCAATGTCAACTTCATCTCTATTTGGAAGACGATCAACATTAATTTTCATGTTTTCTTTGTCAACCTGCAACCATGCCGGAACAGGACGAGAAGACCACATCTCAACATTTGATTTAAACTTTTCACTTGATTTGCTATCAGAAGTAGTTTCAATTTCATCTCCGGGTCTAACCAACAAAGATGAAATATTGACCTTTTTTCCATTTAATTTAAAATGGTTGTGTAAAATAAGCTGTTTTGCCTCTGCGCGAGAAGAAGCAAATCCCGCCCTATAAATAATATTATCCAAACGGGACTCAAGAATTTTTAATAAATTCTCACCTGTTACGCCCGGACGTCTCTCGGCCATTTCAAAATATTTTGCAAATTGGCTCTCTAAAACGCCATAAAAACGTTTCGCCATTTGTTTTTCTCTTAGTTGCAAGCCATAATCAGAAATCTTCTTTCTCCCCTGTCCATGCTGTCCGGGAGCATACTCTCTGCGAACAACAGAACATTTCTCTGAATAGCAGCGTTCTCCTTTTAGGAAAAGCTTCTTGCCCTCACGACGACAAAGTCTGCATACCGCACCGGTATATCTTGCCATTACGTTTTACCTCCTTCATTCTAAAACTAAACACGTCTTCTCTTTGGAGGACGACATCCATTATGTGGAATTGGCGTCACATCTTTAATTAAGCTAACCTCTAAACCTGCTGATTGTAATGCACGAATCGCAGCCTCACGTCCAGCACCAGGACCTTTAACATAAACCTCAACAGTCTTGAGACCGTGTTCCATTGCTGCCTTTGCTGCCGTTTCCGCTGCTGTTTGCGCTGCAAACGGAGTGGACTTTCTTGAACCTCTAAAGCCTAACCCGCCTGCGCTTGCCCATGAAATCGTATTGCCGCTTTTATCGGTTATTGTAACCAGCGTATTATTAAAGGTGGACTGAATGTGAACTGCGCCGCTTGCAATATTCTTTCTTTCACGACGTCTGCGTATCGGAGCCTTTTTCGCAACCTTTGCCATAAACCTTATCCCTCCTTATTTCTTCTTATTTGCAATCGTCTTTTTAGGTCCTTTTCTTGTACGTGCATTGGTTTTCGTCTTTTGTCCTCTCACCGGCAAACCAGCACGATGGCGTCTTCCACGATAACAATTAATTTCAATCAATCGTTTGATGTTTAACGAAACATCACGACGAAGATCACCCTCTACTACCAAATTCTTATCAATATATTCACGAAGTTTAGACGTATCTTCCTCTGTCAAATCCACCACTCTAGTATCTGGATTAACGCCAGTTGCTTCAAGAATATTCTGTGCAGTCTTCCGGCCAATTCCATAGATATAGGTTAAACCTATTTCAATACGTTTTTCTCTCGGCAGGTCAACACCAGCTATACGCGCCATGCATTTGCACCTCCATTATAATTTTCTGCTATACGCAATATATTTTTCTATTAACCTTGGCGTTGCTTATGTTTTTTATTTTGGCAAATAACCATTACGCGGCCTTTGCGCTTAATCACTTTGCACTTTTCGCAAATTGGTTTTACTGAAGGTCTAACTTTCATTTTGATTTCCTCCCTAAATAAATCAATACAACCACTTCATTATTCTATTTTGAGCGCCATGTTATTCGGCCCTTAGTCAAATCATAAGGAGACATCTCAACAGTCACCTTATCTCCCACCAAAATTCGAATATAATTCATCCGCAGTTTTCCGGATATGTGCGCCATGATGCAATGCCCATTTTGCAATTCAACGCGAAATGTTGCATTAGGCAATGCTTCGACTACCGTTCCCTCAACCTCAATCATGTCATCCTTGGCCATCTAAAATTCATCCTCCCTAAATTGAACCGTTTTAAAACGCATCTACACCTCAATTCCATTGATGAAGCAAAGACCGTAATTGTTTATCGGTCTTATACTCGTTCGGCTGACAAAAATAATTTGTCTGCTGCAGGTGTTTGATGTTTTTTCTTTTGGGCTTTTCCAAACGCCGGCGTTTTCCATCTGCAATAAAAGCAAATTTAGAACAAGCCTCCACTATTAGATAATATCTGTCTTTATCATGTCCTGCTATTGATTTTACAATCATTCCCTTTTCTATCAACATGACAACACCTAAGCCTTTGTCAAAATCATTGGACCATCCTTTGTAATCGCTATGGTATGCTCAAAATGCGCAGATAATCCCTTATCTAAAGTCTTAACAGTCCAACCATCATCCAATGTCCGCACCCTCGCGTCTGACTGATTAATCATCGGTTCAATAGCAATCACCATGCCCGGAAGTAATCTTGGGCCATGACCCGGTATGCCATAATTGGGAACCTCGGGGCTTTCATGAAGCTTTTCGCCAACCCCATGCCCCACATATTCTTTTACAACGCCATAACTATAAGGCTTCACAAATTCAGAAACAGCAAATGAAATATCGCCAATTCTATTACCCACAACTGCCTTTTTAATGGCTGCCTCAAGGCTTCCCTTTGTGACATCAAGCAGTGTTGCCGCCTCATTTGAAATAGCGCCAACTGCAAAAGTGTAGGCATTGTCGCCATGAAAGCCATGATAAAAAGCGCCAACATCAACGCTTACAATATCGCCATCTTTGAGTATTTGCGTTCTGGAGGGAATTCCATGAATAACTGTATCATTTAGGGAAATACATGCACTGGCCGGAAATCCATTATAGTGTAAGAAAGAGGGAGTAGCACCAGAAGAAACAATAAATCGATTTACCGCCTGATCAATCTCATCAGTGCTCACGCCGGCCTTACAATGCTCTCCGGCCACTTGTAAGGCCTGTGCTGCAATTCTGCCAGCGTCACGCATTGCAGCAAGCTCTTTCTCTGTTTTCAAACCAATCATTCTTACGCTCCAACTGCTTTTAGTACCAACGCCTTTGTGTCCTCAACCTCTTCCTGACCTTCAACAACAGTCAACTTTCCAGTCTTTACATAGAAATTTTTAAGAGGTTCTGTTTGTTCATGATAAACACTTAAACGCTCCTGTACGGTTTCAGGACTATCATCTTTACGTTGTATCGTATTTCCGCCACATTTATCACATTTGCCCTCTTGTGTAGTCGGGTTAAACACAACATGATAAGTAGCACCACAATTCTCACAAACTCTACGGCCAGACAGCCGAGATTGAATAACAGCGTCGGTAACTTCAATATCAATCACTTTATCAATGACAACACCCATATCCTCCAGAGCTTGTGCCTGTGGAACGGTTCTTGGAAAGCCATCTAAAATATAGCCATTTTTGCAATCATCTTGTTCAAGTCTTTGTTTGAGCAAACCAATCACAACCTCATCAGGGACAAGCTGTCCGGAATCCATATAGCTTTTCGCTTTCACACCAAGTTCAGTTCCGTTCTTCACTGCCTCACGTAAAATATTACCAGTAGAAATAGAAGGTATATGCAATGCATTGCATATGACTTCGGCCTGTGTTCCTTTGCCTGCTCCCGGCGCTCCCAACAAAATGAGATTCATCCTCTTCTACCCCCTATTCCAAAAAGCCCTTGTGACGTTGCATGGTAAGCTGTGATTCCAATGCACGAACTGTCTCCAAAGCAACACCAACAATAATGATAATAGATGTTCCGCCTAATGCGATATTCGTTCCCGTTAACATTGTGAATACAATTGGGAATATTGCAATAACACCTAAGCATAATGCACCAGCCATTGCAATTTTCCAAATAACACGTCCAATATATTCAGAAGTAGGTTTACCAGGACGAATGCCGGGAATCGCTCCATTATTCTTGCGAATATTGTTCGCAATCTCAATTGGATTGTATTGTATTGCAACATAGAAGAAATTAAATGCAATAATCAAAATAAAGTAAATAATTGCATAACCCCAGCTATCATAATTAAACACTGAGAAGAATCCATACCAGAAAGTTCCTGGTTCAAGATTCAAAAATCCTGCAATCATGCTTGGAATGGAAAGAATAGCAGAGGCAAAAATGATCGGCATAACACCACTCATAATTAATTTCACCGGAATATGTGAATTCTGACCGCCATACATCTTTCTTCCAACAACACGTTTGGCATATTGAACCGGAATACGACGCTCTGATTCATTAAGAAGAACGATAAATACAATCATCGCAATAAAGATAATGACAATCAACGGAACATAAATGAAGTACTGCCATTGACCCGCAACACCCAAATTCCACATATCAACCATCGAGCTAATTGCGGAAGGCGCTCTTGAAATAATGCCTGTAAAAAGGATGATAGAAATTCCATTTCCGATTCCCTTTTCGTTAATTCTTTCGCCCAACCAGAAGATGAAAGCTGTTCCGGCTGTAAATGTGATGATAATGACCACTGCCATAAAGATAGTGTCAAATGTATTTGCGCCTGGAGTAACAGCATCGTTGGTGAGAAGTAAGAAGTAATAACCAATCGCCTGAATAAGTCCTAAAGCAACAGCCAAATAACGAGTGATTTGGTTTAATTTCTTTCTGCCTTCTTCTCCCTCTTTTTGCATCTTTTCCAATGCCGGAATCGCAACTGTTAAAAGCTGAACGATAATAGAAGCGTTAATATAAGGGGTGATCGACATAGCAAACAAGGTTGCCTGTGCCAAGCCACCTCCTGTAAAGAGGTTTAAAAGCCCCAAAAAACTTCCGGGCTGATTAATGACTTCACTCATGACTGATGGGTCTAAGAAAGGAACTGGGATTGCAGAGCCGAGGCGATATACTACAAGAATCATCAGTGTATAAAAAATCTTTTTGCGAACATCTTTTGACTGAAAGGCTCTCTTGAAAGTATCAAACATCCCTATTTCACCTCGATCTTTCCACCAGCTTTTTCAATCTTTTCTTTTGCTGCCGCTGAAAACTTTGCAGCACAAACCGTTAATTTCTTCTCCAATGTGCCGTTTCCCAATACTTTTAAACCGTCATATTCCTTTTTGATGACGCCTTTATCTTTTAATATTTGTGCATCAATAGTTGCACCGTCATCAAAATTGTTCAAATCTGCAACATTAACAATTGCATATCTTGTTGCAAATATATTGTTAAAACCACGTTTTGGCAAACGTCTTTGCAAAGGCATTTGTCCGCCTTCAAAGCCGGGACGAACACCGCCGCCTGAACGGGCATTCTGGCCTTTATGTCCTTTGCCTGCCGTTTTACCATTTCCAGAAGCTGCTCCACGACCTACTCTCTTGCGAACAGTATTTGAACCGGGAGCCGGTGATAACTCATGCAGTTTCATAGGTTTTACACCTCCTTAACTAGCTATTTGAAACCTCAACAAGATGAGATATCTTCTCAATTTTTCCCTTTGTCGCTGCATTGTCTGGCTGCACGGAAACATCTCCAATTCTTTTGAGTCCCAATGCCCAGGCTGTTGCAGTCTGTTTTTTATTGCATCCAATCAAGCTTTTTACTAACTTAACGTTAAGATTCGACATCTTTGTGCCTCCTAACCTAAGATTTCCTGAACGGTTTTACCACGAATCGCAGCAACCTCTTCAACATTACGCAGTGCGCACAGGCCCTGTACTGTTGCTTTCACAACATTAATCGGATTGTTAGAACGCAACGCCTTTGTACGAATATCACGAATACCCGCAACCTCAACAACAGCACGAACAGGTCCGCCTGCAATAACGCCTGTTCCTTCAGGAGCCGGCTTCATTAAAACTCTGCCGGAGCCATAAGCGCCGATAATTTCATGAGGAATGGTAGTTCCTTTAAGCGAAATCTGCATAAGATTTTTCTTTGCTTCCTCAATACCCTTACGCACAGCATCCGGAACTTCACCGGATTTACCTATTCCAAAGCCGATAATCCCGTTTCCGTCTCCAACAACCACTAATGCGGCAAATTTAAAAATTCGACCGCCCTTAACAGTTTTAGAAACACGGTTAATAGAAACAACCTTTTCCTCTAAGTCAAGCTTTGAAGCATCAATTTTAGTCAAAAGTATCCCTCCCTCTTTAGAACTTCAATCCGCTTTCACGAGCTCCGTCTGCAAGCTCAGCCACTCTTCCATGATAAAGATAGCCGCCACGATCAAAAACAACTTCAGAAATGCCTTTCTCCATTGCTCTTTTGCCAATAAGCTGACCTACTTTCTTAGCAGCTTCTTTATTGCCGCCATAACCACTAAAATCCTTTTCCATAGAAGAGGCGCTCACCAGCGTCACTCCTGCAACATCGTCTATAATCTGCGCATAGATATGTTTAGAGGAGCGGAACACGTTAAGGCGTGGACGAGAAGAAGTTCCAGAAATTTTCTTACGAACTCTAAGATGTCTGGTTTTTCTTGCCTGATTCACCATAGTTTTATCACTCCTTTAATTATTTCTTAGCGCCTTTGCCGGCTTTTCCTTCTTTTCTCTGAATATATTCGCCGACATATTTAATACCCTTGCCTTTATAAGGCTCCGGCAGTCTCTTTTCACGAATCTCAGCTGCAAACTGTCCAACTTTCTGTTTGTCAGGACCAGAAACAACAATTTGTGTCTGTGTTGGAACGTCAATGGTAATACCCTCAATTTCCGGCACAGTAACCTGATGAGAATATCCAAGATTCATCACCAAATTCTTACCCTGCTTTGTTGCACGATAACCGATTCCATTAATTTCCAACTCTTTTTTAAAGCCCTCGGTTACACCCACGACCATGTTATTAATCAATGAGCGAGTTAAACCATGAAGACTTCTATGCTCTTTTTTATCACTTGGTCGAGTAACACTGATGATTCCGTCTTCATATGTTACTGTCATATCTTTATGGAAATCTCTCTCCAAAGTTCCTTTTGGACCCTTGACGGAAATGTGATTGCCATCTATTTTGATGTCAACACCGGAAGGAACTTGAATAGGAGCTCTGCCAATTCGAGACATTCTATCTTCCCTCCTTACCAAACAAATGCAAGAACTTCTCCGCCTGCATTCGCCTTTCTTGCTGCTTTATCTGTCATAACGCCTTTAGATGTGGAAATAATTGCAATTCCCAAACCTTTCATTACATACGGCAGGTTTTCGCAATCAGAATAAATGCGCAGTCCAGGTTTTGAAACTCTGCGCAGACCTGAAATAACTTGCGACTTATTCTCGCCATATTTTAATGTAATGCGAATAACGCCCTGCTTGTCATCATCAATGACCTGATATTTTTTGATAAATCCCTCGTCTAAAAGAATTTGTGCAATCGACTTCTTCATGTTCGACGCCGGAATATCAACTGTGTCATGCTTTGCCGAATTTGCATTGCGAATTCTGGTTAGCATATCACCAATTGTATCAGTAAGTTGCATACCGTAAACCTCCTTTGCTCGTGCTTACCAGCTGGCTTTTTTTACTCCAGGTATCTGCCCTTTATAGGCTAATTCTCTAAAACAAATGCGGCAAATGCCATATTTGCGTAAATATGCATGCGGTCTACCGCAGATTTTGCATCGATTATAAGCACGGGTGGAAAACTTCGGATCCCTCTGCTGCTTAACAACCATCGCCTTTTTTGCCATATCATTTTCCTCCCCTAACGTTGAAATGGTGCACCCAATAGAGTCAATAGTTCTTTAGCCTCTTCGTCTGTTTTTGCTGTTGTAACAAAACAGATATCCATTCCTCTGGTTTTGTCGATTTTGTCATATTCAATTTCCGGGAAAATCAATTGCTCTTTCAGTCCCATGTTGTAATTGCCGCGGCCATCAAAGGAATTCGGATTGATTCCACGAAAATCACGAACACGAGGTAACGCCACATTGAATAGTTTATCAACAAAATCGTACATTTTATCAGCACGGAGCGTTACTTTACAGCCAATATTCATTCCCTCACGCAATTTAAAGTTAGCAACCGACTTTTTTGCTTTGCAAACAATCGGACGCTGACCTGTAATTAAAGACAAGTCGTTCATAATAGCGTCAATCACTTTAGAATTGTCACGTGCTTCTCCCGCCGCCACATTGATTACAACCTTTTCAAGCTTAGGGATTTGCATGACGCTTTTGTAACCAAACTTTTTCATTAAAGCCGGCGCTACTTCTTTTGTGTAGCTCTCTTTTAACCTAGTCATGTTCTTCCTCCTATTTTAAAAAGTTGCATTGCATTTGACACAACGACGCTTTTTCGTTCCATCCTCTTCAATTGAATGCGCAAGACGGGTTGCCTTGTTGCATTTCGGACAAACCAGCATAACTTTTGAAGCATACATTGGTGCTTCCACCTTTAAAATGCTTCCCTGTGCGCCCTGCTGTCTTGGTTTCATATGTTTTGTAGCGATGTTAATTTTCTCAACAATCACTTTTCCTTCTTTCGGGCTGACTTCAAGAACTTTGCCAGTCTTGCCTTTGTCTTTGCCGCTGATAACCATAACGGTATCACCGGTTTTGACGTGCAATTTACGATTCATTTATCATTGCACCTCCATTACAATACTTCAGGGGCAAGAGATAAAATCTTCATATAATCCTTTTCACGAAGTTCTCTTGCCACCGGCCCAAAGATACGGGTACCTCTTGGGTTTTTATCTTCTCTAATGATAACAGCCGCATTTTCGTCAAAACGAATATAGGTTCCGTCTTCTCTGCGAACGCCCTTTGCTGAGCGAACAATCACAGCTCTCACAACGTCTCCTTTTTTAACAACGCCGCCGGGTGTAGCCTTTTTAACAGAAGCTACAATCACGTCGCCAATATTCGCATATCTTTTACGGGAACCACCAAGCACACGAATGCACATTAATGATTTTGCGCCCGTATTATCTGCGACTTTCAGGTTGGTCTGCATCTGTATCACAGTGCGTTCCTCCTTTCAGTTTCAACTCATTTACACTACATTATTTCGCCTTTTCTATAATAGAAACAACTCTCCATCTTTTGTCTTTAGAAAGGGGGCGTGTCTCCATCAACTGCACTATATCACCAATATTACAGCTATTTTGCTCATCATGCGCTTTGAGCTTCACAGTACGTTTTACAATCTTTTTATATAAGGGATGGCGCACATTATCAACGATTGCAACAACGACTGTCTTGTCCATCTTATCGCTGACAACCTTGCCTACTCTGGTTTTTCTAAGGTTTCTTTCACTCACAGCCTAATCCTCCCTTCCTATTTATCCGAATTCTCTGCAAGCTTGCGCTCATTGATAATTGTCTTAATCCGTGCAATGTCTTTCTTAACAGATTTAATCCGCATAGGGTTTTCAAGCTGATTTACAGCGAGCTGAAAACGAAGGTTAAAAAGTTCAGCCTTGAGTGCATCCAGCTTGACATTTAACTCATCACTGCTGCTTTTTCTGAGTTCAACTGCTTTCATGATTGCTCACCATCCGTTTCTTCCTTAATCACAAACTTACATTTGATGGGCAGCTTATGCATTGCAAGACGCATTGCTTCACGAGCAATTTCTTCAGAAACGCCCGCAATCTCAAACATAACTCGGCCGGGTTTCACCACAGCAACCCAATATTCAGGAGAACCTTTACCGGAACCCATTCGAGTTTCAGCGGGTTTTTCCGTAATCGGCTTATCAGGGAATATTTTAATCCAAACCTGACCGCCACGTTTAATATAACGAGTCATAGCGATACGCGCTGCCTCAATCTGGTTAGATGAAATCCAACCCGGCTCCAGAGCCTGCAAACCAAACTCACCGTAAGTGACTTTATTTCCTCTGGTAGCCTTGCCCTTTAAACGACCGCGGTGAACGCGGCGATATTTCACTCGCTTTGGCAATAACATTATCTGTTACCCCCTTCTCTGCGAGGTCTTCTGCGGTTTGCCGGTCTTCTCTTTGGCTCTTCCCTGTGAAGCGGCTCTCCTTTTAAAACCTCACCTTTATAAATCCAAACCTTGACGCCAATCTTTCCATAAGTGGTGTTTGCTTCTGCAAAACCATAGTCAATGTCAGCACGAAGTGTTTGCAGAGGAATTGTTCCCTCATGGTAGCTCTCATTTCTAGCAATTTCAGCGCCGCCCAAACGTCCGGACACACGAATTTTAATACCCTTAGCGCCCAATTTCATCGTACGGCCAATGCTCTGTTTCATAGCACGGCGGAAAGAAATTCTTCTCTCGAGCTGAGAAGCAATACTTTCTGCAACCAACTGCGAATTTAAGTCAGGGCTTTTAACCTCAACAATGTTGATGTGCACCGGTTTACCAATCATCGCTTCCACATTATGCTTGAGCTTTTCAATCTCCACACCGCTGCGTCCAATCACCATTCCGGGCTTTGCGCAATGAATATGAATTTTAATTTTAAAAGCGTCTCTTTCAATTTCAACACTTGAAATGCCGGCGGCATATAAATGTTTTTTGATATATTTACGAAGTTTATAATCTTCGACCAGGATGTCGCTGAAGTTTTTCTTTCCTGCAAACCAGCGGGAATCCCAATCCTTAATGACACCCACTCTTAAGCCGTGCGGGTTTACCTTTTGACCCATAGTTTACCTCCTCTTTCAGCTTAATCCTTATCCTTAACAACTAAAGTCACATGAGATGTTCTCTTCAAAATACGATAAGCTCTGCCATGAGACATTGGACGAATTCTCTTTAAAATCGGGCCGGGAGTGACATAGCACTTGGCAACATAAAGATCATTTACATCCATTCCAAAATTGTTCTCAGCATTTGCCACAGCCGATTTGAGAAGTTTTTCAAGATCTTCACAAGCAGCCTTGGGGGTATACTTGAGAATAGCCATCGCTTCGTTAATGCTCTTGCCGCGAATCAAATCGAGAACAATCTGCATTTTTCTAGGAGCGATGCGGGTATATTTTAATTTAGCCGTTGCTTCCATTTAAAATCCTCCTTTCGGCCTACTTAGTTGTCTTAGAGCCTGCATGACCGCGATAGGTTCTGGTGGGCGCAAACTCACCGAGTTTGTGGCCAACCATGTCCTCTGTAACGTAAACAGGAACGTGTTTACGACCGTCATGCACTGCAAAGGTATGTCCTACAAAATCAGGAAATATTGTAGAAGATCTGGACCAGGTCTTTAAAACTTTTTTCTCGCCAGAATCATTAAGCTGCTGCACTCTTTTCAGAAGGACCTCCTGCACATAAGGTCCTTTTTTCAAACTTCTTCCCATAACGCATCTGCCTCCTTTCAAGCCTATTTGTCATTTCTGCGCTTGACAATAAATTTATCAGAACGGTTATGTTTCTTACGGGTTTTATAGCCCAAAGCCGGTTTACCCCAAGGTGTCACAGGGCCGGGACGTCCAATTGGAGATTTTCCCTCACCACCGCCGTGTGGATGGTCATTCGGGTTCATGACGGAACCACGAACTGTAGGACGAATACCCTTATGACGTGTTTTACCGGCCTTGCCGTCTTTCACATTTTCATGGTCAATATTTCCGACCTGTCCAATCGTTGCGAAGCAGATAACAGGAACCTTACGCAATTCTCCAGAGGGCAAACGAATCAAAGCGTAAGCGCCCTCTTTTGCCATAAGTTGAGCTGTGTTTCCGGCTGCACGAACCAACTGTGCACCCTTGCCCGGATACATTTCAATGTTGTGAATGAAAGTACCAACCGGAATGTTCTCCAATGGAAGAGCATTGCCCGGTTTAATGTCAGCATCGGCTCCGTTTCTCACAACATCCCCCACCTTTAAGGTGTAAGGTGCAATGATATAACGTTTTTCACCGTCTTCATACTGCACAAGTGCAATATGAGCAGAACGATTCGGGTCATATTCTAATGAAAGAACCGTTGCATTCATACCGAGTTTATTTCTTTTAAAATCTATAATACGATATTTATTACGATTGCCACCACCACGATGACGTACTGTGATTCGACCCGTATTATTACGGCCGGAATGTTTTTTCAGCGGTTCAAGCAAGCTTTTTTCCGGCTCCACCTTAGAGAGATCGGAATAATCAGTAACCGTCATCTGTCTTCTGGAGGGGGTGGTCGGTTGATAGGTTTTAATTGCCACTGTTCTCTTCTCCTTTTAACTTTATGGTTTAGCGACAGCGAAACTCGCTGCCATACATTACCGCAGAACAGTTCTGGGTAGTTAAGGCTTAAAACATATTGTCAAAGAATTCAATTGTTTTGGAATCCTCCGTCAATGTCACGATTGCCTTTTTCCAATCAGAACGATAGCCGCCGGTAGTGCCTTGACGGACATAACGTCCTTTGCAGTTCATAGTATGAACTTTCTGCACTTTCACATTGAAAAGCGCTTCAATTGCACGAGCGATTTCAACTTTATTCGCCTTCTTTGCGACCCTAAAGGTGTACTTTTTATCCTGCATACCCTCCATCGAACGCTCTGTAATAATCGGACGAAGAATAATATCTTGTGGTGCAACTGTCATTATGCATACACCTCCTCGATCTTTTTCGCTGCCTGTGTCAATATGATAAGCTTATCATAATTTAAAATATCATAAACATTCAATTCGCCAACCTGGGTTGTGCTAATTCCTTGAATGTTAGAAGCGCTTTTAATCACTTTGTTATCCATTTCAGGAAGAACGATAAGCGCTTTTTTCTCCACACCCAAGGCAGATAAAATTTTTACCATATCCTTGGTTTTATACTGTTCTAATGTAATGTCGTCTACAAGAATCAAGTTATTTTCGATGCATTTAGAAGACAATGCTGATTTCATCGCAAGGCGTTTCACCTTTTTGTTTAATCTAAAGCGATAGCTGCGGGGTTTTGGGCCTAATGCTACACCGCCGTGCGTCCACTGTGGTGCACGAATAGAGCCTTGGCGAGCATGCCCTGTTCCTTTTTGTCTCCAAGGCTTTCTTCCTCCACCGCGCACTTCCGTACGTGTTAAGGTTGATTGCGTTCCCTGACGGCAATTTGCCAGATGATTCACAACTGCCATATGAAGCACAGCCTCGTTTGGCGTGATTCCAAAAACAGAATCGGACAATTCCATGTCGGAAACTTTATTTCCCTGCATGTTTAAAACTTCTACGTTTGGCATAAATCATTCCTCCTTTCTAGCCTTTTTTCACACTATTGCAAATGGTGACAATGCCGCCTTTTGGGCCGGGAATCGCGCCCTTAACAGCAATTAAATTGTTTTCATGATCAACCTTTGCAATCACTAAATTCTGAATGGTAACCGTTTCAGCGCCCATATGTCCAGGCATTTTCTTACCCTTTGGAATTCTGGACGGATCAGAAGCCGCACCCATAGAACCGGCATGTCTTGCAACCGGACCGGTGCCGTGACTCGCTTTAAGTGAAGCATTGCCATATCTTTTAATTGTTCCGGCAAAACCTTTACCTTTGCTGGTTCCGCAAACATCAACCACATCGCCTTGCTCAAAAATATCAGCTTTAATTAAATCGCCGAGGTTATACTGATCGATATCTTCCAAGCGAAACTCTCTCAAAATTCTTTTGGGAGCCGCGTCAGCCTTTGCAAAATGCCCGGCGCGCGGTTTGTTCACATTATGCGGTTTCATATCAGAATAGCCAATCTGCACCGCCTGATAGCCGTCATTATCCATTGTTTTTTTCTGAACAACAACACATGGTCCCGCTTCAATGACAGTAACAGGAATCACTGTTCCGTCCTGGTCGAAAATCTGCGTCATGCCGATTTTCTTTCCAATAATGCCTTTTTTCATTCTTGTTTCCTCCTAATTATGGTTATTGGTTGAGATATTCCCCAACATGACCTGCCTGCCCGGCATTAAAGCTTGATTTCAATTTCAACGCCAGCAGGGAGCTCGAGATTCTGGAGCGCATCAACCGTTTTATTAGACGGTCTGATAATATCAATTAATCTCTTGTGAGTTCTCATTTCAAACTGTTCTCTGCTGTCTTTATATTTATGGACAGCGCGGAGAATCGTCACAACCTCTTTCTTTGTTGGAAGAGGAATAGGACCCGCAATTTGTGCTCCTGTTCTCTTAGCTGTTTCGACAATCTTTTTGCAAGATTGGTCGATTAGGCTTGAATCATAGCTTTTAAGCCTGATTCTGATTTTTTCTTTGACTGCCACATTCATCGCCTCCTAATAATATTTTGACTTAGGGAAGGCTCGCAATTTCTTTTCAACGCCGCCGTGTGTTTCACATAAATTGCAATAAAATAGCCGAAAAAACACAATGTTTTTCCGGGAATGAAACTAACACAGGGCAAATCAAACCAGATAGCTTAAAGAATAAAGATTCTTCAGTTCTATCAAACCCCTGTTTGTTCAATTGCTGCCGCCCGGTTTAAAATCGGACATACTCCACGAAAATTTCCCGTCAAAAGACGGCCACCTCTCGCTTCAACGCATATCTTGTCACAGTCACTAATTCATTATAACACAGATATTTCTAATTGCAAGTGGACAAGAAAAGATAATTGTAAATATTTCATGAATTATGAGATTTTTCAATTCTCATCCTCCTTTAGCGCCTTTTCAAGAATGCGCTGAATCTCCTCCAAAGCTCCCCGCAGCACGCAGTACTTTTGATAGAAATCCGGTTGAATTTCATCCAACACGCGGTCAATTAAATGGCTTGTTTCCATTAAACAAATGGACAGCTCCTCCAAAGAAGGCATGAAATTAAAACTATTCTTTTTTCGATCACAATTATGTGCATTTAAATGATAGGCAAATTTATTATCCCGTCCATCTATAGAAAATTGTTCCTTCTCAAGCATAGAATTCTCGCCTTTTGATGTATTTTTTGAAGATAAACTATTTAAATTTTCGTTCTTCATATCTTTATTTTTTCTCCTAATTTTTAGTTAATTTCAGTTTTAATCATTTTATCAATTCAATAAAACGTATAATAAACATAGTTTAATATTAAATAGATTAAAAAGGAGAAATAATTCTATGAAAATCCCAAAAATACGAACTCAAATTTATATTCCCGTAGCACTACACAATAAAATATCTTATATTGCAGGCATGAATGGAAGAACTATCTCTAAAGAAGTTGAATTCTTAATTCGTAATGCAGTAGAGAATTATGAAAACACTAACAATGAAATAACCGAAAAAGACATTCAGGAAGCAAGAGATGCGGGAATGTTGTGATTTAGTTATTTTGAGTTATATTCAGTTTTTTTCAATTTTATTTCGTTATTTATTGTATGATATTTTCATGATAATGTCAAGGTATAAAAGGAGTTTTATACATGAAAACAGAAAAAATACGAACCCAAATTTATATCCCTCGAATACTTCATAGTAAATTTTCATACATTGCCGGTATAGATGGACGAAGTATGTCAAAAGAAATTGAATTATTAATTCGTAGAGAAATTAAAAATTACGAAAAACAAAATGGAAAAATCACCGATGAACAGATGATAGAAGCCAGACAAGATGGTCTACTATAATTCAAATAAAAGTCTCAAGCAAGTCCAATGTGCGCATAGCACAAATTTTCATTGACTTTTCCGATTCGTTATGGTATTATAAAAATACAAAGAGGCGACCTTTTGCGGTCACCCCATCAAATATTAAAAGTTAGGATAACCGTCATCTCGCATATGACGGTTATCTCTTTGTATGTAATATATCATCTAAAATGAGCAATATAACTGCTAAGATGATTAAATATTCCATATCAACTCCCCCTTTCGGGGGTAAGATTACCGTCAAATAGGTGGTCGTCTCTTTGCAAAGAAAAGAATAAATCTTATCCCTGCTTGACATTTGGATTCTATTGATATATAATAAAAAGCAGTTAGGACGATTGTCATTAGTCCTTGTAACCATTGTTAAAAGAATGCGAGACTGTAACGTGAATAGTTATAGTCTTTTTTTCTTTATGTAACAACTTCCACAAAATGGCTAAAAACATATGTCCCATGTAATCACCTCCTTCCACCTCAACGATGAAAGGTGTAGATGGGGAGGTCTATTACAAGGACTTCGTCCTAACTGCTTTATTCATTATATACTATTTACCTTTTCATGTCAATTCTACAAAAAACCTGTCAAATTGACATGATATAAAATTCATCTGCCTATTCCAATAGAACTCGTAAAAAGCAAGTTGATGTTTCTGCATATGTTTTTACACATATCGTGGTCTATTCACAACGGCTAAACTTTTATTTCTTTTCAAATATCAAAAGCTAGAATTTTTCATCGACTTTTCACATATAATATGGTATCATAAAAATACAAAGAGGTGACCCTTTGCGGTCACCTCAAAAAATATAAATATTAGGATAACCGTCATCTGCATATGACGGTTATCTCTTTGTATGTAATATATCATCTAAAATGAGCAATATAACTGCTAAGATGATTAAATATTCCATATCAACTCCCCCTTTCGGGGGTAAGATTACCGTCAAATAGGTGGTCGTCTCTTTGCAAAGAAAAGAATAAATCTTATCCCTGCTTGACATTTGGATTCTATTGATATATAATAAAAAGCAGTTAGGACGATTGTCATTAGTCCTTGTAACCATTGTTAAAAGAATGCGAGACTGTAACGTGAATAGTTATAGTCTTTTTTTCTTTATGTAACAACTTCCACAAAATGGCTAAAAACATATGTCCCATGTAATCACCTCCTTCCACCTCAACGATGAAAGGTGTAGATGGGGAGGTCTATTACAAGGACTTCGTCCTAACTGCTTTATTCATTATATACTATTTACCTTTTCATGTCAATTCTACAAAAAACCTGTCAAATTGACATGATATAAAATTCATCTGCCTATTCCAATAGAACTCGTAAAAAGCAAGTTGATGTTTCTGCATATGTTTTTACACATATCGTGGTCTATTCACAACGGCTAAACTTTTATTTCTTTTCAAATATCAAAAGCTAGAATTTTTCATCGACTTTTCACATATAGTATGGTATCATAAAAATACAAAGAGGCAACCCTTTGTGGTCACCTCAAAAAATATAAGTATTAGGATAACCGTCATCTCGCATATGACGGTTATCTCTTTGTATGTAATATATCATCTAAAATGAGCAATATAACTTGATAAGATGATTAAATATTTCATATCTGCTCTCCTTTTGAGAACGCCGGATTGTCTTAAAAAGACAAAATCTAAATCTCAATACCTTGTATGTACCATAAAACAGCTCTCCTATAAATAGATAAACAGGAGTCGTTTTAGCATTATTTTTCTTTGAGCATCTGTACGATTTGTGAAATAGCTTCTTCTATTTTATCAATAGAAACTCTTTGTTGAAACGACTTTTCTCTTGTAACCACCTCAACCTCGTTATTATCCACATTTCTCACGCTTACAATAATGCGAATTGGAGCGCCGAGCAAATCTGCATCTGCAAACTGCACACCAGCAGCTACACCACGATCATCCCACAAAACCTCATACTGAGCCTTAAGTCTATCATAAATCTTCCTCGCCTCAGGCATAACATCCCGCTTTTTATTGCTCAATGTGCAAATATGAATCTGCCACGGGGCAACAGCAAAGGGCCAGATCGGACCATTTTCATCATGATGTGCCTCAATAATGCAAGCTGCCAATCTGCCCACGCCAATGCCATAACAACCCATAATAGGATGTTTTGCAGTTCCATCTGAATCAATATAGGTCATCTCCATGCTCTTAGTATATTTCGTCCCAAGCTGGAATATGTTTCCTACTTCAACACCGCGATGAAGCGTTAGAGGCGCACCGCATTGATCACATAAATCTCCCTCCCTCGTTTTAGCCAAATCTACAAACGAAGCAGGCTGAAAATCTCTTCCCACTGACAGGCCGGTGTAATGATAATCCTTTTCATTTGCGCCGCCAACCATATCGTGACAATTCTTCAAAGACGCATCGTAATAGACAGTAACATTCTCAGAAGCAGCCAATGCATATGGACCACAAAAGCCCAAAACCAAACCACTTGTTAAATTATCGGTTAAAGGAACAATATTATTTCCAAGCAAATTCCGCAATTTGGCCTCATTCACCTCTAAATCAGCACGAATAAACACCAAGGCAATTTGTTCACTGTCTTCCAAAGCGAAAACAGCTGCTTTGATCATCTGATCGGCAGGCTTGCCAAGAAATTTGGTTAATTCCTCAATTGTGCTCACGCCGGGAGTGTGAACTTTTTGCACAGAAACAGGCTCGCGCTCCACCCGGTTAATGCTGCCATGAGCAACCTCAAGGTTAGCACGATAATCGCAATGAGAGCAGGTAATAATCGTATCTTCCCCTGCATCACACAACAACATAAATTCATCTGCAATCGCGCCACCCATCATGCCGGAGTCAGATCGTACAGAAATCACCTCAGACAAACCCATTCTTTGATAAATTCTCTCATACGCTGCATGGCAAATCTCATAATATCTTTCCAAGTCCTCTTGAGAGGTGTGAAAGGAGTAGGCGTCTTTCATAGTAAATTCACGAACACGAATCAAACCACCCCGAGCCCGTGGTTCATCACGAAATTTTGTTTGAATTTGATAAATCATAAAAGGATATTTTGTATAAGAACGAGCATCGCTTTTTGCCAAATGAACAGCGGCTTCCTCATGCGTCATACCCAAAACAAGATCAGAACCCGTTCTGTCTTTAAAGCGAACCAACTCGTTGCCAATCGCGTCATATCGACCGGATTGATCCCAAATTTCTCTAGGCAAAACAACAGGAAATAAAACCTCTTGACCACCAATTGCGTCCATTTCCTCACGAATAATCGTTTCAATTTTATTTATAACCCGTTTTGCCGGAGGCAGCAACGTAAAACTTCCATTCGAAACAGGACGCATATAGCCTCCCTTAATCATAAAAACATGACTGGGAATGTTAGCGTCTGCGGGCTTTTCACGATAACGCTCTCCAAGCAATTGGCTTAACAGCATAACCCATCTTCCTTTATACTCATTTTTTACTATTTAATCATATCACCTGAGTACACAAATTTCAAGTGGTTTTTATGAAAGCAGCAACTTCTAATATTTTTTAACAGAATGAATGATTCATTGCATCTATTAATCGAGCATCTTGAATTAACGAAAATAAAAAGAGTATTTTATAAGTATGAAGCCAAATGAATTCAATCAATTTTTGTTGAAATTGCCGAGAGAGACTTAAATTTTATAACAAAAAACCATAAAAGCAATGGAATTTTCATAATGGATTGAAATTTGTTAATTGTTGGTATATAATGTAATTATGATATTACATTAAGAAAAGGAGAAATTATGTTCTGTACAATCCATAGCATGGGAATTGAGGGAATGCGCTCCTATCAGGTTTCAATCGAGGTGGATATTGCATCAGGCATGACTTCGTTTGAAATGGTAGGTTTGCCAGGCGCCGCTGTTAAAGAGAGTCGTGATCGTGTTCAGGCTGCTTTAAAAAACTGTGGTTTTCAATTTCCAGTTAAAAAGGTAACAATTAACCTAGCTCCGGCAAATATTAAAAAGACAGGGCCTTTGTTTGATCTGCCACTATTTATGGGAATCTTGTTGGCAACCAAACAAATCGCCTCCTTGCCGGAATCTTCTGTCTTTATCGGAGAACTATCTTTAAACGGAGAATTGAGAAGAAGCGACGGCATTTTGCCAATGGCCATCCAGGCACACAAGCTTGGTTTTGAAAATATTTTTCTGCCGTTAGAAAACGCAAAAGAAGCTTCTGCCGTGCCCGGCATTCATGTGTATGGAATTCGACATGTAAAAGAATTAACAGATCATTGTGCAGGCTCAAACGTGCTCGAGCCTATGAAAAGAACTGTTCGCAAAAAAAATCTCCCGTCAGATCTGCCCGACTTTGCTGATGTGAAAGGGCAATTCATTGCCAAGCGCGCTCTGGAAATTGCAGCGGCAGGAGGTCACAATGTTTTGCTAATTGGTCCTCCCGGCGCCGGAAAAAGTATGCTGGCAAAGAGAATGCCCTCTATTCTTCCTCCTATGACAAATCAGGAATTGGAGCAAACAAGCACTATCTATTCCATTGCCGGTTTGTTAAACTCCTCCCAACCGATTATATCGCATCGCCCGTTCCGCGCCCCACATCATAATATTTCGGCAAGTGGACTCGTGGGAGGCGGTAATCCACCCCAGCCGGGCGAGTTGAGCCTTGCGCATAATGGCGTTCTCTTTCTCGATGAGCTTCCGGAATTCCATCGTGATGCCAAGGAGGTCTTGCGTCAGCCTATGGAAGATCGCTGCATCCGGGTGACAAGAGGCACGCAAACGATGACCTACCCGTGCGCAACGACGGTAATCGCGGCAATGAACCCCTGTCCATGCGGGCATTACGGAGATCCAAACAGAGAATGCATCTGTTCTCCCAGCAAAGTGCATAGCTATTTAACAAAGATTTCCGGTCCATTGCTTGATAGAATTGATTTGCATGTGGACGTTAATCCTGTCGATTACGATTTGCTCGCAAAGAAAGAAAAAGCTGAATCCTCCGCTCAAATCCGCGAACGCGTGATTGCCGCCAGAAAGATTCAGCAGGAACGCTTTAAAAACACAAAAATTTCTTCTAATGCCTATATACCACCGGGGCTTTTACACCATTTTTGCGTGATGACCAACGAAGCGAATCAGACCCTCAAAACAGCCTTTTTAAAATTAGATCTTTCTGCTCGCGCTTATGATAGACTGCTCAAGTCGGCGAGAACCATTGCCGACTTAGAGAATGAACCGATTATTCAAGAAGCGCATGTAGCAGAGGCCGTGCAATATAGAAGTCTGGATCGTAAATATTGGTCTGTAATATAACAAAAATACGATTTCTTCCTTTAAAAAACGAAGAAATCGTTTTCTTTTTACTTTAAATCTTCTTTTAACCCACAAAGTGCACCGCAAATATAGCAAAATTCCTATTAAAAAGCAGCATGGCATGTAAACTCCCTGTCTTTAGTCTAGAGCACTTCTTTTTTCAATCCAAATCTTCACTTTAAACCTCATATCATAATATGCATCGTAAAAATTTACTATTATGGATATTTACTTGGAAAATTTGGCACTATTCATTAGCAGTATAACAATACTGGGGTTCTTTTTAAGCGCCTATTGGTTTTTGCAATCATTCTGTTAAAAAATATATTATATCATTGTAACTGATTGAAAAACAGTCCAAACAGCTCTCTGAATAAACCATTTATAGAAAAAGAAGCTTGTAGTTGTTTACAAGCTTCTTTTTTCTTATGTAGTCTGATAGACAATATCTGAATAAAGAGTGTTGCAAACTTCCATAAAACGATTGAACGAAAACAGCAAGTGTGAACATCTTATTCTTCATAGGAAACATGTCTTAAATAGATAATTACATAAAAATAAACTGTAAAAGAAACAATATGCTAACAGCCAACATGATAGGATGAATCTCCCTGAACTTTCCTTTAACTGCTTTGCAAAAGCAATAGGAGATAAAACCCAAGGCAATGCCATTGGTAATAGAATAGGTCAACGGCATGCCAAAAGCAATGAAAAACGCAGGAATAGCCTCGTCCATCTCTTCAAAATGAATTTCTTTCAAATTACGCGCCATTAAGACACCTACAATCACTAAGACCGGCGCCGTGGCACAGGAGGGGATGATTTGAAAAACCGGTGAAAAAAAGATAGCCACACAAAATCCTAATGCCGCAAACACGCCTGTAAGACCAGTTCTTCCGCCCTGTGCGATTCCTGAATTAGATTCCGCTAAAATTGCCGGCGAAGAATTCCCAAAAATAGAACTAACGCATCCGGTGATGCCATTTGCAAGAAAAACACCCTTTGAACGCTGATGCACGCGCTCACCACACAGGGCATGTTCTTCATCAATTGAACTCGTCATGAGACCAACATCATCAAAATAAGTAATCAAAAAGACAGAAAATACAGCAAGCACGAGTTTAAATGCATCACCCAATCCGTCAATGCCGGAAAACACCCCTAAAAAGTCCATCTGCAAAAACGAGTTTCCAACCGCCGTCGGCATTGCAACAACACTTTCAGGCAAGGACGCCTCACCAAAAAATAATGCCAAAATTGTGGTGAGAACAATTCCAATTAAAAAAGCAGTTTTACAATTCCAAAGCGTTAGCACAATGACAATGCACAAACCAACAATCATCAAAAGCACAGTAGGTGCTAAAAAGTTTCCAAGCTGCAAGCCATTGTTTTGGTCAGGAACAATAAATCCACTGTTCAGCAAACCTGTCATTGCAATAAACAAACCGATTCCCACCGGAATAGCAGGCTTTAAATTAGAGGGAATTGCCCTCTCTAACAACGTTCTGAATCCCGTAAGAGACGTAATAATAAGCAAAATTCCCGCAAAAAATCCAATCACCAAAGTTTGCTGCCATGTATATCCCATAGATTTGCAAAAAGTATAAGTAAAAAGCGTATTCAGTCCCATGCTCGGCGCCATAACATAAGGCAAATTGCTCAAAAAAGAAACCAGCAAAGTGCCAATTACTGCAACAATACAGGTAGTAATCACAGTCGCCTGATAATCCAAACCAGACTGTGACAAAACTTCCGGATTTGCAATAATCAAATAAGCTACGGTTAAAAACGTGGTAAATCCAGCCATAGCTTCCTTTGTAACGCTCGTACCATGTTCCCGCAAGTGAAAACATCTCTCCAGCAACACCATCACAACACCTTTCAAAAAAAGCGGAGAGTCTTTCTCCGCTTTTTTAATATTAAATCAGTCCAATCGCCTTCATAAGTTTATCCTTTGATTGAACGCCAATGAAAGCCTCTTTTTCTTTCCCATCTTCAAAAACAATTAAATTAGGAATCGTCATAACATTATATTTTTGAGCTAACTGTTGATTTTCATCTACATTAATTTTAACAATAACAGCTTTATCCCCTGCTTCGTCCGCTAAACTATCGAGAATAGGAGCCATCATTTTGCAAGGACCGCACCAATCGGCATAAAAGTCAACCAAAACCGGTTTTTTTGCATTTAAAACATTCTCTTGAAACTGCTTCTCATTCATGATTTGCACTGGCATTTGAATCACTCCTCTTTTCATCATAAGCGCCTTTTTCTAGAACAAGCGTCTAACAAATATTATGATAAAATGACCCTTTATTATCAAAGCCAATTTTATACACACATTAAATGGAGGCTTTAAAAAGGTGTTTAGCCTTTTTTAAAAGCAATTTATCATTTTCATAAGTTAAAATGTGGTTTGCCGGATCAAGCTGCGACCATTTAATTTCAGCAATTTCCTCAGGCTGTGGTTTATAATCAAAGGATTTCGCCTTTGCTAAAAAATAAATTACGTCCTTGCGAATATCTCTTTTAGGATAATAGGTCACCACTTCGCGAAAAGTGTGATCTAAAATCACATCCAACCCGGTTTCTTCTTGAATTTCCCGTATGGCAGTTTGCAGCTCCGTCTCTCCCCGTTCCACATGGCCTTTTGGAAAGGACCAATGTCCGCCGTTAGCATGCTTGATAAGCAGCACTTCAATATTACCATGAAATTTTCGAAAGACAATCGCGCCACAGGATTTCTCTAATTTCATCTTCGCCCCTCCTTTTCACCGAAAAATACATATCATCTATTTTAGTATAACATAAAATTAATAAAAAAATAGAAGAATACATGAAATAAATTTAAAATTTATTTCAAAACATTCCCCTCATCTAAAGAGTGACTCTGCGTTTTTTGAAGTTTGACCGCCCTCACCTTAGCAATATGCCGTTCCTCAACAACTAAAACTGTAAACTCCACGCCCTGATAAGCAACAACAGGATGTTCGCCTGAATCAGGAATACGTCCCAAACGATCAATTAAAAAGCCGCCCACAGTATCGCAATCCGGATTGGATTCAACCTCAATATCCAGAATCTCTGCAACATCATCTAAGTCAGCCCAACCCTCCATAATAAAAGTAGTATCGTTTACGCGCGTAATTTCTTCAGTTTCATCGTCATATTCATCCTGGATTTCACCAACAATAGATTCTAATAAATTCTCAAGAGTAACAATTCCAGACGTACCACCATATTCATCAACAACAACAGCAATATGCTGATGTTTATCTGTAAACTGTTTAAAGGTCTCTCTGCAACGAGCGCTTTCAGGGACATACATAATTTCGCGGATAAATTGCCCTATGCCAACATCTGCCTTGTCTTCGCCAATGAGAGTGAGCATATCTTTAACATAAATAACACCAATGATATTGTCAATATCCTCTTTAAAAACAGGAATTCTTGTAAAGCCATCATTAAGCGCATGAAAAACCACCGTAGAAATAGACGCATTTTCTTCAACGGCAATAATGTCAACGCGGTGGGTCATAACCTCCTCCACCGTCATATCCTGAAATTCAAAAATATTCGCAATCATTTCCCTTTGGCCGGCCGAAAAACTTCCCTGCGCAACACCTAAGTCAACCCATTGCATAATATCCTGAGCCGTAATCTTTTCGTCTTCTTTGCGACCAAAACGCTTTCCAAATTTTTTTGATAGGCGACTTCGCCCGTCTGCTTCCATCTTATTTTTCTCCTTTGATTAGATTTTTCAATGTATAATAATGATAATCAATTTCTACGCAATTGTCAATTAATTTTCTAAGATTCTATTTATAAATAACTGCCCTAATCAAATTTTCGCGATATCAAAAAATAGCTATTTACATTGTTATCAGAAAGTGATAAAATAAAATGGTAAAAATGTTTTTTTATTTATTACTACATAAAGAAATGCAGGAGGACAAAACATGGCAAGAAAAATGAAAACCATGGACGGCAACACTGCCGCCGCACACGTTTCCTACGCCTACACAGACGTAGCTGCAATTTATCCTATCACCCCTTCCTCTACAATGGCGGAGGTCGCTGATAAATGGACAATCGCAGGCAGAAAAAATATTTTTGGTTATCCGGTGAAAATTTCCGAAATGCAGTCGGAAGGAGGAGCGGCAGGTGCTGTGCACGGTTCATTGCTTGCCGGAGCTCTCACAACAACTTTCACTGCTTCACAGGGGCTTTTGCTCATGATTCCAAACATGTATAAAATGGCTGGAGAAAAACTCCCCGGTGTGATTAACGTTTCAGCACGTTGCATTGCCACCCATGCTTTATCTATTTTTGGCGATCATTCTGACGTATATGCTTGCCGTCAAACTGGTTATGCAATGTTGGCCGAAGCATCTGTGCAGGAAGTGATGGACTTAACACCTGTCGCCCACCTTGCCGCTATTAAAGGGAGAGTTCCTTTCCTGAATTTCTTTGACGGTTTTCGCACCTCCCACGAACTGCAAAAAATCGAAATGTGGGACTATGAAGATTTAAAAGACATGGCTGATATGGATGCAATTGAAGCTTTCCGTAAAGAAGCTCTTAATCCGCATCATCCTGTTCTTCACGGCGCTGCACAAAACAGCGATATCTACTTCCAAAATTTTGAGGCAAACAATCCATACTATGACAAGCTTCCAGACATTGTAGCTGCCTATATGGACAAAGTCAATCAAAAAATCGGCACGGATTACAAGCCGTTTAACTATTATGGCGCTAAGGATGCAACACATGTGATTGTTGCAATGGGTTCCGTAAATGATACGATTGAAGAAACGGTTGACGCACTCACCGCCGCCGGTGAAAAAGTCGGTGTGATTAAAGTTCGTCTCTATCGTCCGTTTAGCGCTAAATATTTATTAGATGTTATCCCGGAAACAGTTGAGAAAATCAGCGTATTAGACAGAACCAAAGAACCCGGTTCCATTGGTGAACCGCTCTATTTGGATGTTGTCACCGCTTTAAAGGGAACAAAATTTGATCAAGTTAAGATTTTTGCCGGACGTTACGGTCTTGCTTCTAAAGATACCACACCTCGTCAGATCAAGGCCGTGTTTGACAACGATGAAAAACAACGCTTCACAATTGGCATTGACGACGATGTAACCTATCTTTCTCTGCCGTTGGGAGAGCATATCGAAACCGCTCCAAAAGGAACAACAAGCTGCAAGTTCTGGGGCTTGGGCGCAGACGGAACGGTTGGCGCAAACAAAAACTCCATTAAAATTATTGGAGACAACACCGATATGTACGCACAGGCATATTTCGCCTACGATTCTAAAAAATCAGGCGGCGTCACCATTTCGCATCTGCGTTTTGGAGAAAAGCCCATTAAATCAACCTATTTGATTTCAAAAGCAGATTTTGTTGCCTGCCATAATCCATCTTATATTACAAAATATAATATTGTTCAAGACGTTAAACCGGGCGGAACGTTTTTGCTCAATTGCAGCTGGAATGCTGAAGAATTAGAAAAGCATCTGCCGGGTCAGGTAAAATCCTATATTGCTAAAAATAATATTAATTTCTACACCATTGACGGCGTAAAACTCGGAAAAGAAATCGGCCTTGGCGGCAGAATTAATACAATACTGCAGTCTGCTTTCTTCAAATTGGCTAACATTATTCCAATTGATAAAGCAGTGCAATTGATGAAAGACGCCGCAACAGCAAGCTACAGCAAAAAGGGCGAGAAAATCGTTGCCATGAATCATGAAGCAATCGAGCGCGGCTGCAACTCGGTTGTGAAAGTGGATGTTCCTGCTGATTGGGCAAACGCTTCAGATGATAATCTCATGGTTCAAGCTGTCGGCGACAGAAAAGAACTGGTCGATTTTGTAAACAATATTTTAGTTCCGGTTAACGCTCAACAAGGTGATGATCTTCCGGTATCTGCCTTTACCAAATATGCAACCGGTGTTCACCCACAGGGTTCTGCAGCTTATGAAAAACGCGGCGTTGCGGTTGACATTCCCGAATGGAAACCTGAAAATTGTATTCAATGTAATTTCTGCTCTTATGTATGTCCCCACGCGGTCATTCGTCCGGCAGTGATGACAGAAGACGAAGCGAATAAAGCACCGGAGGGAATGAAAAAACTTCCGATGACGGGAATGCAAGGTTATCAATTCGCTGTAACAATCTCTGCATTAGATTGCACCGGTTGTGGATCCTGCATTAACGTATGCCCGGGCAAAAAAGGAGAAAAGGCTCTTGCTTATGCGCCATTAGAAAGCCAGCTTTCTGAGCAAACTAACTTTGCATATGGCCACACCCTTCCTGTTAAAGAGGAAGTCTTAGAAAAATTCAAAGAAACCACTGTAAAAGGAAGCCAGTTTAAGCAACCGCTGCTTGAATTCTCCGGCGCCTGCGCAGGTTGTGGAGAAACTCCTTATGCGAAGCTTGTAACACAATTATTTGGCGATAGAATGTATATTGCAAATGCAACAGGCTGTTCCTCCATCTGGGGCGGTTCTTCTCCTGCAACGCCTTATACAATGAATCATGAGGGGCATGGACCGGCTTGGGCGAATTCTCTCTTTGAAGATAATGCAGAGTTTGGATTCGGCATAAATTTAGCGCAAAAAACGCTGCGCGATCGACTCATCTCACAGGTGGAAGAAATTGCAACCTCTGCACAGGGAGAGTTAAAAGAAGCATGTGATAACTATCTTTCCACAAAAGATGCGAGCAAAGAAAATAAAGTTGCTTCTACGCAATTGATTCAAGCGTTGCAAAAGGCGAATGTCGGAAAAGAAATCATTGAGAATAAAGACTATCTAAACAAAAAATCAGTTTGGATGTTCGGTGGAGATGGTTGGGCTTATGATATTGGCTATGGTGGCCTTGATCACGTAATCGCTTCCGGTGAAAATGTCAATATTCTCGTCTTTGACACCGAAGTTTATTCAAATACCGGCGGTCAGGCTTCAAAGTCAACGCCAACCGGTGCAATCGCACAATTTGCTGCCGGCGGTAAAGAAGTAAAGAAAAAGGATTTGGCACAGATCGCCATGAGCTATGGTTATGTATACGTAGCACAGGTTGCTATGGGTGCTGACTATAATCAATGCATTAAAGCCATTTCAGAGGCAGAGGCTTATAATGGTCCATCTCTCATCATTGCTTACTCCCCTTGCATTAATCAGGGAATTAAGAGTGGAATGGGCAAAGCGCAGACAGAAGAAAAGAATGCAGTAGCGGCCGGCTATTGGAATCTCTTCCGTTTCAACCCTGCCGCTAAAGCAGAGGGCAAAAATCCGCTAACAGTAGATAGTAAGGCGCCGTCTGAGAGTTATCGTGATTTCATCATGGGTGAAGTTCGTTATAACGCTCTTTCTCGCCAAAATCCGGAGAAAGCTGAGCTTCTGTTTAATAAAGCAGAAAAAGATGCGGCAGATAAATACGAACATCTAATCGATCTTGAAAAGATGTATGCTGAAGAAGCGGCAAAATAATTTATCAATTTAAAAAACTGCAATTAAATCCTAAATAAAAAGCGATATGGTCAATTTGATCATATCGCTTTTTTAATATATCTTCTGTAAAAATGTCCAATAATACACTACAAATCAAATGAATTTGAAAAACAATCATGAGACCAAACATTCTGATAAATTTTTCTGCAAGCCCAATTAAAAAGAGTTTATATCATAAAAAGTTTCATTCTGTCTTTAATAGTTTAATGCATATAAATGACCTCGAACATATATAATGCTATTTAATTTTAGAGACCATCACTGTCACATCATCGCTATGGCCATCAATCCAACGTTTGCTAGCCCCTTCACAGAGCGCTTTAGCAATTTTGGAAGCCGATTCGTTCCTGTGCAGCTCTATTTCAGCGGCAATCCATTCTTTCCCACTCATGAGCACCCCATCCGAAAGCAAAACGATTATATCGCCGGAGGTAAAACGCATTTCATTTTCATCATAACGAATTCCCTGAATAATACCTATAGGAAGAGAGTTGCTCGATATCTCAATGACGCGATTACCGCGAACTGCAAAAGAAGATGCGGCTCCGGCCTTGATAAAATGTGCTCTACCAGTGTAAAGATCTAGACTGCACACATCAACAGTGGCCAGAGATTCCTCACGGGATTTCACAAAAAAGGATAAATTCATGAGTTTAAAGGCTGACTCAAAGCCAAATCCGGATTGAATAAGCCTACGCAGCGTTGAACAGGTCATCGTGCTGTCAATTGCAGCATGGCTGCCACTTCCCATTCCATCGCTTAAAATCATGTGCGCAAAACCCTTGCTGTCCATGAAATAATCATAACTGTCACCGCAGTGTTTTTCCCCATCATTTGAAATCTGGAAAGCACCAAAGTCAACTCGAAAGGATGCACACTCATAAAATGATAGTCTGGTTCGTTCTTTCATTCTAATGCTTGTAGGCAGTTCAAATTCGCGATCAAGTTCGTCTGATAATTCTGCTGTTAAATCAGCAACCTCGCTCTTTCTAAGCCCTTTATCCAAATAAATATCTATTGTCATATGATCAAATCTATCCAAAAAACAGCAAATTTCATTTGTGATATGTCCCCTATCCTGTAAAACGCATCCAACTTTAACAGCAGCCTCCGAATCAATCGCAGCGATATCGGAAAGTTCTTTGCTCATCTCCATGAGCATATCAGAAATACCAGAAAATTGTTCTATCGCCACCATCCTCGCCTCACTGACTCTGCGTGCCGTCTGTTCTTTCATCAAATAATCCTTATAGTTCTGATTAACAGAATTAATAAACTCGTCAAGTTTGCAACACTTTTGTTGAAAAAAACATGGCGCGTCTTCTCTGCACAACTCTCCCTGCAAACGCAGCTTGTCCGAAAATTTGTTTAACGCCAGCATCACGTCATGATAGGCAGTAATCCAACAAAAAGTATTCAATCCGCATTTTTTACATACGTTGTCTGCTGTTTTTCTATAAACAGTGGAGAAATCACTTGGAGAGGATTTGTCTAAACGAACGGCAACCTCCTCAACAGCAGATTGTAAGTCCAATAGTGTAGTAGCCGTAAACATGAGCTTAGAGGAAAGTTCAGCCGTCAACTCATCTCCACTGCTGCTCAGCTTGGGAACGCTCCTACTATCCGCTGCAAATCTTGTAATCCAACCTCTTGGAAGTAAAAGAAAGATTCCTGCACCCACCGCTGCTTCAGCAAGATTCATTGGCGTCACAAACTGTGACCCTAAAAAAGCTCCAGCAAAAAGATTAAGTCCCAAGAACAATAAAACCTGCGCAAGCTTTCCCAAAGGTCGAAAAATACCGGTTAAATATCCGGTTACGATTAAAACACCGGCGCTAATCGCTAAAGATGGATTATAAAGCGTCAATCCTAATGTAATAATAATTCCAATCTCAGCACTTGTTGCGGCGTTGAGATAAACAGCAGCAGATACAATAAGGATTACCCCCAAGATGCGCGCCAAATTAAATCCAAAAAGGGACACGCCGGAAATCGAAATGATCACCGCAACAAGCAAAATGCCCATTCCCGCCTTTTCAAGAATTTGTAGACGAACCCTTTCCTTTTTTTCACAAATCGCGTTTAACGCAATGCCAAATAAATATGTGATTCCACCGCAAAGGGCTATTTCTGAAAGGTTCAAAATCCAGGTTCCCAGTCCAACAGGAATGGTAATCATAGAAAAAAGATAGACAAAAAGCAAGCTTCCTATGCTCAACAGTGCCTGTAGCAAATAAGCCGTATCTTTTGGATGTATAACCATTTTAACGGCACAGGCAATAATTAATGCCGCAACATAAACGCCATTGCTCATAGCCCCTGCAAATAGAATATAGCTCACCAAACTTCCGCCAAAAGCAAACAATGTCATAGAATAAGGAACGGCCATACAAAATGCAATTCCCAGAGGAGAAAAAGTAGCTAAAATCTGCGCATTAGAGAGAGCAAACGATAAAATAGTTGTTAATGCTATGGCAGCGATTTCACCTCTAGAAGCCACACTTTGTCTTAAATTCATTAATTTCGCTCTCATATCAAATCCCCCGTCATAAAATTGTACTCAAAAGCATAAACTATAATTTAATATTTATTATAGGAGGACATGCCAAAAAATAATGTCAAACTGCGTTTGTAGAAAAAAGATCTTTCTGCCTCTATCCGATTTTATCAGACTGCATTCGTCTATTGTCTTCAAATTTTCGTTATGCTATAATGTAAACAAGGGATCTTTAAAAAATTTTTTCCAAAAAACATTTCAACATCAATTGCTTTTGCGGAGGCAAAACATTGGCTTTGCCAATAATGTAGCGTAAGCTGCATTACAATTGTGTTATAATGTAAATGAGAGATTTTTTACAAAAAATCTTTCCAAAAAACATTTCAACATCAATTGCTTTTGCGGAGGCAAAACATTGGCTTTGCCAATAATGTAGCGTAAGCTG